>JAWOHT010000273.1:0-66550 GCA_046485045.1 Bacteroidales bacterium
TTATAGCAATCAGTTTATGTTTATTAGTCTGAATTATACCTGTTATGTATTTGTATAATTCATTTTTCCAATCAGGCTGGATTAATGAAAGACGGTCCTGAACTGCAAAAACTGTTTGAATATAGATCCGGGTATATGTATTGGCCATGATAATAGATATTTCGTCCCTACGGGACTAATTTAGCAAATTATTTGTTGCTATAAATATGTTGTCCCTGACGGGACAAACAAAACACATCTTTATTACCATTCTCTTTCCTGTTATCCTCATTCTTTTGTCATACCCTCTGTAACCTGGAATTTTGCTGGAATAATTTTGAAATCGGGTGTTACAACCAGAAAACAGGAGAGTGTCAATATTTGAATCTTGGATTTTTTCAGGTAGAAAAATTAGTCCCGTAGGGACATGATATCTATAGCAATATCAGATCAAACAAAAAAGTCCCGTAGGGACGAGATATTAATTATTGAATATCTCTCAGAATATACATTTGATCATAAGAAATATCAAATTTCTTCAGGAAATTTTCATATTCTTCCCTGAATGTAATTTTTTTGTGATGCTGTTCCTGGTTCTCAATATATTTCGCCGATATCAAATGACTTCTTTTTTAAAAATGAATCAGTTTTATTACCTTTTCATTCAATTTAACTATCTAATCTGACATAAAAATTTAAATCCACCATGAAAACAACTACCCTAAACCGCTTAAGCGCCGGCGCTGCCTTTATTTTTGCGATATGCTGCATTCTCTGGATTGTTTTATCCTACCTTATTCTTCCTGTCGCTGAGGCACAGGGCGATTATTCTTTACTGGTTACCACTCCCGGATGGACGCTTGTATCTTTCACGGGGCTTCTTGCAAGTATTTTTGGCATATTTACTGTTTTTGGGATTTTCCATGCCAATCGTGAAAAAGGTGGCTGGTTGCTGTTTACCGGTATCGTGTTGCTATTTCTGGGCCTCGCCCTTGAGATGGCAAGCCTTACATGGGAGGTCTTTATCTGGCCGGTGGTGTGTGCCAGCGAAGACCATATCTCTTTTGTGAAAGATGCCCTGTTTATAGAATCTATTCAATTCAAATCTTTTATAGTTTCCTTGCTGGGCTTGTTGTTCCTGGGAAACCTCGTTACAGCCATTGCTCTGTTCAGGATTAAGAAATACGGGATCATTGCCCCCGTTTTAATCATGGCTGGTATCCTGCTGTTTGTTGCCGGTAACTTTATCAGTATGCATGTATCCTCAGCAGGGTTGTGTATTTATGCTGTAGCTTTTGTAATGATAGGTTTGAGGTTGAGGAGGGAGGAGTGAATTAATGTCATGTAAATGTCGCCCCAATGTCGGGGAAAATTCAATACTTTTGCTTTGATAGTTTTTAAGTTAACTATAATCTTGCCCAAAAATTTCAGTGAACCATGAAACAGCCGGAATTAGGAAGAAAAATCCTGGATCTGCGAAAGGCAAAGGGCCTTACACAGGATGAGCTTGTTGAAAAGTGTAATATCAGCGTGCGCACGCTGCAACGGATTGAGGCTGGTGAAGTCACTCCGCGCAGTTATACCGTGAGGATTATCTTCGAAGCGCTGGACTACAATTTTTTTGGTTCACATGGGAATGTATCAGTTGTTTTCGGCAAAGCGAAACAATTGATTTCAAACTGGCCCGGGCAATTTTATAAATATTTTCTTGATTTATTTAACTTAAAAACAAACACCATGAGAAAATTAATGATTTTATCAGTTCCGTTTATCGTTCTTTTTTCTGTTTTATTATTATCCTCTGTTCGTACCAATGCACAAAAGCGGTTAAAAATAAGGGAAAGTTTCGAAGTTGCCAGTTCCAATGGTGACCATATAAGGTGGTTCAATACCGGCAAGATTGATTCTGTTTGCATGAATTACCACGACAATGCCACCATGATGCCCGACCAGTATCCAGCCATCACAGGTAAAGACGAGATTCATACTTACTGGACACAACTGTATAACCGTGGTTTGCGGTTTACCGGCTTAACCTGCGATTTTAAGGTTGTAAGCGATTCCATCGCGGTTGAGCGGGGTAGCTGGACTATCAGTGTAGGGCAGGGATTAAATGTAACCGGGAACTACATGGCACAATGGCGCTACAAAGACGGCAAATGGAAAATTGAAAACGAAATGAGTCGCACTGCTTCCCTCAACGAAGAGTAATAAAAGACAACCCGAAATGAACACTGCCGGGTGCAATATTGTTAATTAACAGGTTATTAATCTGATTACATATGTATCCTGAAATAGAAACCCACAAGCAACTTTTACGGTTAAGATTATTGCTGATTTTTCTTATGGCTGTTTCTTTGATGCCGGCTTTACATGCACAGCAGCATTTTGAAGAATACCGCCTTACGGGAATACGCACCAATACCACAGGGATGATTGTGCTCGGCAGTTGGGCATTGGCCAATATGGCAACAGGTATTTACGGATGGTCGAAAAACACCGGCCCCAACAAGTATTTTCACCAGATGAATTTATTCTGGAACACGGTGAACCTCTCTATTGCTTCTGTTGCCTTTTATAACCTTTACACCACCGATTTTTCATTCATGGGCCAGGAAGAATTTCTGGCAAAGCAGATGAAGATGGAAAAAACCCTGCTGATCAATTCATTTCTTGATATCGGCTATATTGGCACAGGTTTTTTGTTGAAACATTTGTCTGAAAATTCGGTCAACAGGCAGGCGCTGCTTAAAGGTTACGGTAACTCATTGTTGCTTCAGGGCGGTTTTCTGCTGGTTTTTGATCTGATTTTATACGGTATTATCAGGGCAGACAGAATGGATTTTCTGCAATCGGCAGGCATTACACTTTTAGATGGAGGATTCATGCTCACCATAGCTTTAAGGTTTTGATAAAACATGATACCCGTTCTCTGCGCAGCAAATTTTTTTCTCTGCGCACCCGTTGTTAATCGCATGCGCATCGGTTAAATTTTTTCTAAGCATCGGATGATATTTTCCTAAGCATCCGGCAAATGTTTCCTGCGCAGGAAAATTTTTTATCACAGCAGAAAATTTTTTCTCCTGAAAGTTTAATTCATTTCATCCTGGTCGTTTTGAGAATGAAAAAACGAATAACTCAGCGAAAAATGGGCCGAATACCCCAGAATTTTATTTTCCGAAAAAGCCATGTCTGCCCGTATTCTTCTCTGAACAAAGCCAAATCCGAAGGAATAGTTTGAATATTCGCTGGTTGAAAACCCTATCCTGGCACAAACACTCCCGATGAAGAAATATTCTGCCCCGGCTGTAATAAAGCCTTTGCGCAGGGAGTTTTTTTCGGCCTCGGCAACCAACAAAAGATTTTCATTCAACTTATAGCCAAGACCCGCCTGTATGATTACCGGTATGTCTTTATTTGCAAATTTCTTAAAAGATGCACCGGTAGGATTAAAAACATGCAACCCGATAGTAAGCGCTTCTGTGGGTTTTGCCATTGCCCCCCCCTCTACCGCCAGCACAGACATGTCGCCGTAGTCTTCTGATTGATATACGCCCAGCATATTAAGCTGTATACCTGCTGCGAACTTCTCTCCGAAAGGTTTACCAAATGCAAGTGCAATTTTGCTTTCAAAATATTGTGGGTTACCAAATACTGCCATGCTCGTTCCAATGGTACCGCTTCGGGTAGGAATTGCAAGGGCAAACGACTGTAGTGAAAACAGTGAAAAGGCGTACTTGTTCTCGTAATGAAAACCAAGTGTAAAATCTTCCAGATATGCCAGTCCGGCCTGGTTATGATAATTTGCCCATAAGTCGGTAAGTGTTGTACCGGCGCCGGAAAGCGCCGAAACCCTTGCACCTGAAGGTAAATTGTCCTGCGAAAATAAGGTGTGACTGTACAGAAACAGTATAATGACAATTAAAATCCTTATGTTGTTTGTTATGGTAACTTTCATTTGCTGCATGTTGTGAAATTGTTTCAAGCTACAGGTTATTGGTATAAATACAATAGTCCACAGTTTATAGTCTCAAGGTTCATAAGTAAGTTATCGTCAGTCTTCAATTTTCAAATTATCACATTAGCAAATTATCGAATCGTTGATTTCTTCCATCCTTCCTTTACTGCTCCTGCCACTGCTCCTGCTCCTGCCCCTGCCCCTGCCCCTGCCCCTGCCCCTGCCCCTGCCACTGCCACTGCCCCTGCACTTCTCCCTAATTCACCTTGTATTTAAATTTTACACTCTTCAGCTCTTCGTTCGCTTTTACGATTTTACTTTTCAGCCCTTCTTTAAATGATTTCAACGCCCGGGCTGTTTTTTCATCGCTCAGTGCCAGCATCTGTGCTGCAAGGATACCGGCATTCTGTGCGCCGTCTATTCCTACTGTGGCAACGGGTATGCCAGGGGGCATCTGCACAATGGCGAGTAAAGAATCCATTCCGTCAAGAGAAGCGTTTATCGGCACCCCTATTACCGGCAGTGTTGTCATTGAAGCAATAACACCCGGCAAATGGGCGGCCATGCCCGCGGCGGCAATAATCACCTTTATCCCCTTACTCTCAGCGCCTTTGGCAAATCTCTCCACCTCTTCGGGAGTGCGGTGCGCCGAAAGAGCGTTAATTTCGAAAGGTATTTCCATCTCATCGAGTATTTTCGCGGCTTTTTCCATTACTGGCAGGTCTGATGTACTGC
This sequence comes from Bacteroidales bacterium, assembly GCA_046485045.1. Classification (GTDB taxonomy): domain Bacteria; phylum Bacteroidota; class Bacteroidia; order Bacteroidales; family UBA10428; genus JAFGPL01. The sequence continues at coordinate 4,673 of JAWOHT010000273.1, forward strand.
CCATGATGATGCTTACTTTGGCTGTCATGGTTGATATTTTTTAGAATTAGCTATTATAGCCTAAAAATAGTCCAATAATTTGTAATTTCGCAACGAACATTTACCGGCAATTTCAGAATGGATAAAATTACCATACTCGACAAGGACTTCGGTCTTTTTATCAGCAATACAGAAATTCATGCTGCAATTTTGAAAATGGCCGGGAATATTAACAATGACTTTACCGGTAAAGATGTTGTGGCCCTGGGTATACTCAACGGAACTTTTATGTTTGCATCTGATCTGCTCCGTGAGATAAACTTCAATTGTCGTGTTTCTTTTCTTAAAATGGTTTCTTACCAGGGTGATATTAGTTCAGGCACTGTAAGAAAGCTTATCGGACTTGATGAAGATATTCGGGGCAAAACAGTTTTATTAATTGAAGATATCGTTGATTCAGGACTCACATTGGATACCGTACTGGCATACCTCGAAAGTTTCAGGCCATTAGGGATTAAAGTGGCAGCCCTGTTATTGAAACCTGAGAAGTATCATCACAGGACAAATGTTGATTATGTTGGCTTCGAAATACCAAACGATTTTGTGATTGGGTACGGGCTCGATTACAATGGCTACGGAAGAAATCTGAGAGATATTTATAAAGTAATTAACCAATAAATAGATAGTATATGTTAAATATTGTATTGTTTGGCCCTCCGGGCGCAGGTAAAGGAACACAGGCAACTAAAATTATTCAAAAGTATCAGCTGGCGCACCTCTCAACCGGCGATATACTTAGGGGCGAACTGTCTGCCAAAACAACACTTGGTGTTGAAGCTAAAAAGTATATGGATAAAGGCGAACTTGTACCCGATGAGGTAGTGATAGGGATGATAGAATCAAAAATTGAACAGAATGCCGGCGTCAAAGGGTTTATTTTTGATGGGTTTCCACGAACCACAGCACAGGCTGAGGCATTAGACAAGATGCTGAACAAAAGGAACATTCCCATTACCATTATGTTATCGCTCGAGGTTGAAAAAGACGAACTTGTGAAACGGTTGCTTGGCCGTGGACAGGAGTCTGGCAGAAGCGACGACCAGGATGTTACTGTGATAGAAAACCGTATTAAGGTTTACAACTCTGAGACTGCACCTGTAAAAGGGTTTTATGAGAAACAGGACAAGCTTGAATCAATCGCGGGCATGGGCACTATTGATGAGATTTTCAACAGGCTGTGCGAAGCAATTGACAATACAAAATAATAAGCTGAAAATAAATATATGCCTGATTCGAATTTCATAGATTTTATAAAGATATATAGTCGCTCTGGCAAGGGAGGGGCGGGATCGGTGCATTTACGCCGCGAAAAATTCGTTCCCAAAGGTGGTCCCGATGGAGGCGATGGCGGAAGGGGAGGCCACGTAATACTTAAAGGCAACCGGAATTTGTGGACCCTGCTTCACCTGCGGTATATGAAGCACATTTATGCCGGTAATGGCCAGAATGGTTCCGGCGGACTTAAAACAGGTGCAGACGGCGAGGATGTTACAGTGGAAGTACCTCTTGGTACCATTGTAAGGAATGAAGAAACACAGGAAATTCTTTTTGAAATAACCAGCCATGACGAGACAAAAATCCTGGTCGCAGGGGGCAGGGGAGGGCAGGGGAACAACCATTTTAAATCGCCCACCAATCAAACCCCGCGCTATGCACAGCCCGGTGAGCCTGCTATTGAAGGTTTGTATTCTTTTGAGTTGAAATTACTCGCTGATGTCGGGCTTGTCGGTTTCCCCAATGCCGGAAAATCAACCCTGCTTTCGGTGGTCTCTGCTGCCAAACCAAAAATTGCCAACTACCCCTTTACAACCCTTACCCCAAACCTCGGAATAGTGTCTTACCACAATAATCGTTCGTTTGTAATGGCCGATATACCGGGGATCATCGAAGGCGCCAGTGAAGGAAAGGGATTGGGGCTAAGGTTTCTGCGCCACATCGAACGAAATTCGGTTCTGCTGTTTATGATATCTTCCGATAGTAAAAATATCAGAGAGGAGTACAAGGTGCTGCTTAATGAGCTCAGGCAGTATAATCCTGAACTTCTTGACAAGAAGAGGATACTCGCGATAACAAAAGCCGACCTGCTTGATGAGGAACTAATGGATGAAATAACACAGGATTTGCCCGATATAAAATACCTGTTTATATCGGCACCTACTGGTAAAAATATCAGTAAGCTCAAAGATGTTTTGTGGAATGAACTTACCTCCTGACATCCATGCTTGAACTGCTGGCTGATACCGACACAACACTCTTCCTGTTTCTTAACGGGTTTCATTCCCCTTTCTGGGATGATGTTATGTGGTTTGTCAGTGGTAAAATGCAGTGGATACCTTTATATCTGGCGATTATTTCATGGATGATTTATAAGTTCAGGTGGAAAGCTGTTTATATCATTATTTCGGTAATTATTCTTATTGCACTAACCGACCAGCTGGCAGTAAAACTGTTTAAAGAAACCGTATTACGATTACGGCCTTGCCATCAGCCTGAACTCAGCCGGCTTGTTCATCTTGTAAATAACCATTGTGGAGGTAAGTACGGTTTTATTTCCAACCATGCCGCCAATTCATTTGCTCTGGCAACATTTACTGCCTTTATCTTCAGAAACCGTATTTTCACGATGTTTATTTTTTTCTGGGCGGCCGTAGTTGCATACAGTAGGGTATATCTCGGGGTGCATTTCCCTGGTGATATCATAGCAGGGGCCATGTTTGGCATGCTTGTGGCAGTTTTGGTTTTTATTGCCTTAAAAACTATCAATAATAGGTTTAAACTTGGCTTATCCGGATAAAGATTTTTCTGTTACCTCTCATTCTAACCGGCATTCAGTTCGGTAATTTTAACAATGGTCATCACGGCTTTTTCCATCGAGTTTACAGGTATAAATTCGAATTTGCTGTGAAAATTGTGTCCGCCTGTAAAGAGGTTTGGACACGGCAATCCCATAAAAGACAGCCTGGCCCCGTCGGTACCTCCGCGAATTGGTATTGACTTTGGCTTAATTCCCAGCTCGGTCATTGCTTTCATGGCCAGTTCAATGATATGAAAATTGGGCTCAATTTTTTCACGCATATTGTAGTACTGGTCTATCATGGTGATTTTTACAGTTCTGGGGCCATATCTTATGTTCAGGTGATCAACAATTTTTATCATCAGGTCTTTTTTCTTGTTGAACTCAGCCTTGTCGTGGTCGCGGATAATATAATTCACCATAGTGGTCTCAACCGTGCCATTGAATTCTGTAAGGTGGTAAAAGCCTTCATAATTATCAGTATGTTCAGGCGTTTGATGGCCGGGAAGCATACTGTTAAGTTCCATGGCAATGAGCATCGAGTTTTTCATTTTGTTTTTGGAAGTACCGGGATGTAAATTCAGCCCCTGGATAGTAATTTTTGCACGCGCTGCATTAAAATTTTCATATTCAATCTCACCAAGGCCGCCTCCATCAACCGTGTACGCAAAATCGGCGCCGAATTTTTTAACATCAAAATTGTCAGCGCCCCTCCCAATTTCCTCATCAGGGGTGAATGCTACCTTAATGGCCCCATGTTTTATTTCAGGGTGGTTTACAAGGTACTCCATAGCTGTAACAATCTCGGCAATACCCGCTTTGTTGTCGGCACCCAAAAGGGTTAAACCGTCGGTTACAATCAGCGGCTGGCCGATATAATTGTTCAAAGACGGAAATTCAATGGGAGAGAGAACAATATTGTTTTTTTGGTTTAAGACTATGTTTTTACCGTAGTATGTATCAATTATACGGGGATTCACGCTTTCTGAATTAAAATCGGGAGAAGTGTCAAGATGCGCGATAAAACCGATAACCGGCGCCTGTTTGGAACAATTCGAAGGCAACGTAGCCATCAGGTACCCGTTCTCGTCTAACGAAATATCTTCCAGTCCGATATTTATAAATTCCTCTTCAAGCATTTTACCAAGTTCTGTCTGGCCTTTGGTAGTTGGCGACTGCTTTGAGTTTTCATCAGACTGGGTGTTGATTTTTGCATAATTTATAAATCTTTCAACTAAATTTTTCATGGCTTGATCTGATCATGTTTTCAAATGTTAAAATACAAAAATATTAAAATGATACCTATTGTTTGGTGATTCATTATTAACAAATCAAAATAAAACGTTATTTTAGGAACATTAGTCAGTTGATGTAATATGGTTTATATTTATAACGAAAATACAGATCCTTATTTCAACCTTGCCGTCGAAGAGTATTTGTTAAAATACTACCATGACGAGGTTTTTATGCTTTGGAGGTGTTTACCTGCCGTTGTGGTTGGCAAGCATCAGAATGCACTTGCAGAGACAAACAGACAATTTATAAGAGAAAAAAATATTGTGGTGGCAAGACGGCTTACCGGGGGAGGTGCAGTGTACCACGATGAAGGCAACATAAATTTCACATTTATTGTAAACGGAGAGAAGGGCAAACTGGTTGACTTCAACCGCTTTCTGTCACCTGTCGTCAGTATGCTCGGCACCCTGGGATTGAACGCTGTGCAGGGACCGAAAAATGAACTTCTTCTTGGTGAAAAAAAAATTTCGGGCAATGCCGAGCACATCTATAAAACAAAGATATTGCATCATGGTACGCTTCTGTTTAACGCCGATTTGAATCATTTAAGAGAGGCGCTGAACGTGATGCCCGGAAAATACTTTGATAAATCGGTGCAATCTAACCGAACCAGTGTTACAAATATTTCGGCACATCTTAAAAATAAAATGTCTCCAGAAAAGTTCATTACCAGTATCTATAATGCATTTTTGGGTGTATTTCCTGAGGCCGGAAATTACGAATTTACTAAGGATGATGTGATTGCAATAAAGAAACTTGCTGATGAAAAATACCGCACATGGGAATGGATATACGGGTATTCACCGAAGTACAGCTTTATCAACAGCTTTTTTATTGAAGATAAACCTGTAAGCGCAGAGCTGATGGTTGAACAGGGCATTATTACAGCTGCGAAATTTGAAGGCAACTTACTTACGCTTCAACAATCTGGTGCCCTTGCTGCATTAATCACAGGTAATAAACACGATGAAGTGGAGCTAAGAAAGTGCATTGATCAGAATTTTTCGCACATTTTTAATATTTCAATAATAAATCAATTGCTGGAGGGCTTGTTTTGAGTAAAAAAGGAGGGTGTATTAAAAGTCCTGATAACCTACATTCCTGCGTAAGTAAGAATATCTTAATAATCGTTATTTCAAATAATTCAGAGATACATAATCAGATCAGTAATGTACATTTCATGACTTTTAAGACATACTTGGGCATTTAAGGGCTTTTAATACACCCTGTTTTTAAATGATATGGTTGGTTTATTTTTTTTCGGTGTCTTCTTCGGGCGGTTCGTATCCGTAAACGGTTCCCCTGATGATGTATCCCGGATATTCACCATACCCGCCGGTCTTTTCCTTGTAGGTTACAAGAATAACGCTTCCTTTTAAATTGGCCGCTCTTTTCTGCAATTTAATAATCGCCCCTTTCTTTGCAGCTTTTGGGCTTCTTGCACTTGGCGGAGAGGTAGATTCAATTTCTCCAAGCTTATACATGTTCGCAACATCTTTTTTTTCTTCTGTCAGCCACACAGCTTCCCATGATTCCTGCGAAATTTCAATAACGGCAGGCTTGTTAAGCTCTTCTACACGGCCATTTTTATAAATGATCTTTTGCACATCTTTTCGTTCAATGGTATAAATCTCGCTTTTGCCCGGATATGTAAAACTTACATAGGCCGTGGTTACCGTTGTTACATTTACAGGCAGTATTTTGGTATCTATCCTGAAAATGGTGTCGGTTGGTTCCCTTGTTGTACGCGACTGTCCATACAGAACAGTGGTTGCGCAAATTATTATCGTTGATATCAGCAAACTTTTCATTATATATTGTTGTTTTTAGTTACAAATTTTTACTTGTCTTTACGATTAACTCTCTTTTTGGTTTAAATATTTTAAGATAAACAGCTCTTTTTTTTATTAACTGTCATTTCCGGTTGATAAGAAGTAAAAAGCAATAGAAGCAGGAAGAAGATAAACCATAATGCCCGCGTTCAACTCCCCTGGAAATGATTTTATAAACTGATAAACCGATAACAGGAAGATAATGAGACCGGAAATAACAGTAAGGGAGTGATTTTTCAAAACCCCTCCGATAAGGATTAACGCTCCGAAAACAAAATAAACTGCAGCAAAATAAAAATCAATACTTTTGAGATTAAATGTCTTAAAAATAGAGAAATAGGTAAAGAAAAGAAACGCGACCAGACAAATCCGTAGCAGCCATCGTGCCAGAGGGGTTGTGGTTTTTAATGGTTTCATGAGATTGATTATTTTATTTTGTTTTAGAAACTTTACAAATATATTAACAAAGATTCAAAAATCAGGCCATAATAATTCAAATAGCAGAAAATTGAAATACCGGGTATTGAATATTGTAATCATTTAAAAATCATTATATTTGTTCTCTTTCTGAATCGTAGTTTTCCAATAGTCTCATGATGCTCAGGTTTTTTATATCGTTTTATTTCTGGTTTTTTGTTCTTTTATCAGGCATATTGATTTTTCCGTTCTATACATTGATCTGGATTATAACAATGCCTTTTGATAAAAATTTAAAGATTGCACATTATATTACAAGCCTGTGGGCCAATTCATATGTCCTTATCAATCCTTTCTGGAAGGTGGTAACAAGAGGTTTTGAAAAAGCCGGCAAAAACAAGGTTTATATTATTGTATGCAACCATCAGTCGCTGCTCGATGCCCTGGTTATTTTCAGGCTCAGGATGCATTTCAGGTGGGTGGCAAAAAAGGAGATTTACCGGCTTCCCATTGCAGGCTGGGTTATGGCTATGAACAAATACCTGAGCGTTAAACGTGGTGACAAAGAAAGCGGATTAAAAATGCTTGAGAAGGCAATAAAGTACATACGGCAGGGTAACTCAATCATGATTTTTCCTGAAGGCACACGTTCAGCCGATGGAAACCTGAATGGCTTTAAAGAAGGAGCTTTCACCCTGGCCCTTGATACTTGCACAAACATTCTTCCTGTAATTATTGACGGAACTTACAAAGCGCTCCCCAAAAACAGCCTTATGTTAAAACCGAAATGCAAAATTGCAATGGAGGTTCTTGATGAGATTGATGTAAGCCTTTTCAACCAGAAAGACATTTACGGGTTGCTCAACCACACCAGGCTGGTAATGGAAAACAGACTTGCTTCAATAAGGTCGGGCAGAAGTGCTATCGCGTGAATCAGGGTAGTTCAGAAATCTTCAGATAATCAATCATAAGCGGTATGTCGAAAGCATTGATGCCATTTTTCAACAGGTACCTGCTGTCTTCCTGAAAAATCTTTGTAAACCATTGATAATCGAACTCCGACTTTTTTATTGCCATACGGTAGTTTGCTATTGCTTCTTGTCTATTTCCCAGGCACCATTCAATATGCCCCAGGTTAAGGAAATCGTTTTTATTCCCGTCTTTTGAAATGGCTTTTTTTAAATATTTTTGTGCATTTTCAAGGTTGCCGGTTACAAAATAACACCACGAAATAGGTTTCTGGTGTTTGGGGTCTTCGGGATTGTGATATTCAACCTTAAAGTAGTATTTCAATGCAGCGTCATATTCTTCGAGCTCCATATATGTTTGTCCCAGAAAGACTTGTACCTGCATATCTTCCGGGTTCATTTTTTCGGCTTCAAGATAGTACTCCACTGCTTTGTTGTAATTTTTTAGTCTGCGGTAACATAATGCTATTTTATTGTATAGCCAGTGCCTGTTTTTTTCTAACAGTTCTGCCTTGTGGTAATACTCAAGGGCTTTGTTTAGGTCGCCCGTCTGCTGATAACAGAAGCCAATTTTCTCATACAATTCATAAGTGTCATGTTTTGTTGAGAGGCAGCTCAGAAACAGATCCAGCGCATCGTGAAAGTAGTTTTTGTCAAAAAAGAACTCCCCGATATTTCTTAAAATCTTTGAATCGGTAACAAGAACCCTGAAAAAACCCGATTGATATATATTGAAATGAAGCCTGAAGATGTCGTCAAATTCATTGCGTAAAGGATGCAGTTTGAAAAAACGATAAAGGTCTTGAAAATACTGGGTAATAATGGATTTATTGTGTGCTGTGGCATTTAATAATTCATCATCTTTTTTCATTTCATTCATGGCTTTGAGTTCCATGTTGAACAATTCTGTCATCATAGATTTTTGAACCGAAGGCAAATGCTTAACATTAAGGCAAAATGAATATTTATCTGAATTGCACATAAACGACGTGTTTTCAAGCCCTTCTGCAAATTGTTCTTTATCCAGCTTATCCTGAATATTTTCAAGCGAATTTAATACCATTTTGTTCTCTTTGTAAAAAGGTAAAAACCAGTTGCTGAACTCGTTAAAAAAATCAAACTGTTTGAGCATGGCAAATGCACCAAGAAAAACATCAGCCCCGTCAAGCTGCATGTTCGAGAACTCTTCGAATTTTTTATAAACATCGGGAGAGTCCTTAAAAAAATTCTCCCATTCAGGATTTTTCTCTTCCGATAAACTAAATGAAGCGGTATTTTCAATATCCAGTTTTTCTTCGAGGCGCGATTTTATCTTAAGAACTTCCGGCAAGATTTCATCTTTTATTTTTTGTGAAACCTTTTCAGTCTCTTTCGATTTGATGAAGTGTAAAATAACAAGTTCAATGTTCCCGGTTAGCGAGTTATCTCCTTCCATGGTTTTGAGCCTGTCGGTAATTTCTGGATAGAACTGCAGCCTTTTGTCATGAAAATGCAATCCCAGTAACCAGCCAATCAAAGCCCTTTGCCATACCTGATCTTCTCCTTCATCGTAAAAATCGAGCAGTAACATTACTTTTTTGCTGTCAAAATGTCTTATAAGCGAAAGTGTAAGTGCGCTTACAAGAATTGATTTATCATACCAGGGTATCGGTTTGGTCTTAATAATCTTGTTTACAAGTCCTATCTTGGCGTCCCCTAATTTATCAGTAAGCCAGATCAGGTCAAAGATTCTGTTAAGGTGGTTTTTATAATCATCTGAATTACTTTTTTCGGTTTCATCGCTGTTTTTGTTTTCGCCAATTATCAGGTTAATTTCCCTCTCAAACTCAAGTTTTTCAACCATTTCGTCAGAGTCGCTCCTGGTGATCTGCTTTTCTGCCAGAAGCTTGTGTTTTGATTTATAATAGCCCAACAGGTTGTTACGGATGATTAAATCTTCCCTGATATCGTCTGCCAGTTCGGTAAGCGACTTTAATAATTTATTGTAAACCTTTTCTTTTTCCGGATCATCTCCCAGCTCGAATGAATATTTCAGAATGTTTCTGTATGTTTCGTAATTGTGCTCCAATTGCACTTTTAAATCAGTATTCTGGCAATTCTCAGCCATTTCCCCAATTATATCAAATGCCGCCTTAAGCTGTTTCTTATATATATGGTCAAAAAACAGATGATATTTCTCTATTACCTGGGTATATTTCATATGCTGACAGTTATTACTGTTAATCGTTAAATTTCTGTAAATATGATATAATCAAATATCAGGCCAATTGGTGCGGGTAAGAAAAGCGCTATTCGCTCACCATGTAAAATGGAATGTTGCAATTGGAGGCAAATTCCTCTCCCATTTCCTTCATTTCAGGGTCGCCCGAATTATAAAACCATAGAACCTTAACTTCGGTGCCCTTGTTTATAGCCGGTTCCAGGTATGTTATCAGGTTAAGTATCATTTTGGCAGACGAGGTGTTAAGATATTCAAAGTTAAGCATCAGGTGTGTGTGGTCATTCGGATTTTTGCAGTAGTCATGTATCCACCCGAGTAGCGGATTATAAAACTCGAAAATATTTGGGGGCAAAGATACCCCCATAATCTCAAACCGGTTGGAGTATTTATCAAAAAGCACACTCGGGGTGTCGTGGGTGGCATCTATTATTAATGGTTTCATAAAACTGCTGGTAATTTAGCGGTTTTCTCTGACAAATCTTAAAAGTAATAAAAAGAATGATTAATTCAAAGACTGGTTTTTATGCATATTATTTCTGTATAACCCTGCTGTTTTTGTAATATTGTTATTAAATAGGTTTAAATTCTTGAAAAAACAGGAATTGATATTAGACGGATTTTAAAGATTTTATTATAACTTTAGTCTTGGTATGCATATGCCAAATAGCAGATAAACAGTCTACATTATGATGATAAATTACAAAAGAGTACTTTTAATTACTGCAATTTTATATTTTATTTCCGTAAATTCTTATTATACTGGGTGTTATGCTTCTTTTCAAAAAGCAGGCAACATTTTATCAGACTTAACACAGGGTGAGACTTCACAACCTGTTGACAAGAATAAAATGTATGCAACTTATATTTCCAGGGGTGACAGCCTTATGAAATTAAAACAATACCAGCCTGCAATGTCATCTTTTCAAAGAGCTGCCGAGTTGATGCCTTTTGAGGAATATCCCCGCCTTCAGATGCAAAGAATTGAGGCCATACTGGGGGTTCGGCAAATGGAAGAAAGGAAAAGGCTGGTAAACCAGAAATTGGCCGACACTGTAGATAAACAAGAATCTGCACAGCGTGTCACCGAAGTACCTGCCGATGCAGGTAAAACCAGTATCGCTAAGCGCGACAGCCTTAGCAGGGCAATCATGGATAAATACAAGGCGACTTTGCAGAAAATCGAATCTTCAGAAAACGCAAGCGAAAAAGCCACTGTACTCTCAACCGTTGCAGATGAACTAAAGGAAGCCGGCGATATTGAAACTGCACTGAAGTTTTATACCCAATCGCTTTCTGTTGCAGAAGAACATGGCGATCAGGAAAGGGTATCGGATATTCTGGCAAATATGGCCGAAGCCTATTTAGATTCGGGCTTATTCGATGCAACGGTTCAAACCCTTGAGAAGTCTGCCATTATTAAGAAGGAAATAGGTGATGATAAAGGAGTGGCGAAAATTTATAACAACATAGGAAAGGTCTACGAATCAACCTACGATTTTGACAATGCCCTTGAGAACTATTCAAAGTCGGCGGAGGTTAAAGGAAAACTTAATGATGAAAAAGGCCTTTCTGATGTGATGGATAATATCGGGAACATATATTACAGGAAGCAGATTCTTGGAAAATCAATAGATTCATACCAGAAATCTGCTGAACTGAACGAAAGGCTCAACAATAGCGAAGAACTGGGCAGTACCCTGAATAAAATGGGGGTAGCTTATTACGAGCTTGGAAAATATGACGATGCCGTAAGGTACTATCAACGTTCATTCGATTTGAAAAAACAGACCGGCAACGATAAAGATGCCTCTATGGCCTTAAACAACCTGGGCAACATCAACTATAACCAAAATAAATACAAGAAAGCCATTTCTTATTATGAACAATCGCTGAATTTAAAAGAGAATGCAGATTATATTTATGGCAAAGCTTTGAGCTATTTCAACCTGGGCAATGCTTACAGGCAGATAGGGCCGGCTCAGGAGGCAATTAAATATTACGAGGCATGTAAAAACCTGTCGGTACAAAACAATTACGAAGAATTGCTCGCCAGAAGCCTCAAAGCATTATCAGCCATCTATAGAGAAAGAAACCAGGGAGATAAAGCTGCAGAATATGAACAATTGCTCGCGACTTCACAATATCAGGATGTTGATATTGAGGGTCAATTGTCAGAAAGTCAGATAATGGGTGAAACAGATGCGAACCAGGAGATTATTTTCAAACTAACCGAAGAGGTGCGCAAACAAAAAGAGATTGCTGAACGGGAGTCGCAGGAACGGGCTCGCGAAAACCTGTTAAACAGTCAGCGGCTAAGGCTTAAAAATGAACAGATTAAAAGGCAGCGGATTATTCTCGTTTCAATGATTGCAGTAATTGCACTCGTTATAGGTGTGCTTGGCCTCATTTATTACCAGATGGTGCAGAAAAAGAAAGCCAATAAAATACTTACCGAGAAGAACAATCTTATTTCTAAACAGGCCAAGATGATTACAGATAATATTAAATCGGCCAGCGCCATCCAGCGTGCGGCCATGCCTCCCGAAAGCCTGATGAAGAAAGAGCTGCCTGAATATTTTGTGCTTAATATGCCAAAAGATATTGTAAGTGGCGACTTTTACTGGATGGAAAAACGCGACGGAAAAATGTTTATTGCTGTTGCCGATTGCACGGGGCATGGTGTTCAAGGTGCGGTAGTAAGTATGCTGGGCATGGCCTTATTGAACGAAATTGTGAACAAAAGCTATGCCGATCCTCCGGGCGAAATATTAAACCAGCTCAGCATAAAGCTTAAAGCTTCATTGCACGCAAGCGGCGATATTGATGAGATTAGGGAGGGTATGGATATGGTACTGCTGAAGTTTGAAAAAGGATTGGATGAGATGGAATTTTCCGGGGCCAACAATCCGGTTTACATCGTACGTAACAACGATATTATAGAATACAAGGGAGATCGCTCACCAATTGGGTATTACAGCAAAGAAGTGAATTTTACCAACCAGAAGGTTAAGCTTATTAAAGGTGATTCGGTATACATGTTTTCTGACGGCTATGCAGACCAGTTGAGTGGCGTGAACTATAAAAAATACCTTACAAAACGCTTTAAGTCACTTTTGGTATTTATTGATCCTTTGTCTATGGAAGAGCGCAGAGAAAAGTTATTAAAGGAGTTTAATGAATGGAAAGGTGGGTTTCAGCAGGTTGACGATGTAATGATACTTTGCATTAAAGTATGATAAGCCCTGTGCTTTATGATTTTACCCCAAAGTATTATAAAAAAAGGCACACTTTGCGTGTGCCTTCATTTAACCTTAAGAAATTCTGACTTAATTAACCGGTTAATTCAAATAATTAAAGAGCCAGTTCTGCTCCTGGTTTGAATTTTACAACTTTTTTGGCGGCAATTTTAATTTCTTTTCCAGTTTGAGGGTTACGGCCAGTTCTTGCACTTCTTTGTACCACAGAAAAAGAACCAAAACCTACAAGACCTACTCTGTCGCCTTTTTTCAAAGAGCCGGTAATAGCCTTGATAGTAGCATTTAAAGCTTTTTCACTAGCAGCTTTTGTCAATCCTGACTTGCTGGCAATAGCATCAATCAATTGTCCTTTGTTCATAATTCTATAAGTTTTATTAATACTCTTGTTAAAAGTAGAGAATTATACGAATTTTTAAAAGTATTTCACTATGAAATAATTAACCAAAAGCCTAAAGTTATTAACTGTTTCGGGGTTTTGTTGTTAATAATTTGGGGTTTGAAACCGTTGGTAATACTGAATTTCAACCTGTTTATTAAAATTATATTTATGTAAGTCATTAATTGTCAATGCAATAAACAGATACTCTTTTTTATGTCCGCTTTCTGATAGGCCGCTACCTTTTAGTAGCAAAGACACCTGGTTTTTTGCCGGCATTTTTTATTTTTTTTTATGAATATCATCAATTTTTATCCCTGCGGAGTATCTTTATGACATAATTTACGAATATTATTAACTTTTCTGCAAAAGTGCCTGATGAAATTGGTTCAAACCCTTGACAAATCCTTTACTGTTTATTCAGAAAGTATTGGTGAGAATTATCATTCAATAAACGGGGCTGTTACCGAGTCAATGCATGTATTTATAAATGCCGGGTTCAATTATGCTGGTAAAGGCACTGTTACCATTCTGGAGGCCGGCTTGGGCACAGGCCTTAATGCATTGCTTACATTGTTCGGGAGCCTAAGTTCAGGAAGAAGCGTAAAGTATTATGCAATTGAACTTTATCCGCTTGATCATGAAATACTAAAAGGGCTTCATTATAAAGATTACTGTGAATCTCAATATCAAACCGTAGATTTTTTTAGCCGTATTCATGATTGTGAATGGGGCAGGGATGTTGAAATAACAAAAGGTTTCATACTTCATAAAATCAATGGTGACATTAAAAGTACTGATTTTCCCGATGGCATCGAACTTGTATATTACGATGCATTTTCTCCCCTAAAACAACCTGAATTATGGAGTCTTGATATTTTTGAAAAATTGTATAAAAAGATGCTGCCCGGGGCTGTGCTTACAACTTACTGCGTAAAGGGAGAGATAAAACGTACCCTCAAAACGGCAGGTTTTACAATCGAAAAGCTTCCGGGTCCGCCCGGTAAAAGAGAGATGTTAAGAGCAATAAAATGTTAATGTTTTTTGTTTAATGAAACTTATGGCAAATGTGAACAAATGCATTTTCAGGAATGTTAATAAGTGAACGAAAAGAACAGTTTTCTTTTCTGTTTAATTAACTCAATTATTGTATTTTTACTAAATCTGCATCAACATGGAAAAATTAAACAAAGGAGATAAAGCACCTCTATTTGAGGGAGTTGACCAGGATGGTAAAACCCTCAGGCTTGAAGATTTTAAAGGCAGGAACCTGATCCTTTATTTTTATCCCAAAGATGATACCCCGGGATGCACTGCCGAAGCATGCAACCTTCGAGACAATTATGAAAACTGGATTTCAAAGGGATATGAAATAATAGGAATAAGTCCCGACAACGGGAAATCACATAAAAAATTCAAAGCCAAATACCAGCTGCCTTTTAGTCTGATTGCCGATACCGATACCCGAATATTAAAACTTTACGGGGCATGGGGCATGAAGCAGATGTATGGAAAATCTTATGAAGGAGTTTTGAGGACCACCTTTGTTATTAATAAAGAAGGAATAATTGAAGAGGTGATCACGAAGGTGGATACCAAAGATCATACAAGCCAGATTATTAATGAATTAAAACTCTGAAATACCATATAATAAATAATTGAAATGACAAAAGAACAACCAAACGACAACCTGCGGCAACAAAAACTCAAAGCGCTTGAGCTTACTTTAGGTAAGATAGAAAAAGATTATGGCAAAGGTGCAATTATGAAAATGGGCGACCATGCTATCGTGAATATCCCTTCAATTTCTTCGGGATCAATAGCGCTCGACTTAGCGCTTGGCATAGGGGGCTACCCCAGAGGAAGGGTTATTGAAGTTTTCGGCCCTGAATCTTCGGGCAAGACCACTCTCACAATACATGCAATAGCCGAAGCTCAGAAAGCCGGAGGCATAGCTGCATTTATTGATGCAGAGCATGCTTTCGACCGTTTTTACGCCCAAAAACTTGGGGTAGATGTTGAAAACCTGCTTATATCGCAACCCGATGATGGTGAACAAGCCCTTGAAATAACAGATCATCTTATTCGTTCAGGTGCGATTGATATTATTGTAATAGATTCGGTGGCAGCCCTTACCCCGCGTGCTGAAATTGAGGGTGAGATGGGTGAATCGAAACTCGGGCTTCAGGCCAGGTTGATGTCCCAGGCCCTGCGCAAATTAACCGCCAATATTAGCAAAACAAATACATGCTGTATATTTATCAACCAATTACGTGAGAAAATCGGGGTAATGTTCGGCAACCCTGAGACAACAACAGGAGGAAACGCGTTAAAGTTTTATGCATCGGTGCGTGTTGATATCAGAAAAATGAACCAGATAAAAGAAGGTGAAGAGGTAATGGGCAACCGCACCAAGGTTAAAATTGTTAAAAACAAGCTTGCACCACCATTTAGAAAAGCCGAATTCGACATTATGTACGGTGAAGGAATTTCAAAAATCGGTGAGATTGTTGATCTGGGCGTAGAGTGCAATATTGTTAAAAAAAGCGGTTCGTGGTTCAGCTATGGCGATACCAAACTGGGGCAGGGCAGAGATGCAGTAAAATCGTTGCTTGCAGATAACCCTGAACTTTGTGAAGAATTGGAAAATAAAATTAAAGAAGCTCTTAAACCACAATAGTAGTAGTTTGGTGTATATTGATATAATTTAACGATATAAAAAAAAGGCTGTATAAAAAGTCGGTTAAGCCCATGAGGTGCTTAAAACTTTTTATACAGCCTCTTTAATACTGTTACATTCTAACCCAAATAGGGTTTTAATAGTTTACTTCTTGAAGTGTGGCGTAACCTGCGTATGGCTTTTTCTTTAATTTGCCTTACTCGTTCACGGGTAAGCCCGAAACGTTCACCGATTTCCTCAAGGGTCATCTCCTGGCAGTTAATTCCAAAAAAGAACCGGATAATATCACGTTCTCTTTCTGTAAGCGTGGCCAGGGCTCTTTCAATTTCTTTCATCAACGATTCACCAATAAGTTTGGTGTCGGCTTTTGGCGAATCGCTGTTTATAAGTATATCAAGCAGACTGTTCTCTTCTCCTTCCTGAAACGGGGCATCAACAGAAACATGACGTCCTGAAACACGAAGCGTGTCTGATATTTTTTCTTTTGGAATTTCGAGTGTGTCAGCAAGTTCTTCAGGGGTTGGAATTCTTTCGTATTGCTGTTCGAATTTATTGAAGGCCTTGTTAATCTTATTAAGCGAACCTACCTGGTTAAGAGGCAGCCTGACTATCCTCGATTGCTCGGCCAAAGCCTGCAAAATAGATTGGCGTATCCACCAGACAGCATAAGAGATAAATTTGAAGCCTCTTGTTTCATCAAACTTTTCAGCAGCCTTAATCAGGCCAAGATTGCCTTCGTTTATTAAATCAGGAAGGCTGAGGCCCTGGTTTTGATATTGTTTGGCAACAGATACCACGAACCTGAGGTTTGCTCTTGTAAGTTTCTCCAGGGCGGTTTTATCACCTTTTTTAATCCTTTGCGCGAGTTCAACCTCTTCTTCTACGGTGATAAGTTCTTCTTTACCAATCTCCTGCAAATACTTATCAAGTGATGCGCTTTCTCGGTTGGTAATTGATTTTGTAATCTTAAGCTGTCTCATGTGTACCTTTCAAAAAATTTCTGCGAATTTAGACTATTTTATAATATAATATCAAAATGAATTGTTTCTGAAAAAAAAAAAGACCTGCAAGTTGCAAGCCTTTGTTTTTTGAAAGGTACCTGCCGCTTTACAGTCCGAATGCATAATATGCCACTACACCATCGGGATAGATGCCTTCAATGAATATACCACCCCTTGTGCTGTCAATGATCTTTTTAATTGCCTCAATGGTTTCAACGGATTTGTTGTTGACTTTTGTAATAACGAACCCTTTTTTTATACCTGCCGAAAGAAGTTTGCCCGATGAGAGTTCTGTAATTTTAACCCCGTTGGCAATACCAAGTTCTTTCTTATCATTATTACCCAACTCAACCAATTTTGCTCCAAGTACGGTCTCGTAGGTTTCCTGTTTTACAATTTTTGTATCTCCTTGCAGGTTACGTAATGTAACATCAAATTGTTTCGTTTTGCCTTTTCTTTTCGCCAATACGGTTATTTTATGGCCTGGCCTGTAGCGGTTTACCTGTTCGGTTAGTTCAGAGGGGCTTGAAACATCCACATCGTTGATCTTCAATATCAGGTCACCGGGCTCAATACCTGCAGCTTTGGCAGCGCCTCCGTCACGAACTTCGGCAACATATACCCCTTCTATTTTATCCAGTCCCTTTTCATTCATAAGCACTGCTGTAACTTCTGAAATGGTTACTCCAAGAAAAGCTCTCTGCACAGAACCAAATTCAATAAGGTCTGCTATAACTTTCTGTACGATGCTCACAGGTATGGCAAATGATATTCCGGCATAACCCCCCGATGGAGATACGATGGCGGTATTGATCCCTACCAGCTCTCCTCTCCTGTTCACCAGTGCACCGCCTGAGTTTCCCCTGTTTACCGCGGCATCTGTCTGAATAAACGACTCTATCCTGTAATTGTCCTGTATAATGCCAAGGTTTTTGCCTTTGGCGCTTACAATGCCGGCAGTAACGGTAGATGCAATGTTAAAAGGGTTTCCAACAGCCAGCACCCATTCCCCCACTTTCAGGTCATCGGAATTACCGTACCTGATAAAGGGCAATTCTTTGGAATTTACTCTTAGCAGCGCAAGATCGGTGCTTGGGTCATTTCCAACAAGTTCGGCACTGAATTCCCTCTTGTCGTTGAGGGTGATTTTTATTTTCTCAGACTTATCTACCACGTGGTTATTGGTTACAATATAACC
This sequence comes from Bacteroidales bacterium, assembly GCA_046485045.1. Lineage (GTDB taxonomy): Bacteria > Bacteroidota > Bacteroidia > Bacteroidales > UBA10428 > JAFGPL01. Next base: position 22,752 of record JAWOHT010000273.1, read on the forward strand.
GTCTCCCGAGATAATTACACCCGACCCGAACCCTAATACAGGTTCAGGTTTCTGGTAGCTGTCACCATAGAAAAATTCATAAATAGGATTGCGATAAGCTGCAGTTTTCATTTCGGTTGTAACATGCACCACAGCATGAACTGACTGTTCTGCAGCATAAGTGAAGTCGAGAGTGCTTTCATTAAATTCGCCCGGCAGGTTCACGTACCTGACAGGGGTTTCGACCCTCGCCGATAATATGCTTTTGTCATTATCAAAAAAAACTGAATACGAAAAAAGTGCTACCAAACCGCCAGCAATGGCAATCATAAAAACAACGATGATATGTTTTGCTTTCATAACTGTTTTTTTTATTTCATTTTTAACAATTTGTTACTCTCAAATCTAACGCCAAAGTTATAACATTGTTCTTTTTGCTTTACTTAATTAACAATATTTAACCAAGTAAGAAAGAAAGTATGACATAATTTCATGAATGGGACAATACTGAATAATGATGAGCATATTTACAAAATATGTATATTTGAGCAAATTAAAACAATCTTTCATGGAACCAAAACGTATATTTGACCTGCTGGAGAACTACCGCACAAAATTTTCCTATAAACCTGATGCAATTGTGGCAAAAGAAAAGGGATCGTGGGCAAAATACAGCGCCGGTGATTATGTCAGCCATTCAAACTATATTAGTTACGGGCTTCTTGCAATGGGGCTGAAAAAAGGGGATAAAATTGCCACTATCTCAAATAACAGGCCTGAATGGAATTTTTTTGATATGGGGATGTCACAGGTTGGTATCGTTCATGTGCCAATTTACCCTACTATCAGCAGCGAGGATTATGAATATATACTTAACCATGCCCGTCCGGCGCTTGTCATTCTTTCAGATAAGGCGCTATGTGATAAAATATGTCCGGTGGCAAAGAGGGTAGATTCAGTTAAGGAAGTATACAGTTTTAACGAAGTTGAGGAAATTAAACACTGGAAAGAAATTGTTGACCTTGGTATAAAAAATGCCGGGAAATACAAAACAGAACTTGAAAAGGTGAAAAGCAGCATTAAAGACGACGAAATGGCCACGATTATCTATACCTCCGGTACTACTGGCAATCCAAAAGGGGTAATGTTATCGCATAAAAACATTATGAGCAATGTTTATTCTATAACACAGATTTTTGATTTTAACGATACCCACAGAACCTTAAGTTTTCTGCCAATAAGTCATGTTTTTGAGCGTACCATTAATTATTATTTTCAGCGGGTAGGTATCAGTATTTATTATGCCGAAAACATGGGAACAATTACCGATAACCTTAAAGATGTGAAGCCCCATGTTTTTATTGCTGTTCCGAGGGTGCTTGAAAAGGTTTATGACAAAATTATCGGCAAGGGCAAGGACCTTAAAGGTATCAAAAAGCAGATATTTTTCTGGGCTGTGAAACTAGGGGCAAAATATAGATTCAATAACGGGAACAGCAGGTTTTACAACCTGAGGTTAAAACTGGCAAGAAAACTGATATTCAGCAAATGGAGCGAAGCGTTGGGCGGACAATTAGAGATAGTTGTTGCAGGAGGCGCTGCCTTGCAGCCCAGGCTGGCAATAATATTTTGTGCCGCCGGCATACCGGTGGTAGAAGGTTACGGTATGACAGAGGCTTCACCGGTGATTGCCACCAACAGACCTCCTGATAAAAACGAAGTATGTGTTGGCACTGTGGGGCCTGCTATTCCAGGTGTTCAGGTAAAAATAGCCGAAGATGGAGAAATATTGTGCAAGGGCGATAATGTGATGATGGGCTATTATAACGAACCAGAATTAACCGCAGAAGTGGTTGACTCCGACGGTTGGTTGCATACAGGCGACATCGGCGAACTGATAATCGGAAAGTTTTTAAAAATCACCGACCGCAAAAAGGAGATGTTTAAATTATCGAGTGGAAAATACATTGCACCCCAAACCATTGAAAATAAACTTAAAGAGTCGTTTTTTATTGAACAGGCAATGGTTATTGGCGAAAACGAGAAATTTGCCAGCGCACTTATTTCTCCAAATTTCCCGTTTTTACACAACTGGTGTTCATTGCATGATGTTAAATACCGCGATAACCCTGAACTTATTCAACACCCGAAAGTAGTTGCCAGGTATCAGCGCGAAGTAAATGAGATTAATAAACAGATCGGGTTAACTGAACAAATTAAGCGTTTCAGGCTGATAAACGAAGAATGGACACCTCAAACCGGTGAATTATCACCTACTTTAAAGCTAAAACGCAAATACCTTACAAACAAATATAAAGAAATAATCAGTGAGATATATTCTGTGCAGAAAAACGGTAACTTGTAAACCGGTAGCATTTAATTCTTTTACAGTTACCAGAAGTGGTTCAGTTAAGGTATTCTTTTAACAAGGCCAATGCTTTATTGGAATTTATGGGTTTACAAATGTAATCATTACATCCTGCTTCAATGCATTTTTGCCTGTCATTCTCAAAGGCATGGGCAGTTTGTGCGATAATAGGTATTGCCTGGTTAAACTCCCTTATGATTCTGGTAGCTTCCAATCCGTTGATGTGAGGCATTTTTATGTCCATCAGGATAATGTCGGGCTTTGAGGCTTTGGTAATTTCAATTGCCTCATTACCATTTCTTGCCCATTCAATTCTGATTTTCGTACCCTCAAGCAGCTCTTTCAGGTATTCGTAATTCGATTCTTCATCTTCGGCTATTAGTATAAATTTATCAGCCCAGTCAAAGTCTCGCAGAGTTTCTTGTTTCGTTTTCTGCGATGTTATTGCAGATATTACTCTTTTATAAGGTAATGTAAAACTAAAGACCGATCCTTCGCCATATTTCGATTCTGCCCAGATAGTGCCACCAAGTAACCTTACAAGGTCTTTGCACAGAGAAAGCCCGATGCCTGCACCGCGAAAAACTGTCCTGTAATTCTCATCTTCAATCTTTATAAAGCGGTTAAAGATTTCTCTAAGATGCTTGTTCTTTATACCAATACCTGTGTCGCTTACAAAAAAGCTCAGTTGATTTTTGATCAACCGGTAACCAAATTTGATTTCTCCGCGATGGGTGAATTTTACCGCATTGAACAATAAATTTCTCAGAACCTGCTCGAGCCGTACCTCATCGGTTTCGGTAACCAGGTCTTCTTCAGGCAATTCAAGCGATAAATTAATCTGGTGTTTGTTCATATCGTCAAGGATTTGCCTGAAAGTGACATACAGCTTATTTAACAATTTTGTCAGGTCTGTGTGTTTACTTGCCAGTTTAATTTGTTGAGAATCAATAATAGATATATCTATGATATCCTCGATCAACTGTAGCAGGTATTTACTGTTCTCGTAAAGCAATTTCAGGTACCGGTCTTTTTTTTCTTTAGCAATTATGGGTTTTTGCAACAATTGTGAGAACCCGATGATCGAATTCATCGGTGTTCGTATTTCGTGTGAAAGGTTGGCCAGAAAAGAAGATTTCAACCTGTCGGAATTTTCAGCTTTATTTTTTTCACGCATATAGTTCATTTTGGCAAAAATGATAATGACCCCTCCAACGATAAAAAACATAACCGTGCCAAAATACAGGTCGAAGATGCGGGCAAATTCTGTATCATAACTGCTTACCAATTCGGGGTGAAAATATTCCACTGCAAAGAGTGCAGTGATATTAAGGACTATCACAGCAAGCAGTATAAACAGTGTTCTGCCCTTCATTACAAACAGAATGTATAGAAAGAAAACGAAATAAAGATAAATAACAGGGCCCTTTGATCCGGCATTGAAAAACCAGAACATACTAAAGGCCACACATGCAATAATGATCGCAATTATTCTTGTCTTATTCAGGCTGCTTCCCAACCTTAACGCATAATATATCCCCAGAAAAATCAGGGCAGAAATCGTGGTAGACAACGTAATCGGGAAATGTAATTTTAAAATGATATTGATTGCTGTGGCATAAACCGAAACTAAAAAAGTAACAAAAACCATTATGCTGAAGAAACGTCTGTCAAAATTGGTGTCCTCATTTTTTCCAAGTAGCAGGTTGAAAATGGTTTGCCCGGCTTCCTTCATTTTTTTAAAATGCACTTTCTGAACGTATTAGAGTTTTAAGTTAATCCGTTATTGAACAGGTCAATAAAAATAGTTAAATTTATATCTAATATCGCGAAAAAATTTAATAATTAGACATTTACCATGAACAGATATTATGAAAAGCAGCTATAACCAAATCTTTAACAGGAATATAGGTCTTATAACACCCGACAACCAGGAGAAGCTGAAAAATTCAAAAGTAGCGGTATTTGGTGTGGGTGGCCTTGGAGGTGTTATTGCCGAAGTACTTGTACGTAGTGGTGTCGGAAGTATCGTGCTTACAGACCGCGACAAGTATGAAGCATCAAACCTTAACCGTCAGGTTTTTGCTTTCTCTAAAACGATAGGTGAATATAAAGTTGACGCGGCCGAACAATTTCTGAAAGATATCAATCCGGAGTTGCAGGTTAAGAAATACCTCCAAATAACCTCTGCGAATATTTCTGAAATAATGCACTCCGCAGATATTGTCTTACTGGCGCTCGATGATGTTGTACCCATCATTATTATCAGCCGCTACGCCAGACAGCATAAGGTGCCTTTGGTTGAAGGATGGGCCATACCTTTTGGCAATGTGAGGGTATTTACCGAACAGACACCATCGCTGGAAGAGGTTTACCATCTGGATAACCTTGATAAAGACCCGGAATTGATTACTCCCGACGAAAATAAAGCATTGAATATTAAAATGTTGTATGAATTGAAAAAGATAAAAGGGATAGAAGGGTATTATTCTGAAGAGGCATTGCAGCGAATACAAAAGGGGCAGGTACCTTCTTTCGCCCCAATGGTATGGCTTACTGCTGTTTTGATGAGTTTTGAGGCCATTAAGGTATTATTGCACCAGGGAAGAATAGCTTATGCACCGGGATTTGCCCTGTATGATCCATTCAATCATGAACAATTACACAAATATCAAAATGAAAATTATTAATGCGCACACACATGTTATCGAAGCCGACAAGGCATTTTCGCAGCATGGTAATGACTATCTGAAATATATTAAAGGCATAAGTGCATTTGAGCAGGCAGACAAAGTACTGGAAATGTTATCGGCAGATAATCTATTGAGGCAGATGGACGAAGCCGGCATACAGCAATCGGTAGTTTTTGCCATGTATGCACCCCTGCTTTATGCTTCAAACGAGTTTGTAGCCGGCTTGTGCCATAAGTATCCGGGCCGCCTTTTGGGATTTGCCTCTGTTGATGTTAAGAGGCCTGATTTGCCCGGTATGCTTGAAGATGCTGTTAAAAACATGGGCTTAAAAGGGCTAAAACTTCACCCCCCGCTTCAGAATTTTTTTCCGAATGACAAAAAATTCTGGCCCTTATACCAAAAGGCGCTCGATTTAAATATTCCTGTTGTATTTCATGTAGGTACCACACCTTTTGGCAGCCTGGTAAAACTATCGCAGGCAAACCCGCTGCTGATTGATGATGTTGCAAACGATTTCCCCGGTCTTAAAATCATTCTTACCCACCTGGGTACCCTTTGGCACCACGAATCATTTATGGTCGCGGAAAAGCATCCAAACCTTTTTATTGATACAGCTGCTTATCCTTACGAGATAAGTGACCTGCTTACGTTTAATCTTATTAAGAGGGTAGGAGAGGACAAGTTTATTTTTGGTACCGATTTTCCAATGCCTTATGAAGGAAAGATGCACCGTCTTGCCGATTTTACCGAAGTTATTAGCAACCTTAAATTACCGGAATACCTGAAAGAAAAGATTTTTTATGGCAATTTTAATGAATTGATGAAGGGAGTATGAATATCCAAAAAGGCTTTGAAAAGATCAAACACAGGCAGATTAAAAATTTTTTGATCAATACCGGTCCCGAAAAATTGCTGAAAAAAACTGAAAAAAACGTATTGTCAGCATTTCGACGTGCTGCCTCTGTAATACCGGCATATAATGAAATACTTCGAAAACAGGGTGTTACAGTAAATGAGGTAAGAACCCTGAGTGATTTTAAGGAAAAAGTACCGGTGATGACTAAGAAAGATTTTTTCGTACCTTATGAAGCAAAGGAATGGATTGGTAATATACAATTCTCTAAGGTTAAAAACTTCATGGTTAGTTCGGGCTTCTCGGGTACTTTTGCTTTTGGCGCCGATACCGGCATTACCCGAAAAATAAAAAACGGTGTGGATTTTACGCTCGATTACCTTTTTAATACTTCAGATAAAAAAACATTTCTCATAAACTGTGTACCTATGGGTGTGCATGTGGCCACATCGCTTCCCCTGGCCGAAACCAGTGTAAGGAGCGATATGGTTATGGCCTTTGTAAAAAAGATTTCCCCGAATTTTGATCAGACCATTATCGTCGGAGACCCGCATTTTTTAAAAAAAATTATTGAAGAAGGGTTAGCCAGCGGTTTCAACTGGCAAAAAATTAATGTAAGCCTCATCTGCGGTCAGGACTGGTTTCCGGAAGCTTTTCGGGAATATCTGGCCTGTCTTACCGGAATGGACATCTATCACGATAATTCCAGAAAGATAATTGCCACTATGGGTATGACCGAACTCGGCCTGAACGTTTTTCATGAATCTTTCGATACAATCAGAATAAGGAACCAAGCCCGGCACAATGCCGGCCTCAGACAGCATTTGACCGGTAATGCAAACCTGCCTGTACCATTGTTGTTTCATTATTATCCGATGCGCACTTTTATAGAAGAAAAAAATGAAGAACATAACGATACTTCTCTGCTTTTTTCTGTTACAGACAAACACTCAGTTATACCATTAATGCGTTATGATACTGGTGATTCGGGAACCCTGATTTCATATAAAAACTTATCAGAAACCCTTGCAATGCAAAACCTTCATTCCATGTCGCCTGAGCTAAAGCTTCCTCTTGCAGCAATTCACGGGCGGAGAAATAATTACGTTTTATACAAGGGCAACCGTGTATATGCATCGCAAATAAAAAGTGGCTTATACGAAGATTTTGACCTCGCCGGAAAGACAACCGGTTATTTCAGGATCAGCATGGTAAAAAATACCCCGCAGATCGAACTTCAGTTAAAACCCGGGGTAAGGCCTGAGAGATCATTGACATCGGCATTCGGTTACGCACTCTTGAAATATGCAGATGCAGATATTCAGGTTAAATGTTATAATTATCAGGAATTTCCTTATAACATGGAATTAAGTTATGAACATAAATTTATAAATATCATCACTTAATTTTACTCTGACAATAGAAAGCCAGAAAAATCAACCTGTCCCTTTAATGTCGAAATAAATGCCATAAGTGCTGACAAAAAATGAATTATGCTTGATTGGTAAGCAAAAATTTTGTAAATTTTAAAGCAATTTCATTTCACCTCTAATAAAGTTCATTATGAGCAAAACAAATGCCAATAAACATAATCAGCGGATCAAGAAAATACTTGTACCTGTAGATTATTCCGAATGTTCTGATTTTGCATGTCGCTATGCAATAAAGCTTGCCTGTAAGCTTGGTGCCGAGATAAGGCTTTTGCATGCGTATTATACACCCGCCTTTGACCTGATTGAACTATCAGGAACGGTGCAGATTCAAAGCCAGCTGAAAGATGAAGTTTCTGTTAATATTGAAGCAACAGAGAAAGAAACAGCTGAAAAATACATATCGGATTTAAGAAAATATATAACCGATTGCAAAACCGAGAATATTATTATGACCTATGATGTTGCTCCCGGTATGCCTGAAGATGTGATACTTAATTACAGCCTTGAATATAAGCCCGACCTTGTATTGATGGGTACACAGGGCAAAAGCAAAGCCAATACCATTATGGGCAGTGTTACCGAAACAATGATACGCAAATTGAAATGCCCGGTAATGGCCGTACCTGAAAAATATTCGTTTGTAGGAGAAAAGAATGTCAGGAACCTGATGTATGTAACCGATTTTGACGAATCTGATTTTGTTTCAATAAAAAAGCTGATGGACCTGACACAAATGCTGAATCTTAAAATATTCTGCGCACATATTGCAAGCGATGAAGGTGAATGGGACCGTATCAAACTCAACGGGCTGAAAGAATATTTCAGGAGTGTGTATGGAAAGTCGGATGTTGAATGCGGAAGAGTTGGCTCAAAAGCGTTACTCGAAGAAATTGACCTTTTTGTAAAAGAAAACCATATCAATATTATTTCATTAACAACCAGGCAAAGAGGAATACTTGATAAACTCTTTAAAACAGATCTCACCAAAAAACTGTTTTACCACACAAATATACCGTTGCTCGTGTTTCACTCTTAAATCATATTGGCCTCCCAGATAATCAACGAGAAGATGGCAAACCTGAGAAATCTTGTGAGTGAAAACAACAGATATTTTTTAAAAGAGTAACGTATTGAACCCACAAGCATGCTTACCCCTGAAAAGGGAAGGGGCGTAAGTGATGCAACAATAATAAGATACAGGCCGTATGTATGCAGGTGTTTTTCGGTTTTTCCAAGAACCTTTTTTTTCAGGTATTGAAAATATAAAGTTCGCTGAAGGTATAACCCGATAAAATAGCCGGTTATTCCTGCCAGGTATGAGATGGCAGCCAGAAAGGCTATGATAAGTATGTAATCAGCAATATTTCCGCTTCTAAGCGCCCAGATGAAGAATATTTCAGGGGGAACAATACCGATAATAACCTCCGAGACAAGAAAAATCAGGTAAACAATTGTTGGGTTATTGTAAACGGGTTCAAGCCAGGAGAGGTAATTGGCGCTGACAAACTTTTTAAAGAGGATAAAAATTATGATAATGACACCAAACCATAAAAGCCCCCGCAGGAGGTTGCGTAAAAAAAAAGAACGCTTATTTAAATTCGTCTCAGTCATAAAAATGCTAATTTTTTCCAAAAATAGTCATTTTCAGCTATTACAGCAGTAATTCTTTTATGAATGTTTAAGGTATCAGGGTGAAATATCAGGGAGGTAAAAGTACCCGGAGATTGTTAAAATATTGTTAGAAAGTTTTTGTACTCAGCATAATCAGGGCGCAATCGTAAACGCATTCAATGTTATGCCTGGAGGCTTTTAACCCGAAATCATAGTTTTCTGTTCCGGGGTTAAAAATAATCCGCTTTGGTTTAAGCTTCAGAATATAATCATAATATTCCAGCTGGTTCGCCTGTGAAATGTACATTAATACCGTGTGTACATTTTCAATATCGGGCATGCAGGTCAGTATGGGCAGGTTTTCAATCAGACCTTCCTGGCGGCCAACCGGAATAACATGATAACCTCTTTTAAGTAAACTTCTTACTGCTTTGTTGGAATATCTGTCGGGATTTGCACTTGCCCCTAAAACTACGACACTTTTCATAACGGGTAGTTTAGGTTTTTATTTTTTGCCGGGGCTCTTCTTTTTTTTCCCGATCAGGGCAACAGCATAAGCGGCAATTCCTTTCTCATTGCCAATAAACCCAAGCTTTTCGGTAGTCGTGGCTTTCAGTGATATATTCTCAGGCTCGGTATCAATAACGTGTGAAAGTATTCGCTGCATTTCGGGAATGTACTGCATAATTTTAGGCTTCTGCAGACACACTGTGCAATCTATATTGCCTACTTCATAACCTTGTTCTTTTAACAGGTTTACTGTTTTCTTTAAAAGCACCTTACTGTCAATTCCTTTGAATTCATCAGAGGTGTCAGGGAAATGATATCCGATATCTCTTAAATTAGCAGCGCCCAGCAGCGCATCGCATATGGCATGGATTAATACATCGCCATCTGAATGGCCAACAGGGCCTTTTTTATGGGGAATGATGATCCCGCCGAGGACTAACTTATTGCCCTCTTTTAACTGGTGTACATCATAACCGAATCCGACTTTTATATCCATATACTATCTAAACTCTCTGAATTTGTCAAAATCAAGGCCCAGGGTAAACCTCATGGTGCTGGCAAGGGGATTGGTACGGCCCGAAGTTGGTATGAGGTAGGCAAAATCAAGAGAGAAAACGTTTAGTTTCAGACCTATACCTGCTGTAAAATATTTTCTGTTGCCTTTGTCCTGATGCTCGTGAAAATACCCGGCCCTTATAGCAAACTGGTCGCGGTACCAGTATTCTGCACCAACAGAAATCATGATCTCATTTATTTCTTCTTTGAAACCGTTCGGGGCATCATAGAAAGATTGTATCCAGCTTAGTGGAAGGGATTTTGGAGCTTCAAGCCCGTAAACAACCGAATCAATCATTATTTGAGGTGATGGTACAAGCAGCTTATTGAAATCAGTGGCAAAACTAATATTATTATAATCATCGAGTTCAAGCGTTAACCGTCCGCCAATTCTAAGATTGGCAGGAATAAACTGCTTTTCCGAATCATCGGTATAAGAGATGGGTGTACCGAGGTTTGACAGGCAAACCCCCCAGGCATACTGGCTGGGTTTGCCATCTATTTCTATATCTTTTTGATAATAAACAGCAAGGTCGGCAGCAAATGAAATGCCGGCATTGTATTCCTGCCCCATTACTGTTCCGCCACCTGTTATGTCAGAGCGTATAAATCTGAGTGTAAGGGCACTCGAAAGATTGTCGGTGAACAACCTTGAATAAGCGGCATCAATTGTAAACTCGTTGGGAGTGTATTGACCTACATAATCTCCCCAATCGTTTCTGAAAATCAGGTCTCCTAAAGAAAAGTACAACAAAGATGCACTTAGTACCTGTCTGTCATCGAAACGTTTGTAAAAATTAAGGTATGCAAGGTTGATGTCAGGAACCAGATTTCTTAACCAGGGTGTATAAGATAGCGAAAGTCCCATTTCACCGGGTAAAAAAGCATATTTTGCAGCATTCCAGTGTTGAGAGTTGGCATCGGGAGATGTAGCAACCCCGGCATCACCCATAGCACCTGCCCTTGAATCGGGGGCTATTGAAAGAAAAGGAACAGTGGAATGGATAACATTTTGTTCACCGCTCAATAATCTTGACACAGGACTGTTCTGGGAAAAGCCAAAGGTAGATATCAGTGTGCAAGACAATACACTGATAACGAATCTTTTTACAATCATTATTTTTTTAATTTTTGTGGAGCAAATATAAAACATAATATTACAATTTGAAATTGATAAACTATTTTAATATCATTAACTTTTCGAATTTTACGGCATAGAGACCATCTGAATTTTCAACCGTAACGCGATACGGATAAATGCCATTCGGCAGTTTGTTGCCATATTCATCTGTGCCGTCCCATTCAATTGGTTCTGATCTGTAACCCGTAGCATAAGAATTAAGATTTATCATACGGACAACCCTTCCTGAAAAATCAAAAATTTCTATCTTAATTAACAGCTCATCATCTGGATTATTGTGTTCGAACTGAAAAATTGTATGCTCGTTGAACGGATTTGGATAATTGTATACTTTTTCGAGAACCAGTGCATTTGCATCAAGTACTCTGAAACTGATCATTTTCTCGGAAGAATTATTGAAAATGTCCCATACCTTTACATGAATGGTGTGTATTCCCGGCTTAATATCAATCAACTGGTACATCACTTCACCGCTACGGTAATCATCTTTCTGCGACTGGTAGTAGTCGTTCATAACCAATGGATTGGAGGTGTTGTTGTTCAGAACGGCTACAATATCGTGCCCTATTCCATTGCCTGTTGTATTAATGCCGTGTTCATCGAATACTTTAACGTAGACTTTTGGGTCTTTATCAGAAATTCCTCCATCCCTGAAGTATTCATTATTCAGGTAGAGTTCTATTTCGGGTCCGGTATTGTCTTGATCCATCAGGTCTGAAGTACCCCCAATTAAAAAGTTGCTGAAATAGCCGTTGGCGTCAATCAGGTCATTGTATGCATAATAGTTAATTTTACCTTTTCCGATTGTGTAAGAGATGTCTTTTGGAACGATAAATGTAAATTTAAACCTTCCGTTAGTAATACTGGCTTTACCCCTGAAGAGCAGGTTTTCCTGCACCTGGAAATTATATGGTCTTGAGCCTACATCGTTTTGCAAAGTGGTTACCTGTTGAACCTTATCAAAAACTGAGGGGATGATCGTTCCGTTGAAATCTTCATAAAGAACACTGTCTTTGGTCTGGATATGGCCGCTGACTGTGAGTTGCATAAAAGCTTTAATGGTGTCGTTCGCAATGGAAACATGATTTCCGTTGATTGAGTCGGTTACAATGTTGAAATCAGGATAGGCGAGGTCCATCGCCGGGTTTCCAAGCAGTGTAAAATTCATTTTATTGTTGTCTCCCCCGATTGCATTCTTTGTAAACCTTATAATATCACCCAGCCTCCGGCGGCTACCATCTTCATTGGTCTTGAATGCGTTGTAGTAAAAATGGCGGTTGAGGTAATGGTTACTATGCGAGTATACCACCCTTGTTGTTGAAAGAAGGGCAATAGCCCCTCCGTCAGGGTTCAACAAGGCAACTTCGCCGGCAGAGGTCATCTCTTTGGGTTTACCATCTTCACTATCAATAGTCATGTCGTCCCAACGACTAAATTCACAGGTTGCAGTAATAAACAGAGGATATTTGTTCTTGTTCCTGAGCTTTTCCAGGTCTTGTTTTATGAGTATCTGCTCTTCGGTAATTCCGTTTTCACTGCCATGTCCGGTATAGTTGAATATCAGCAGTCCCCTGTTAAAATTGTCATGTATGGCCCTGTTTACATCGGGGTACCTGTTTCCGGTCGAAGATGTAACCTGCTTGTAGGCATCGAGCAATATCTTTTTCACTACAAACTCGGGATGATTTGCCCTGATATAATCTGCCAGTTCATTTGCCTGGTCCATATGTGTGTTACCATCCTGATCGTCGCCTACAAACAGCATTGTGTTTCTCCAATCCTGTTTTGTTTCGGGAGAATTGTAAGCGAGTATTTTATCTACCATGTTTTTAGCTTCAACAGTATCACCGGCGGGCAAACGCCCTATGCCGATATCAAGGTAATAATAGTGCATCGAGTCGTTTCCTCCTTCATGTTTGTCAAGAAAGCCAAAAAAGTCATCAGAGACATATGAGGTTGTGTGCCCCAGTGAGGCTGTTGACTGGTAGGTAGGGATATAATTCGGGTTGCCTTCAGCATTTAATATATTATTATAAGAGCCATCACCAAAAAGGAGTAAATATCTCAGGCTGTTTTCACCATTTTGCGACCTGTCATAGATCATCCTTGCAAAATCTCTTATAGCGCTTACATCAGGCATGCCTGAAGAAAACTCGTTGTATACTTTTTCTGTTGTGGTGGCAATTACGCTGAAATTGTCCTTTTGCCTGTGATAGTCAGCAATTCTCTCAGCCTGGTGGAGAAATAACGGATGAGAAACTATGATCATTTTATGGGGGCTTAAACCATGTAGGTTTTGGTTTTCCACCAGATTATTCGCCAGAATAACAGGTTTCAGAAAAGTTGTCTGAAGGTCAAATGCAACAAATTCCCTCAAAACCGATGATTCTGCCCTGAAGGTAACTACCTGGCCCGATTGAGAGGCAGCAACCGATTTAATATTGTAAATATCGGTTATATCCCAAACAATGGTCTGATTGCCACTGTTTTGAATTTTAAATTCTGCAATATTTCCCTCTGCGACCGACCGGATATCCCTGAAAAATAAAGGTTTTTCGGAGAAAGTGAGCGACCTGCGGGCATTTACTGTTATGTAATCGAGCCATCCCTCATCCGACTCCTCAGTTTTATTGTAAGAAACTTTCACAGCAATGTTTTCTTCACTGGTATTCAACCGCATGGTTTTCTGCCCCTGTTTCGCGTGCGTGCCAACATTATACGTTATATCCACACTGCCGATATCAATATAATCTGTAAACTGGTTATTAATATTAAAGGTAAATGTACGCTGCTTAGCCGAACGGCTGATTACATTCGATATTACAGCTACTTCAGAGCCCGGCACAAGATTTGGAAACCTGAATGTAGTGTCGTATGATTGACCGTAACCAATTTTTTCTCCAACCCATTGCCTTCCGGATTTTAATAAGTTGTAAAGATTTCTTTCCTGATATTCATATGCATTAAATGAGGTTACGGAGATATTTGCCGGGGAAGCTATTTGTTCAGCTGCAGTTATTCTTTTGCCGGGGCCAGACGATGAGGTGAGGAAATAATATGCATACTGTGAATAATCATTAATGGTATGCTGAAATATCGAATCAACACTGTTAAATCTCCAGTTTACCATTCCCCGGGCATAAAATAATATATAATCACCCTGGTTAAAAATACCATCGCTGCCTTTCTCCATAAAAATGGCATTCTCTGCCAGGTCATCCACGCGTGGTTCCCTGTTCATTAGCGGAACTGCTTTTCCGCCATTGCCATAAACCCTTACATTGGCCGGATTGGATATGCCTATATTTTGAAGGTCGGCATAAGTGAGTTTGTATATTCCTGTTTGTGCTATCTTTATCTTATGCCATGTACCAGATGCAAGTACCGATTCTGTGGCAAATTCTTCGGTGATATCAGTGGGGGCAGCAACTGCACGTGAACCTGTTTCAGGCGCTATTTCAATTGAAAATGAGACAAGCCTTTCGACTTGTCCTGTTACAGGATTTTTTCGCAAGGGTAAAATACTTAAAAGTGCCTGCTCTTTTTTAAAATTATAAACCCTGTTCACACTTACCTTAATATCAGCAGACAGTTCATCAAGCATTGGTATATTCACCAAATCTTCAGCCGAAACTGTTTGATATACACGATTTTGTATATTAATTTTTTGCAGGTTATAATAATCCCGGATTGATAACAGTTCATTATAGTATGGGAAGAGGCTATTTGGATTTTCATAAACAGCATCTTCAAAAAAAAGATAGTTCCTTGATATTTCGGCATCTGACAATACTTTTTTGCTGCTTTGCCAATCCAGCGATCTATCTAAAACCCGGTTCTGGCCATGTAGCTGAAGAGATATTAATGTTAATAAAATAAATAGGTTCTTCATGAGATTATTGCTATTTTTTCACGAAAATAATAAAATTAAATACGCCAGGGCATATGTAAATACGTATCAAAAATTTTAAACGTATATCATATGTTATTATTGTATAACAAAAAATTACGAAAAGAGTTAATTGAGAAAAATAGTTGTCATATTGCTCCTTATGGCTGTAAACTTGCATCAACATGCACAGGACCAGCATTATTCTGGTTTTCTGCCAACCCTTGTTTACACTAATCCTTCGTGCATTTCTGCAGCAGACGGTATGCAGTTTGGTGCAACCTACAGAAACCAGTGGCCGGGGCTTAACAATGTTTTTTCAACCTACAGCGCAGCATTTATTATGCCTGTAGAAAACCTGAATAGTTCGTTCGGACTGAGCCTGGTTCATGATAATCAGGGCCAGGGGAGTTTACTCAAATCTTCATTAAACGGAATATATGCCTATACGATAGGAGTATCTGATAATATTGATGTATCTGCCGGTTTGGGATTATCGTACGTTTTCCGGAGTGTCAGCGGGAACAACCTGATATTTGAATCTGACCTCACCGGGGCTCCTGCAATCACCGAACCTCTAAATTATGATCATTTCAGGTCGGGCTATGGAGATTTTTCACTGGGTTTTTCGGTTTATTTTAAAGATATTTTCTTTTCAGGTGTTTCAGTGAACCACATCACCAGGCCTGACGAACACCAGGGAGCATCGGGATTAAATTCACTTGCAAGAAGATACTCGTTGTATGCCGGAGGCATGGTTAATATGTCCCCGGGCAGGAATAGCCGGGATATATTTTTACTACCGGGTATAATTGTGCAACAGCAGCAACATTACCTTGAACTCTATTACGGAGCAAATTGCAGGATAGATCCAATTATTTTCGGGCTCTGGGCTCGTCAGGATTTAAATTTTCATTTTGATGCTATTGTCCTGAATACAGGATTTACATGGCAGCAATACAATATATATTACAGTTACGACGTTAATGTTCAAAGCATGAAATTTTTTTCTGCAGGAATGGGCGCACACGAAGTAACATTTTTAATCAATTTTCAGTATAATGTGAAAAGAAATAAAAGAGGAGCAATAAAATGCCCGAAGATTTAGTTATTTTTGGGGAATTGTTGTAAATTAGATATTAAAATTATTATATTTGAATAATAAAAACCGTAATACCATGAACATCAAGTATTCTGCTTTTGTGAAGTGTATAATATTGATTTTAATAATTTCAGCCTGTGGCGGAGGCGGAGCACGGAAAGTATCCACCACTACCGGTTGGAACTACAATGACCGTGAGTCTGGAGGTTTTGAAGTAAAATTCGGCTATGATCAGGAAACCGGTCCCGGGCTTGTTTTTATTGAAGGTGGTACGTTTTCGATGGGCCGGGTTGAACAAGACCTGCTTTACCAGTGGAACAACGTTCCCAGAAGAGTAACTGTTACATCGTTCTATATGGACCAGACCGAAGTAAGAAATGTTGATTACAGGGAATATCTATGGTGGATACAAAGGGTATTTGTTGATTATCCTGAAGTATATAAAAAGGCTGTGCCGGATACCCTTGTCTGGAGAAGGCCAATGGCTTACAACGAGCCTTATGTGCTCTACTATTTCAGGCACCCTGCATATAACGATTATCCTGTTGTTGGTGTTAACTGGTTGCAAGCCAGTGATTATTGCGCCTGGAGAACCGACAGGGTGAACGAAGGTATTTTGATACGTGAAGGCATCCTTAATCCAGACCCAAATCAGCTTGGCGAAGAGAATTTCAATACCGACGCATATCTTGCCGGTCAATATTTAGGTTTGGTTAACAAAAACCTGCCGTCACTTGATCCGAATAAAGAATTCAGAAGCGTGCAGCTTGAAGACGGAATGCTACTGCCAAAATACAGGCTCCCTACCGAAGCAGAATGGGAGTTTTCAGCACTCTCTTTATTAGGCAATTCTTATGAAGAAAGAATATATGAAAGAAGGATTTATCCGTGGGATGGCCACAATGTAAGAAACGATGCCAAGAAATACAGGGGCCAGATAAGGGCAAACTTTGTTCGTGGAAAGGGTGACTATATGGGTGTGGCAGGCGACCTGAACGATAATGCACCAATACCCTCGCCGGTTGAATCATACTGGCCGAACGATTATGGGCTGTATTGTATGGCCGGCAATGTAAATGAATGGGTAGAAGATGTCTACAGGCCTTTGACATTTGAAGATTTTGACGAATTGAACCCGTTCCGTGGCAATGTTTTCATGACACATGAGACCGACGAAGAGGGAAATCTTGCCGAAAAAGACAGTCTTGGACGTCTGAAATACCGCCCTGTTACCGAAGAAGAGGCGATTAACAGGTGGAACTACAAAAAGTCGTACTATAAAAACTATAAAGATGGTGATTATGAATCGAGTGTGATAGACGGTGAAAACTGGTCTATGGATTCAAAAGCACAAACCAACGATTCAAGAAGAATGTATGTACGTGATATCGAAGGCCAGGAAGCTGCTTCTTTGATTACCGACAGATCAAGGGTTTACAAAGGTGGCTCATGGCGAGACAGGGCATATTGGCTAAGCCCCGGTACCAGAAGATTTCTTGACGAAAGCCAGTCACGCGACGATCTTGGTTTCCGCTGCGCAATGACCAGGGTTGGTACACCGGCTGGTTTCTAAAAAATATTCTTTTATCATAAAAAACCTCATTAGTAATAATGAGGTTTTTTTATATCAATTTTGTGCCTATGACAACGATTGAGGAATTATACAAAGTATTCTGTTCTCATCCGGTAATTACAACAGATTCGCGGAATATTCCCAACGATTCTGTATTTTTTGCAATCAGGGGGCCTCATTTCGATGGGAATGATTATGCAGTGGAAGCACTTGAAAAAGGAGCTGCCTATGCTATTGTTGACAAACAGTTAAATATACATTCGCAACGGCTGATAAGGGTTAAGGATACATTAATTGCTTTGCAGCAATTGGCCAATCATCACCGTAAGATTCTTGGAACGAACATTTTGGCCTTGACAGGTTCGAATGGAAAAACCACAACCAAAGAACTTTGCAAATCGGTATTGAGAAAAAAATACAATGCTTATGCCACATCCGGTAACCTTAATAACCATATCGGGGTTCCTTTGTCATTGTTATCACTTACAGAAGATACCGGTATTGGCATTATAGAAATGGGAGCCAATCATTCAGGAGAGATAGCCGCACTTTGCCAAATTGCCTTGCCCGATTATGGCCTGATAACCAATATCGGTAAAGCCCACCTCGAAGGTTTTGGCGGTATCGAAGGGGTTGCAGCAGCCAAAGGCGAATTATTTGCCCATCTTGTTCGAAACAGCAAAACAATATTTGTGAACACAGGCAATGAATATGTAAGTTCTGTGGCACCGGAAAATTACAAAAACAGAGTGGATTATAACAATGATAATGTGTATGGTGAGTTAATTGCCAACGATCCGTATTTAAAGCTTAAGATGAGGATATTCAACGAAGAGATAGTCGTAAATACTAATCTTGTAGGAAAATATAACATCGAAAATGTGGTTGCAGCAGCAGTGGTCGGTCATTTTTTCAATATCCCCGTGAATGCTATAAAAGAAGCGATTGAGTCCTATATCCCTGAAAACTTCAGGTCTCAGTTTATAGATACGGGAAGGAATAAAGTTATTATGGATGCATACAATGCCAATCCTTCGAGCATGAAAACAGCAGTAGAGAATTTCTTTGAGTTGAAAGCAGATAACAAGATGCTGATTTTGGGCGAGATGCTTGAATTGGGTAGTTCTTCTGAAGACGAGCATAAGAAAATAGTAACCCTCCTTCGGGGTGAAAAAACAGGTGAGGTAATTCTGGTCGGAGATGGCTTTTCCCAACTCATTACCGATAAGCGATTCAGGTTCTATTCCTCCGCAGATGAACTTCTTAAAAACATTAATCTCAGTGAAATACATGCTAAATATATACTCATAAAAGGTTCAAGGGGCAACAGGCTCGAAAAACTTTTACCTTTGCTCTGATCATTGTTAACTAATAGATATGCAGATGAAAAAGCAGGTTGCAGGAATAATTATCATTCTGTCAGTTATTTTAGCAGTTGATGTTTTTGGTACAGTAAGGTTGCCCCGCCTGATCAGCAGCGGCATGGTATTGCAACGCGATGCCGACATAAAAATATGGGGATGGGCAGACAAGTCGGAAGAAGTTATCGTGAAATTTATTGATTCGACATACCAAACCGTTGCAGACGAAAATGGTGAATGGCAGATTATACTACCGCGGTTAAAAGCCGGAGGCCCTTATTCGATGAAGATTAAGGCAAGTAACAACATTGCTGTTGAGAATATTTTAATTGGTGATGTATGGGTTTGTTCGGGGCAGTCGAACATGGAACTTCCCATACGCCGTGTGAGCTGGGTATACGAAAAAGAGATTTCCGAAGGAGCAAATGATATGATCAGACAGTTTAATGTGCCTTCTGCATACAACTTTACCGGTACTCAAAGCGATCTTGCTGCCGGCAGCTGGAAACCTGCCAATGCTCAAAATATTTACGATTTTTCAGCTGTCGCTTATTTTTTCGCTAAAAATCTGTACGACAAGTACAAAGTGCCCATCGGGCTCATTAAAACGACGTTGGGTGGATCGCCTGCAGAAGCCTGGATAAGCGAAGAATGTTTGAAACAGTTTCCAGAACAATACAACGAACTTCAGAAGTTTAAAGACCAAGTTATTATTAAACAAATTGAGGACAGCGACAGGTTAAGGATGCAGCAATGGTATTACGATGTTGGGAAAAAAGATGAAGGACATAAAGATGCTCATTGCAGATGGTACGAACCCCGCTTTGATGATTCAGACTGGAAAATTATGCAGGTTCCGGGCTACCGGACAGATTCGATACAGGGCAAAACAAACGGAATTTTTTGGTACAGAAAGTCATTGATGATTCCTGAATCTATGGCCGGCAAAGAAGCCTTGCTCGTGCTGGGCAGGATAATTGATGCGGATTCGGTGTTTGTGAACGGGAAATTTGTGGGTACCACCAGTTATCAATACCCGCCCCGCAGGTATACTGTTCCAAACGGACTGCTTAAACCGGGTAAAAACACGATAGTGGTTAAGATCATCAGTAACTTGGGCAAAGGTGGTTTTGTACCAGACAGACCATATGAAATAGTTTGTGGCAATGAAAAAATTGACCTTAAAGGTGATTGGCGCTGTAAAACGGGGGCGGTTGCACCACCCCTGGCACCTCAGACTTTTATAAGGTTTAAGCCGGGAGGACTGTTCAATGCCATGATAGCGCCCTTATTAAAGACCTCAATCAAAGGAGTGATATGGTACCAGGGTGAATCGAATGCAGAAAGGCCTGCTGAATACGAAAAATTATTTACCGCACTTATAAAAGACTGGCGAGAAGCATGGCAAACGGGTGATTTCCCTTTCTTATATGTTCAGCTTCCCAATTTCATGGAGCCAAAAGACCAGCCATCAGAAAGTAACTGGGCGCTTTTAAGAGAAGCACAGTCAAAGGCCTTGTTGTTAAAAAATACCGCTATGGCAGTAACTATTGATGTTGGGGAATGGAACGATATTCATCCGCTAAGGAAAAAAGATGTTGGCGATCGTCTTGCACTTGTCGCCGGAAAAATTGGCTATGGAGATGAAGAAACTGTATTTTCAGGGCCTGTATTTAAATCGATGGATGTTAAAAATGAAAAGATAATCCTTAGCTTTGAAAATACAGGCAGCAGGTTGATAATTAGAAAAGGTGGTGAACTCAGGTATTTTGCAATTGCCGGGCCCGACAAGAAGTTTGTCTGGGCAAATGCAATTATAAAGAACAACAGGGTTGAGGTATGGAATCGGGGCATTAAAAACCCTGTGGCGGTGAGGTATGCCTGGGCAGATAATCCCGAAGGGGCTAACCTGTACAATAAAGAAGGATTACCTGCATCGCCCTTCAGAACAGATGATTGGTGCAAATATTAAAGAATTTTTCTTATTGGCTGGGTTTTTATATGAAATTGTATATCTGCTGACATAACGTTGTCAAAACATCGGCCTGAATTTGCAATAACATTTTTAAGTTTCAATCATTTATTTTTATGTCTGCCAGTATATTCTCTGAAAAACTCATAATGCCCGATGACGGTATGTTGTCTGCAAACCTTGGAAAGGCAAAAACCTGGTGCGATAACATTTGCTCATTTATTATAAATGATTATTTGGTATAATTATTGTGATTATTCAATTCTTAAACACTTAATAAATTGTGCCATGACCCGAAAAATATCATTAACCCTGTGCTTTTTGCTTTCACTTTTATTTAATTCTTATCCCCAGGCTACAATAATGGGTATTGCAAAAAAAAGTTTCCTGAGATATAGTCCGGGAGATTCGGTTAAATTATTTGGCATGAAGGTAAGCAACGGTGATACTTTTTACTTTGTAAAACAGCAAAATATTTTTGCCCCGTTATCTGCCACAAGGGTTAAAATTGCAGAAAATAAATTAGGTTTCTGGGAAGGAAAAGGGTTCGAACATCAGGCGATTGAAATACATAAAAATGGCTGGAAACTTTCTGACAGGGGCAAACTCGAAAAACTTGCCGCAACATATATTGCAAACCTGAAAATCAATAATTTTTTGTATGAAGACTTGTATGTTGAATGTTATTTGCTGGATGTATTGAGAAAAATTTACCCCGAAGAACTCTACAAAGGCAGAAAGCTATATTTTACTGTAAAAATTCTTAATCACGAAGAGGAGATGCTGTATTGCTTAGAGAATGCAACCATTCTTATCTCTACACAAACCATTGCCAGCCTTAAGAACGAGAAGGAGCTGTTTGAAAAACTCTCGAAAGCTGTTGCCCACATCGTTTTTGATCATAATCTGGCATGCCGGAATTCACTGTTAGAAGACAAGCGTTATAGTCTCGGTATGATATATGGCCCAGATTATATTCAAACGGCGACACTTGTTTCCAGGGATTTTATAAAATATTATGAAAACAAAAACAAAAAATCCACCTATATTGATGATAGAGAGTTTCTTGAAAAAATTTCTTCAATTATCAGCTACACCGCATGGCAGGAGTATTATTCCCAACATTACCCGGTGTCGCTGAGCCTTGTAAATAAATTGATTGAAAATGGCTTTGCGCTTGATGAAGACTACCTGCTGAAAGCAAAGAACCTGCGAATTACCGGAAAAGACATTAATTCAACTCTCGAGGCTGTTACCTGTCTTGAAATTGCTGATTCTTTAAGCAATCATAAGCTTATTGATGTTTATCCCGAGAGAGGGGTAATGTACATTCGTGCCGGTATGTGGCAGGAAGCAATGACTGCATTTGAAACTTACCGTGAAATGCTGAGGATGCTCACAGGAATGGAGGCGGAAATAAGATGGTGTGACCAGATGTTGCAGAGATGCGAAAGAAACCTTGCTGTTAAATGAATTCTGATTTCTGGCCCTTTGTTAGGGATTATTTGAAATAGTTCATCTTTATTATTTCTTCATAGACCTTCCCCGGTAAAAAATACCTGATGTTTTTGCCCCCGGCAAGCGATTTACGGATGAAACTTGAAGAGATTTCAATAACCGGTGCGTTCACAATAGTGATGTTTTTGTGTTGTTTGAGGTCAATAAGCTCCGAGCCTTTTCTGGGATAAACATAACGGTGGTAATTTTCTTCTATCAGCCGGTAGTTTTTCCATTTGCTGAATGTGGACAGGTTATCTGAACCGATTATCAATACAAAATGGTGCCGGGGATACAGTTCTCTGAGGTAGGTTAAGGTATCAATGGTATAAGAAGGTTTGGGGAGCCTGAATTCAATATCGGATATATCGAAGGTTTCTTCGTTTGCGATTGCCATCTTCAATAATTCATACCTTGCATAGTCGGGCAACAGCGATTCTTTTTTCTTTAAAGGGTTATGAGGACTTATTACAAACCACAACCTGTCAATGTCGGTAAACTCAACCATGTAATTTGCAATGGCCAGGTGGCCGATATGCACCGGATTGAATGAGCCGAAAAACAACCCGGTTTTCATTTCGGTTTATTTAAGAACTCCCTTACAAGAGTTTCTGCTTCAATAAGGGACTTATCAAGGAGGTCGTTCACCAGAATTTTGTCGAATTTATCGGCATATTTCATTTCAAATTTCGCCTTTGCCATTCTTCCCCTGATTTTGTCGGGTGTATCGAGGCCTCGTGAGATTAGTCTATTTTCAAGTTCTTCAAGCGAAGGGGGCATCACGAACACCGAAAGCGAATTACCCCCAAACTGCCTTTTAAGGTTCATCCCTCCCATTACATCCACATCAAAAACCACATTTTTGCTTTTTAGCCATATTCGGTCAAGTTCGCTTTTCAATGTACCGTAATAGTGATTTTTATATACCTCTTCCCATTCTACAAACTCGTTGTTATCAATCCGCATCCTGAACTCTTCGGCAGAAATAAAGTAATAATCCTTTCCATGCACTTCACCCTGGCGCATTTTTCTGGTACATGCTGAAACTGAAAACTCAAGCTTCAGGTCTTCGATCTTTACAAGATGGTTTACAATAGTGGTCTTGCCCGAGCCCGATGGTGCTGAGCAGATGACAGATTTGCCGTTCATAATTATAATACGTTCATTAGTTGTTCTTTAATTTTTTCTAGTTCGTCTTTCATGAGAATTACAATTTTTTGTATCTCAAAATCGTTGGCTTTGGCCCCCAGTGTATTGATCTCGCGGCCAATTTCCTGGCAGAGGAACCCAAGCTTTTTTCCGGCTTGTTCGTCTTCTGTTGCCACCTGCCTGAAATATCCGCAGTGATTTTTCAGGCGCACCTTTTCTTCGGTAATATCAAGCTTTTCAAGATAATAAATAAGTTCCTGCTCGTACCTGTTTTTATCATACATGTCGGGCGTAAAGAACTCGTTGAGGTTGTTCCTCAACCGGTCTTTAATGTGTTCTATCCTGGCAGTCTCAAAATCACCGATTTGGAATTGTAAATGCTCAATAGCTTTTATTCTTTCCAAAATATCTGCTTTCAGCGATTTACCTTCCTGCTGTCGAAAATTATCGAGCATAGAGAGCGCTTCATTCAAACAAGAGGTCAATGCCTGCCACTCTGATTCACCTATTTCTTCCATACCGGTCTTTAATGCGTCTGGCAGCCTTAAAATGGTTTGAAGGAGCGGCTCGTTGTTTTCGATCTTCAGTTCATTTTGTATCTCAAGAACCTGCGCATAATATTGCTTAATAACAGGCAGGTTGATAGTTGCTGCCTGCTCTCCTTCAGAATTGTCAACGGTGATGGTACATTCAATTTTACCCCTTTTTGCCGAGTTTAGCACAACGTTCCTTATGTCTGACTCTTTTTCCCGGTAAAGGTTGGGCAGCCTTAAATATATGTCGGCCTGTTTACTGTTCAAAGATTTTACTTCGATGGAGATGCATTTTTTAGGAAGTTCAAATACCGCCTTACCATAACCGGTCATTGATTTTATCATTTCAATTTGGCTTTTCTTTTAATTGTTTGAATATACAAAATTACTGATTAATTTGAAATAACATTCCGAAGTAAAATCAGGATACTGTTATTTGTTCGATTTAAACTTAATGACCGATATGGTTTTCCACCTGCCTGTAAGGTAGTAAAAATAGGTCAGTACTGTACCCACAACCCAGGCAACAGGGATGGCCCACCATATTCCCTGTTCGCCGATTTCTTTTGAAAGAAACCAGGCAACGGGTATCCTTACCAGAAATAATGAGAAAAATGTAATGAACATCGGCACCAGGGTGTCACCGGTACCCCTCATTACACCATTTATTGCAAACATTGCCGAAAAAACAATGTAAGCAGAGCTTACAATTACAAGATATTCTTTTCCAATGCGTATCACTTCGGTTTCTTCCGGGGTGACAAAAAGCTGCATCAGGAAGTTGCCAAAAAATATCATGATAGCTGTTACAAACAGCGAAATCGCAGAAGACATCAGCAATGTTGATTTCAGCCCGCTTTTAATTCTTTCGGTTTTACCTGCCCCTACGTTTTGTCCTACAAAGGTTGATAGTGCCATACCGAAATTCATGGCCGGCAGGGTGGCCAGCATATCGAGTCTTGTAGCTGCGGTATAGGCTGCTATAACATTTGTTCCGAATTTATTTACAATTCCCTGTACCACTGTCATACCCAACGATACTAAAGTGTGTTGAATACCGGTAGGCAATCCTATCTGAAGGGTTTTTTTAAAGATTTCGCGGTCGAATTCAAACTCTTTCCATGAAATACGGATAACTTCATGGGTGCGGTTGAGATATATGGCAGCCGTGACAAAAGCCCCTCCCTGGGCGATAACTGTGGCAATAGCAGCGCCTGCAACGCCCCATCCGAAAACAATCACGAACAGCAAATCGAATGCAATGTTGAACAGGGTTGAAAGTATGAGAAAGTAAAGCGGCGTTTTGGAATCACCAAGGCCCCTGAGGATGGCACTTGTGGCATTGAACCCGAAAAAACCCACCATTCCGATAAAATTGATGTTGAGATACACCTTTGCATCGTGCATTAATTCCTGAGGCAGGTCAATAAGCCCAAATAAGGTTTCGCTTAATGAAACACCTAATATTGTAATTGCAATTGATGCCCAGAAAAGAAAGATGTATAGCGTGCCAATGGAAGCTTTTACCTTTTCAAAATTCCGCGACCCGAAGTATTGGGCAATAATAACGGTACCTCCCGATGCTACACCAATAACAAGGGATATGAGGGTAAAAATTATCGGGTGCGAAGAACCAACAGCAGCCAGCGCTTCTTTGCCCAGGAATTTGCCAACGATTACACTGTCAACAATGGTATAAAACTGCTGAAAGAGATTGCCAAGCAGCATGGGGGCCGTGAAACCCAGGATTAGCCTCCCTTCATTTCCGCTGGTTAAATCTTTCATCTGTTTTAAAAAGAAAAGTCCAAAGGTTATTATTTTCCCCCTAAGAACAAAACTTTATGAATTCAATTTACCGGTATGATCCTTACTGTTTAATATTTTGAAAACCATTGCCGGGTTTATATCTTGTGAAGCTGTAAATTACCCCGAAAGTTGTGTATATTTATGTGAATTTTCACGGATTAATAATAATGGTGATACCATGAAAACGAGACATGACAAATCGAAGACGAAGATTATTGCTACACTTGGCCCGGCATGTTCTTCAAAAGAAATGATGGCTAAATTATTCGAGGCAGGAATTGACGTCTGCAGGCTTAATTTCTCTCACAGTAATTACCAGAACCATCTCGATGCCATTAAGAATATTCTCGAGCTCAATGAAGAATATTGCTGCAAGGTTGCCATACTGGCCGACCTGCAAGGCCCCAAGCTTCGTATTGGAGAAGTTGAAAACAACTCAGTTTTTTTATCAGAGGGCGCAGAGGTAATCTTTACAAACACATGTTGCATTGGCAATTCGCAGAAGATATACATGAGTTATGAACGATTTGCAAGAGACGTAAGCCCGGGTGAATTTGTGTTGCTCGATGACGGAAAATTAAAACTGCAGGTGCTTGAAACCGATCACAATGAAGAGGTAAAACTCAGGGTGGTACACGGTGGTATCCTCTCATCGAAAAAGGGGGTCAACCTGCCCGATACCAAAGTGTCGCTGCCCAGCCTTACCGAAAAAGATATCGAAGATGTTCATTTTATTCTTGAGCACGATGTAGACTGGATAGCGCTTTCTTTTGTCAGGAGCCCGTCTGATATTCTTGAATTGAAAGATATTATAAAAAAGAAAAAAAAGAGTGTGAAGGTGATAGCCAAAATTGAAAAGCCCGAGGCCCTCAGAGAAATTGATAACATCATAGATGTTTCAGATGGTATTATGATTGCCCGGGGAGACCTGGGCGTTGAGATTTCCTTCGACAGGGTACCCTTGATTCAGAAGCAGATCATCACCACATGTATACAACAAGCTAAACCGGTAATTATAGCCACCCAGATGCTTGAGAGTATGATAACAAACTTCAGGCCAACAAGGGCTGAAGCCAGCGATGTAGCCAACGGGGTTTTCGATGGTGCAGATACACTTATGTTGAGCGGAGAGACCTCTGTGGGCAAATATCCTATCGAAGCAATAAAGGCAATGCAGCGTATTATTGATGCTGCAGAAGGCAAGGAGTTTGTCCTGAAACATGATTACCTGCCCGATCCGCAATCTCCCTTTTTTCTCCCCCATTCTACCTGTTACAACGCATGTAAAATGGCCGACCTGACAGGGGCCGGTGCAATCATTACCTTTACCTATTCTGGCGAAACAGCTTTCAGAATTTCAAGTTACAGGCCCAAGGCCGATATTTTTGTCTTTTCGTCTAACGAAGCTGTAATCAGAAAATTATCGCTTGTATGGGGAATAAAGGCTTTCTTCCTGTCTCATGTGAACCATATCAACGAAGCTGTTGTAAGGTCGGTTGAAATACTGAAAGAGAAGAGTTTAATTCGCGAAGGCGATGTAGTGGTGCATGTTGGCAGTATACCCATGAAAGAACAGGGAAAAACCAATATGATGAAAATAAGTTATGTGGATTAATGACTGCCAGGGTAGAAAAAATGCTTTTGAAAGTAGAATCGGCCTTGCTGATCGAACTTTTTAACAGAAGTAAGGAGCTTTTTGTTGAAAAGCCCTTGCCTTCACACGATCATACCCATCACTTAAGGGTATGGCTGCATGCCCGAAATTTGCTTAACGAACTGGCCGGTGAAAGGTTTAAACTTACAGATAGAGAAATTGTTAAGCTCATCATCGCTGTCTTTTTCCACGATACAGGATTAACCAAAACCTATAAATCAACACACGGGCTTGAAAGCCGGATGATTTGCCAACAATATCTTACACAAAAAGATGACATTTCAGAAGAAGACAGGCTTGAAATACTGGAGGCAGTAGAGAAACATGACGATAAATCTTATATTTTCAGCAGAAACAAAACAGACCTTTTTTCTTTGCTTTCTGTATCAGATGATCTTGATGCCTACGGAGCAATAGGTGTTTACAGATATTTTGAGATTTATAAACTCAGGGGCATCAATGAAGCATTGATTCCTTCGAGGGTGTATGAAAACATCACAAAACGTTTTGCATTTTTAGAAAAAAACTTTTTACATTTAAAGGTATTTGTCAGAAAACATAAAGCCCGGAAGAATTATACACAGCAATTTTTCAGGCAATTTATGGTAAATGATCAAGAGAAGCGGGAACTGGCCCTTAATAGTTTTAAAACATTGAATTTATTGATGCAGCATGCTTTTCAGTATAAAAACGGACTGGGTTTTGTGCTAAACGAAGACCCTGCCTCATTTGCAAACGATGAATTGTCAATGCGCCTGGTAAATGACATAAAAAATGAAGTGATACATGTAAAAAATGAATTAAATTTAATCCGCATTAACTATTAACCCAATCCTTAAACCGTAAAAAGTATTACTGTTATGAAGCAAGTATTTCTGTTTTCGATCGTTCCGATGGTGATTTTTTATTTGCCCGGGCTTACTGCGCAGCAGGATGAGAACTTGTTTAGGGCGCTTAAAAAGCACAGCGATGCTGTAAATGCCATAGCTTTTTCCGAAGATGGAAAATACCTGGCATCCGGAGGAGAGGATAAGGCTGTTTATATCTGGGATTTCAGCACCGGTGAGGTGGTATTTTCAAACACCAAAAATTATTTCCCGGTAAAAAGCCTTAGCTTTTTAGATCAGGAAATTTTGGCCACTTCCGGTACAGATATTAAAATTGTTGATTTTGAAGGAAACCTGAAAATTGCCTTCAAAGGTTATACCACCCATGTCTGGTCGTTTGACTTTAACAAAAAAAACGGAAAACTGATAGCAGGATCATACTCCAAAAAGGTACATATCTGGGATATTCATTCTGCTGCCATTACAACCACCCTCGAAGGCCATGATAAAAATGTACTTGCCACCTGTTTATCACCCGACGGAGATTATGCTGTTACAGGGTCACTCGACAGGTCGGTAAGGGTCTGGGATGCAGCTTCAGGAATAGAGTTAATGAAACTCGAAAGGCATTCGGATAATATCCTGGTGGTGAAGTTTCATCCTTCGGGCAGGTATTTTGCCAGTGGCTCGCTTGATAAAACCGTAAGGTTATGGGACCTTGATTCGGGCCGGGTGGTAAAAACATACTCCGGTCATGAAAAAGGTATTATAGATATGGATTTCAGTCCCGACGGTTACTATCTTGCCACTGCATCGGTAGACAATACCGTGGTACTTTGGGAAGTATATACCGGCAAAAAGCTATACTCTTTTGTAGACCATGAAGGGGCTGTAAATGCCGTAAAATTCAATAACGATGGCAACTATCTCGCTTCGGGCTCATCTGACAAATTGGTTATGGTCTGGAAACTGAATAAAAGCATTTTTTGCAACTTTTATTTTCAGGATGAAATAGACGATGAGATTTCACAATCTGACCTTTACGGGCCGAAACGAAAAGATGAAAACAAGCAGCAGTATGAGGAGCGACAACAGCAGGCCAACAAGACTCTTGAAGAGTTGTATGACCGGTATTACCAGGAATATCTGAAAATAAGGCACGGTCAAAAGATAACAGAATAAGATATCCCGTAATACTCACAAAATAATTCTCAATGTTGTATCTATTCTGTCCATACCACTTGCCGGGCTCCTAAAGGCAGAGTTATCTTTCTGACATTTGTACCATCAGCGTTCATTACATAAATCTCATCATTTCTGTCAAATACAATTTTCGTCCCATCAGGCGACCATGAAGGAGTTCCACCGTTATTTAAAAGGTTCAGGTTTTGGCCATCCGGGGTTACTACCTGAATTCCTTCATCACTCTGATAAACAATTTTCGTTCCGTCAGGCGACCACTTTGGTCTGATATTATTACTCCCGGTTACGGTAAGTTTTTTCCAGTCAGTGCCATTTGAATTCATTAACCAAATCTGGTATCCTGATGAATAGTATTTACTGTTGATGGTATCAATCTGAGCGTGTACAAATGCTATCTTGCTTCCATCGGGCGACCAGGCAGGATTACCGTCAAAAAAAAGGTGACTGGTGATTCTTACATCACCACCGGTTCCGTTGGCATTCGAAGTGTAAAGATTTGCATTTATTATGGTTGTGCCATTATCTTCAATAACTGCATCTCGGTAAGATTCATATATAATTTTGTTGCCATCAGGCGACCATGACGGCCATTCTTCCCCATAACTTTTATCAACCGGGTCATGGGTAATCTGTGTTATGCCGGTACCATCAGCATTCATTACATATATTTCTGAAGATGCACCATATCCGTATGCATAAAATGCAATTTTTGATCCATCAGGCGACCATGCAGGCTGAATGTCGTTTACATTATTATCGGTTAATTTCCGAAGGTCAGTTCCGTCAGCATTCACAGTATATATTTCACCATCGTTATCGTCATAAGAGACAAAGGCAAATTTACCTGTTAATGGCTGTTCTTCTTTTTTATTATCCTCTTCATCCTTATCCGAATTTTTGGAGCAGGATATAAATAATATCGTTCCTGTTATAAGTAATATTATCAAGTAATTGAATCTGATTATTTTTTTCATTTCATTTCCTCCTTCTCGTTTTTTTATTTTTACGATAATTATGAAATGATTGTTTTCTTTTTAAAGAATATTCATCAGGATACCCCACATTTTTATAATACACCCTCATTTACTTTGTTATAAACCAAACAAGATAAAATATTCTTTTACATTGACATTAGAAATTCTGACTTACCTAAAACGTTAAATATCAACCTACAAAAACTCAAAGGTCATCTGTTCTCCGTTGGTGTCCTTATTTTGAACAGGTTCCTGCTTCTTCTGTTCTGCTTCTTTAATCTCTTCAGCCTTGGTTTTAATGGGTTCCAGTTCTTTTACCAGCGCTACTTCGTAATTCGACAGGCGTTTCCCTTTGGCTTTATAGCCCTTTATTCCAATGAATTCAGCCACTTCGATAATTTCATTGGTACGGTTTTTATTCTTACCGCCAAATTCAATCTCCAGCCGCGGGAAATCTACTTCGGTAATTCTAATGAGTTTCGACCCCTCTTCTTCACCGATAAAACTGGCTGGTTTCTCAGAGAATTCAAGGTTGAATCTTTTCAGGTAATAGTAATTCTGGGCGGCATCGAAATATACCGCCGAGTAAACCTTTTCAGGGTTAAATTTTTCAATAAGTATAAGGTCATCTTCAAAGTGGTTGGAAAGGTCGAATGAGGAGGTACGAAAATAACCCATTTTGTTGACAACCAGCAGCTTGTCATCGTCTTTAAATTCCCCAAGGTATCTTCCACGGGCATCGTGGTTTAACCTTAAAACATCTTCGTCGAACCATATTTTTCTGCCACCCAGGGTAGAGCCACCTTTCTCTTTCAGCTGTATTTTTGTAACACCGTAGCGGGTAACGATGTTTCCCAATGAGTTTTTGCCTTTAATGGTAAGTTCGCCGAAATCAACCTCCATCATAAGATTTCGCAACCTGGGACGGGGTTTCAGCAATATCTTTATAATTTCCGCTTCACCATTGGGATTGGCGCTCAGGTACAGAATTTTTGAACCCGGCGAACCCTGGGTCAGAAAATATTCTTTGTCACGCATAAGGCCGGTAATGGCGCATCTTTTCATGTATGTGACACCCGTTTTCCCTTCACGGTAAATAATATTGTAAATGGTACGTGAGTCGTTTTTCTTGAAAACTGTTGTATGAATAATGTCTTTACCAACGAACGCTTTATCCGTTATTTTAAGAATCTGGTACGAACCATCTCTTTTAATCACAATAATATCATCAATGTCTGAACAATCGCAGACATATTCATCTTTTTTAAGCGAAGTACCAATAAAGCCTTCTTCTCTGTTCACATAAAGTTTCTCATTGGCTACAACCACCTTGGTGGCTTCTATGGTGTCGAAACTGCGTATTTCGGTTTTTCTTTCCCTGCCTTTGCCGTATTTTTCTTTAATCCGTTGAAAGTATTTTATGGTAAAGGGAACAATGTTATTTATGTTGTTTTTAACAAGCTTCATTTCGGCTTCGATGGCTTTAATCTGCTCATCGGCTTTAAAAGAGCTGTATTTAGATATTCTTTTAATTGGAATATTAGAAAGCCTGATAATATCTTCGCGGTTTACTTTGCGCAGGAGTTGAGGTTTAAACGGGTCAAGGCTTTTATCTATGGTTTTTAGTATCTCTTCTTCTGTTTTACAGGTTTTGATGTTTTCGTACAGTTCGTTCACAATAAATATCTTTTCGAGCGATGAGGTGTGCAATGAATCCTCCAGTTCCGAAAACCTTATTTCAAGCTCTTTTTTTAAAAGCCCGAGGGTACGGTTGGTTGAAATTCTAAGCATCTCTTTAGCTCCTAAAAACCGGGGTTTATTGTCTTCGATAACGCACGAATTGGGCGATATGGGTGTTTCGCAGTCGGTAAAGGCATAGAGCGCATCAATGGTATTGTCGGGCGAAATGCCGGGTGCCAGGTGAATGAGTATTTCTACATCGCGTGCCGTGTTGTCGTCAATTTTTCTGATTTTTATTTTACCCTTGTCATTCGCTTTGATAATAGATTCTATAAGTGTGGAAGTGGTTTTACCAAAAGGAAGTTCTGTAATGGCGAGGGTTTTCTTATCAATTTTCGCAATTCGTGCACGTACTTTAACCATACCGCCCCGGAGGCCATCGTTGTAGCGCGAAAAATCGGCAAGTCCCCCGGTGGGGAAATCGGGATATAAGGAAAAATCTTTGCCTTCGAGTGTTGCAATTGAAGCGTCAATAAGTTCGACAAAATTATGCGGCAGTATTTTTGATGCAAGACCTACAGCAATGCCCTCAACACCCTGTGCCAATAAAAGCGGAAATTTTACCGGCAGTGTTACGGGTTCTTTGTTTCGTCCGTCATATGATGATTTCCAGGTGGTGGTTTTAGGGTTGAAGACCACCTCGAGCGCAAATTTCGAAAGCCGTGCCTCAATATACCTCGAGGCTGCAGCGCTGTCGCCGGTGAGGATATTGCCCCAGTTACCCTGTGTATCAATAAGCAGGTCTTTTTGTCCCATCTGCACAAGAGCATCGCCGATGGAGGCGTCACCGTGCGGGTGGTATTGCATTGTATGACCAATGATATTTGCGACTTTGTTATACCTTCCGTCGTCGAGGTTACGCATGGAGTGAAGAATTCTTCTCTGAACCGGTTTTAATCCGTCATGAAGATGAGGAACAGCCCTTTCGAGGATTACATACGAAGCATAGTCAAGAAACCAGTCCTGATACATGCCCGATAATTTTGAAACATGTTCGGTAGGGTTATATTGGTCTTCGGAAGTATTGTCTTCCTGATCGGGGTTATTTTCTTTCTGAATATCTTCGTTAAGGTCAAGATCGTCTGTGCTCATATTGTTTCTGCTGTTGAAAAAATTTACAACTAAGCCTCAACCAGGTCTTCTTCTACCCGGAGGTTTTCGATGATAAATTCCTGGCGTTCGGTAGTGTTTTTTCCCATATAAAAGGGGAGAAGTTTGGTTACTGAGTCTTCTTTTTTAAGCCTTACCGGTTCAAGCCGTATATCTTTGCCAATAAAATGCCTGAACTCATCGGGCGAAATTTCACCCAAACCTTTAAACCGCGTTATTTCAGGATTCGGGCCGAGTCTGGCAATAGCCTTTGCCCGTTCGTCTGTAGTGTAGCAATACATCGTCTCTTTCTTGTTTCTTACCCTGAAGAGGGGTGTCTGCAGGATATACAGGTGGGCGTTGCGTACCAGTTCGGGAAAAAACTGCAAAAAGAAGGTGATAAGCAGCAAGCGGATATGCATACCGTCAACATCGGCATCGGTAGCTATCACTACGTTATTGTAACGAATATTCTCAATTCCGTCTTCGATGTTAAGGGCTGCCTGCAACAGGTTGAACTCTTCGTTCTCATAAACAATTTTTTTGGTCAATCCGAAGGTGTTCAAAGGTTTCCCTTTGAGGCTGAAAACCGCCTGGGTGCTCACATCACGCGATTTGGTGATTGATCCGCTGGCCGAATCGCCTTCGGTAATGAACAGGGTAGTCTCCAGTCTGCGGTTGTCATCATCATTGTAATGAAGCTTACAATCTCTTAATTTTCGGTTATGCAGGTTGGCTTTCTTTGCCCTCTCGCGGGCCATCTTCTGTATGCCCGAAATGGCCTTTCGCTCTTTTTCAGACTCGATTATTTTTTTCAGAAGAATATCGGCAGTTTCGGGATGTTTGTGCAGGAAATTGTCGAGTTGTTTTTTAATAAAATCGGTAATAAAATTCCTTACCGAAGGGCCCGCCGGACCCATATCTCTTGAGCCAAGCTTTGTTTTGGTCTGCGACTCAAAAACAGGTTCTTCAATTTTTACCGAAATAGCTGCAATAAGAGACGATCTGACATCTGATGGTTCAAATTCTTTTTTATAAAATTCACGAATGGTTTTAACCACCGCTTCTTTAAAGGCTATGAGATGCGTGCCTCCCTGAACAGTATACTGTCCGTTGACAAATGAATAATATGTTTCTCCATATTGGTCGCCATGAGTCAACGCAATTTCAATATCATTATCTTTAAGATGGATAATCGGGTAAAGGCATTCACTCGTGATGTTCTCATTCAGCAGGTCGAGCAAACCGTCTTTTGAAAAATAATTAACCCCGTTAAGCCTGATGATAAGCCCTGCATTCAGGTAAACATAGTTTTTTACCATGTTTTCGATATAGTCGTCAATATACCTGAAAGTGCCAAAAAGCTTTTCATCCGGAGTAAAACATACCCTCGTACCGTTTTTCTGGTCTGACTCTTTTTCGGGAAAGTCGCTCAGCAGGGTGCCTTCTTCAAATTGCAGCGCTTTTACTTTTCCTTCACGAAAAGATTGAATCTCAAAACCCGATGAAAGTGCATTCACGGCCTTGATACCTACTCCGTTAAGACCTACAGATTTTTTAAAGACCTTTGAATCGTATTTGGCGCCGGTATTCATTTTCGATACCACGTCTATTACTTTGCCCAGGGGTATGCCACGGCCATAGTCCCTTACGGTAACAAGGCTTTCATTAATATTGATTTCAATGAGTTTTCCGAACCCCATCATGAACTCATCTATGGAGTTATCGAGTGTTTCTTTAAGAAGAACATATATTCCATCGTCTGGAGATGAACCGTCACCCAGCTTGCCAATATACATGCCAGGACGTTTCCTGATATGCTCTTTCCAGTCGAGCGTTTTTATCGCATCTTCGGTATATGCTGCTGCTGCTGCGTTCATACTACTTTTATTTTGGGGCAAATATAGGTAAAACTCCAGATGATTAGGAATTTCTTTATCAACAGTGAAATTAACAATCAATACATGCTAAAATGATTTAACATTCATTTTTTCAGGCGGTTAAACTGTTGAAAAATATTTCCGGCTATTTGTTGGTATTATGTAACTGGCTGGTATAAAAAAAGCTAAGCAAGAGTTTTCTCTTGCTTAGCGGGCGTCAATTAATTAATAATTTAAAATTTTTAAAGGCATGTAAAAATATGACTTTTTATTATGAATAACAAATTTATTTATAACAGTTATAAATTACCTTGTTATTCTATCCATCTTTTAACATCGTCTATAGATGGATTGTTCAGTCCGAGTTTGTTTTTTTTATTAAACCCGCAAAGGTCCTGGTGAAGTTTGCCGTGTTTTTCTACCGACTTTATTTTTCTTATTGTTGTAAAACCCAGTTTATGCAATACTTCAATCCACTCTTCAGGAATTCCCGTTTCAATGAATTTTTCTTTTGCATCTATCGTTTCTTTCTTCTCGGGTTTCATCTGGGGAAAGAACAGCACATCCTGAATACCCTGCTGGTTCGTCATCAGCATGGCCAGTCTGTCTATGCCTATGCCCATGCCCGAGGCAGGAGGCATACCATATTCAAGCGCCCTTACAAAATCGTAATCAATAAACATGGCCTCATTGTCGCCTTTCTCCGACAGCCTGAGCTGTTCCTGGAAACGTTCGAGCTGGTCTATGGGGTCGTTGAGTTCGGTGTAGGCATTGCATAGCTCTTTTCCGTTCACGATAAGCTCAAACCGCTCGGTAAGCAAAGGGTTATTGCGGTGCTTTTTACAGAGGGGCGACATTTCAACCGGGTAATCCATGATAAATGTAGGCTGTATAAGGAAGGGTTCGCATTTGTCGCCGAAAATGGCATCTATCAGTTTGCCTGTGCCCATGGTTTCATCCGACTCAATGTTAAGCTTTTTACACACTTCGCGCAGCTCTTTTTCATCCATTCCCGAAATATCAATGCCGGTAAATTCTTTTATGGCACCGAGCATGGTCATTCGTTTAAAGGGCCGTTTAAAGTCAATAACTTTTTCACCATACGATACCAGTGTTTTGCCGTGCAGGTCGATAGTTACTTTTTCGATCATCTCTTCGGTAAAATCCATCATCCAGAGGTAATCTTTGTAAGCGATGTATATCTCCATTACGGTGAACTCAGGGTTATGGGTACGGTCCATTCCTTCGTTCCTGAAATCTTTGGCGAATTCGTATACTCCTTCGAACCCGCCAACCAGCAGTCTTTTAAGGTAAAGCTCATTGGCAATCCTCAGGTACAGGTTGATGTCGAGGGTGTTGTGGTGTGTGATAAAAGGCCGTGCCGCAGCACCCCCGGGGAGGGGCTGAAGTATGGGGGTTTCAACTTCAAGGTAACCTCTTGAGTTAAAAAGTTCCCTCATAGAGTTGATCATTTTGGTGCGCCTGATAAAAATATCTTTGACACCCGGGTTAACGGCAAGGTCTACATAGCGCTGCCTGTACCTGAATTCAGGATCGGTAACGGCATCGTAAACAGCGCCGTCTTTCTCTTTTACCACAGGCAATGGTTTTACCGATTTGCTCAAAAGCACAAAATCTTTAACATGTATCGAGATTTCTCCCATTTGTGTCGTAAAAACAAATCCCTTCACACCAATAAAATCGCCTATATCGAGTAGTTTTTTAAAGATGACATTGTACCGTGATGTATCTTCGCCCACTGTAAAATCATCGCGTTTAAGGTACAACTGTATCTTTCCTTTTTCGTCCTGAAGCACGGCAAAGGAGGCGCTGCCCATGATGCGCTTTGACATGAGCCTTCCGGCAATATTCACATCCTGAAAATTATTTTTTTCGGGTGCATAATCTGTTAGTATTTGTCGGGTATTCGCGTTAACATCAAATTGTTCGGCAGGGTAGGGGTTTATACCCATCTTGCGCAGCTCTTCAAGCGCTTCCCTTCTCAAAATCTCCTGTTCACTTAATTCAAAATTAGCCATTAATGTGTTTTATAATTTTTGCAAATATAAAATAACTAATTCATATCAGGGATTGAAGTATAGATTTTCACATACCTTTGTAAAATAAAATCAATATTTATACCGGCACATGGAAAAAACCCACAGATTGCCCCGATGGATGAAAATGAAAATGCCACTTGGTGAGAATTATTCAAGGGTGAAAAACATTGTAAATAAAAATCGTCTGCATACGATATGTACAAGCGGTAACTGCCCGAATATTGGTGATTGCTGGAGCAGGGGTACGGCCACTTTCATGATTCTTGGCGATATTTGTACGCGTAGCTGCAAGTTTTGCGGGGTGAAA
The DNA here is from genome assembly GCA_046485045.1 of Bacteroidales bacterium. Classification (GTDB taxonomy): domain Bacteria; phylum Bacteroidota; class Bacteroidia; order Bacteroidales; family UBA10428; genus JAFGPL01. The sequence goes on from JAWOHT010000273.1 coordinate 60,511, forward strand.
ACCGGCAGGCCCCTGCCCCCCGATGAGGCCGAGCCGGAAAGGGTGGCGCAATCGGTAAAGCTGATGGGGTTAAAGCATTGTGTAATTACTTCGGTTGATCGTGACGATCTTACAGACGGGGGTGCAGGTATCTGGGCTGCTACCATTTCAAAGATCAAGGAGACATGCCCCGGAATTACTGTTGAGGCGCTTATCCCCGATTTCAGGGGTAATAGGGCTTTGCTCGACATGGTTATTGAAGCCGCCCCCGAAGTTATTTCACATAACCTTGAGACAGTTGAGAGGCTTACCCCTCTCATTCGCAGTGTAGCAAAATACGAGGTTAGCCTGCAGGTGCTCCGTTATATAGCAAATTCGGGATTAAAGGCCAAAACAGGGATAATGGTTGGACTGGGGGAAACCGAAGAGGAAATTTATAAAACGATGCAGGATGCTTATGATACCGGTTGCCGGATTTTTACCATTGGCCAGTACCTTCAGCCTTCCTTTGGCCACATACCGGTAGCCGAATATATACCTCCCGAAAAGTATGATGAGTATAAAGAAAAAGGACTAAAGACAGGATTTATATTTGTTGAAAGCGCACCCCTGGTAAGATCATCTTATAACGCCGAAAAACATGTACCATAGGTTTGGATTTGTTTTTCTTTGAACCATTAGCCATCCTGAATGTTAAGCAGGCTGAAAACAATTACAGCTATGCAACCATCGCACCCCCGGCTCCCACATTGGATGAAGACGCCGTTGCCAACGGGCAGGGCTTATTCCCGAACGAAAAATCTTGTGATAAAAGGAAAGCTCAACACCATTTGTGTAAGCGGAAACTGTCCAAATAAAGGCGAGTGCTGGAGTGCAGGTACAGCCACATTTATGATACTCGGTGATAAGTGTACGCGCGATTGTAAATTCTGCCAGGTAAACACTTTGAAACCCGATGATTTAGATTACGATGAACCCCTGAGGCTCGCCAATACCATTAAGTTAATGAAACTTAAGCATTGCGTGATAACCTCTGTGGCACGTGATGAGCTGCCTGATGGTGGTGCAGGAATATGGGAAACTACAATTAAAACCATAAAGGAGGTTAACCCGGGAATTACTATGGAGGTACTCATCCCTGATTTCAGGCGCGGTACCCGGGTTTTGGACATGATTGTTGACGCAGGGCCTGAAATAATATCACATAATATTGAAACGGTCAGAAGATTAAATCCGGTTATCAGAAGCATGTCGAGGTACGAACACAGCCTTGAACTGCTTAAATATTTGTCTTCTAAGGGCGCCAGGGTCAAATCGGGTATGATGCTGGGATTAGGTGAGACCGCAAAAGAGGTCTGCCAGGCGATGGACGACCTCCTGAAATCAGGAGTAAAGGTATTAACCTTAGGCCAGTACCTGCAGCCTTCTGTAAGGCATATTAAAATGGTAGAGTTTATCCGGCCCGAAGTCTTTGATCTCTACCGCCAGAAAGGATTGATGAAAGGATTTGAGATTGTTGAAAGTGGCCCGAATGTCAGATCGTCTTATCATTCAGAAAGACATATGCAAAAATAATCGTTACGGCAGCAGGCCTTAAGTCAAAAAAAGTGCTCTGCCAATAGCCGGGCAAATCATCTGTTACCTTGCTAACAATCGTTAATCTATTTTAACATGTCCCCAGTTTTCTCCACGCCTTATGCGGTTGAGTTGTGTATGGGTGATGCCGAATTCTTTGGCAATTTTATATAACGGGTTCTTTCCCCTTTTAAGTTTTTTCTTTAACCTTATCACCTCTGTTTCAGTAAGTTTTGCATTGGTTGCTTTTCCTTTTCTTCTGATTACGGCCTGAAAGTACAATGGGCTCTTACGGCTGTGCTCGGTAACATCTGCGACAGATGCCCATTTAAGGTTCCGGTAATAATTGTTAGATTTATTGAAATCCAGATGGATTACACTGGTGTGTTTGTCTGAAGGTTTGTTGCAAAAGATTTCTGCCACCAGCACATGAACACTTTTGGTCCTGCGTACCTTCCAACTGACATCCGACTTAAAAGAATAATACTGATATCCGTTTACATTCGCTGTTTTCATTAACTTCCAGCTCATGGTATCTTCTTTAAAAAGTCTGACCCTGCCATAATTGGAAATTTCATATTTTTCTTTTTCGTTTAGTCCTGCAAAACTTACAGGTTTCCAAACCTCGTCCCAAAATTCTTTTTCAGGCATAAAAACACTTTAACTATTAATAATTGGGAAAATATTAACTTACTATAATGAATTAGCTTGATTACCAAAATTAGTTAATTTCAACCGAAACAAACAATAGATTTGACAGTCATTTGCAAAACTTAACGAAAATATTTTTCAGGGAAGTCTATCAGGAATACTTTTTCTGTCGAACGTGAAAGGGCTGTGTAAAGCCACTTGAGGTATTCGGTAGTAATCATATTTGCATTCATATATCCCTGGTCAATATAAACATGTTTCCATTGGCCTCCCTGTGCTTTGTGGCATGTAACAGCGTATGCGAATTTTACCTGCAATGCATTGAAAAACGGATTCTCTTTTACAAGAGTATAGCCTTTTTGCCTGGGTTTTATTTCAGCATAGTCTTCGTAAATTTTATAAAACAGCTCTTTGTTCTGCTCAGGAGACAAAGATGCGCTTTCTGCACTCAGCGTGTCAAGAATTATTTTACAATTTATTTCAATATCGTAATCGGTTAGCCGGGCTTTGATATCTGCAAACCTGAAACCGTAATTTTCTTCGTATTTATTAATTTTGATTATTTCGAGCATATCGCCGTTTGCTATATAACTAAGGTGTTCGTTTTCTTTAATCCAGTAATAATTATTTTTTACGGCCATTAAAATGTCGCCAGGGGCGAGTTCTGTTTCGCGGTAAAGTATTTTAGACCTAATGCCGGTATTGTACATGTTCGACCGTTTGTTCGACCGGTTAATAATGATAGTTTGTTCCGTTCCGGCCTGGCCATAAGATTTTTCAAGCTGTTCAATAAGCTCATTGCCCGAAATACTGTAAACATCCTCATATCCGGCAAGGTTGAATTCTGGAGTGGTTGCTTCTCCGGTATTAATTGCCATGCGCAGCCTGGTTGCATTCTCAAGAATTCCCGATTGTTGTTGCTGCCTTACCACTTCTGTAAGTTCGCATTCATCGGCAGACACAGAGTAACCGGAGTAATAGCTTTTATCAAGGGCGGGGCTGCCTGCTGAGTTTACAGGCGGTAACTGGGCAGTGTCACCTGTAATTATCAGCTTGCAGCCCTTATTGTTATAAACATATTCCATCAAATCATCCAGCAGCCTGCCCGAACCGAAAACAGAACCTTCAGAAGGCTGGTTTGAGATCATAGATGCCTCGTCAACAATAAAAATAGTGTTGGTATGCAGGTTTTTTTCGAGAACAAACCTGCCAAACCCGTCTTTTGAGGATTTCTGACGGTAGATTTTTTTATGAATGGTACTGGCTGTCTTGCCCGAAAAGTGGCTGAACACTTTTGCTGCACGGCCTGTTGGCGCAAGCAGAACCGATTTCATGCCAAATTCGTCGATGGTTTTTACAAGTGCGCTAATTGCTGTAGTCTTACCTGTGCCGGCATATCCTTTTATGATAAGAACGCATTGATTATCAGGATTTATAATAAACTCAGAGAGCAGTTCTATAAGCTTGTTTTGCGAACGGGTTGGGGTATGTCCCAGGTATTGGATTAACTTTTCAGCAAGAAGATTTTTTATCATTTCGAGGGAATATTTATGACACAAGGAAATTTAATCATATTTTTTTTTTAAATTCGCAACCAAAACAAAATCAAAGATATTTAAAATGAAAAAAGTAATTCAAATAATTCTGCTCATAGCCATCATTGTTTTAGGGTACTATGTATGGGAAAGTATTCAAAAGCCTATTCGTTTCAACCGTGAAGTAAAAGTGAGGGAAGATGCGGTTATTGCCAAACTTAAAGATATAAGGAAGGCACAGGTTGCATATAAAGATTTAAACGGAAAGTTTACCGGCAGCTTTGATACGCTTGTTCATTTTGTAGAATATGACTCTTTTCCGATAACAGGGAAAGACTACCTGCCAGGGTGGGATCCTGATGAGTATACCGAAGAAGAGGGTATAAAAAGAGGATTTGTTAAAATCTCAGTTACCAAAAAATGTGTGCTTGATTCGTTGTTTGGCAAAGAGTATCCTATTGACAGGATCAGGTATATTCCTTTTACCAACAATAGCGAATTTGTAATGGGTGCCGGACAGGTTATGACCGGATCAAATGTGGCAGTAAAAGTATTCGAGGCATATGCGTTGTACGATACAGTGCTGGACGGATTAAACGAGCAGCTGATAACAAATTATATTTACGAAAGAGAAAAAATCACCAAATTTCCGGGCATAAAGGTAGGTTCGCTTACCGATGCAACCAATAATGCCGGAAATTGGGAAAAATAGGCCATATTATGGCTGATATCTGCCTCATAGACAAGTCATACAATAAAACGGATTCAAATAATTACCACATCTCCATCCAGGTTAATCCGGATGGAGTTTGTTTTTGTATGCTCGACACCCAAACTGGACATTATATCGGTTTTAAAAAGTACAGCTTCGACCTGATAACTGATGTTGAGCGTCTTACCAATAAGATTGAAGAGATTATTGATGCTGATGAAGAACTAAAACCGGTTTTTGGAAGTGCAGCATTAATCTGGGCTACACAGAAATCAACTTTTGTGCCCGATGTTTTTTTTGATGAAACTATTCTGAGGGACTATTTTGAGTTCAACCATCTGCTCAACGACCTGGATGAAATACATTATAACAGTATAGATGAGATTGGTGCCTGCAATGTTTTTGCTATTCCGTCATACCTTGCCAACCTTTTTTATACCAGGTTCAGGGGTATAAATTATTTTCACCAGGCTACACCATTTGTAAAAGCCTCTTTGACAGATTTTCCACAGCCAGATGCCCTGCATCTTAACCTTAACGCCGGGTTTTTTGATATTGCCGTAAAGCAGCAAGGCAAGCTTGTTCTCTATAATACTTTTCTGTATCGAAACGAGACCGATTTGCTGTACTATGTATTATATATCATTAACCAGCTTAGAATTGACCCCGGGACCATACCGCTTACATTGAGTGGTGAGTTAAGCGACAGGGTTGCTTATCAGGATGCTTTGGCCAGGTTTATTGCCAACATGATGTATTATGAGCCGGCATCGCCGTCTTTTAGCGGTATTTTTGAAAGAATTAACAAGCATAAGTATTTTAACCTTTTTTATCTTTACAATTGCGTATAGTCAGCGGAAAATTTAAAGGAAGAATTATCAGGGTGCACAAAGGATTTTCAGCGCGGCCGACAACTGATTTTGCCAAAGAAAGCCTGTTTAATTTTCTGAACAACTATTTTGATTTTAGCAATACATTTGTGTTAGACCTTTTTTCGGGCACGGGTAGTATAAGCTATGAATTTGCTTCGCGCGGATGCCCTCTGGTTGATCTTGTAGAGAGCAATGTGAAATCGCTTAACTTTATCCGAAAAACTATTGCCGAATATAATATTACCGAGATAAATCCTTTTCCTGGCGATGCATTTCAGTATATAAAAAAATGCCGCAACACTTACGACCTGGTTTTTGCCGACCCACCTTATCAGCACCCGCATATAGATATGCTTCCCGACCTGGTGATGGAAAACAGCCTGCTCAAACCCAAAGGCTGGTTTGTGCTGGAACATTCAGATAAACATGATTTTGCAGCACACGCTTTTTTCCGTATGCACAGACACTACGGAAGTGTAAACTTCAGTATATTTTGTGAGAAATAATTTTTGAGATGCCATTCAGGTTGTCAGGAAATAAAGAGTTCTAAAAGAATATTTTTTATTATTTAGTTTGAAAGTATTAAAATAAGCATTAATTTTGTGGCGCTTCAAAAAAACAAACGGTCTGGTAGTTCAGCTTGGTTAGAATACGTGCCTGTCACGCACGGGGTCGCGGGTTCGAGTCCCGTCCAGACCGCAGACAAGAAGTCAAAG
>JAWOHT010000275.1:0-31554 GCA_046485045.1 Bacteroidales bacterium
AAACTGCACCGCCCTATCAACGGAGCATCAATCCAGTCAATCCGTTTTTTGTAATTATTTCAATCAAGTTTCAATGTGTCGTGTTGGTTCTTTACACTTGCTTACATCCAAATATATATACTTTTTCTTTAAAGGTACATATGTTTCGCATATATCATTAGCTGTTTTTTAGATGTAATATATTGTTTATGAGTATTATATCTCATATTGTTGGGTTTTCGCATATTTTGGTTGATTTTTAGCAACAGAATGGGCCGTAACGACTATCTTGCAATGAAAGTTGGTTTATAGAAATGCTTTGGAATAGTTGCTCAATAATAGGTACATGCAGACATAACATTGCGATACTCAGAACCTGAATGAAAATCCGCCGTCGATAATGGGATAGGCAGACTGATTGATGGGGATTTCGGCTTCGAATATAAAAGCAATGGTCCTGTTCAATCCGATTTGTACCCCTAAGGGTATCCAGAAAGGGGCATATACATCGTTGCCAAAGTTAATATCAATGTCGAGGCCGGTGTAAATTGCAATGTCTCTTTTAATATTGAACGAAACGTTTCCCGAAACATCGAGTCCGAAATCATAGTAATTATGACAACCGGTTGTAAGCGAAAAATCAACCGATTTACTGTTCAGTAATTTCCATTCGAGGTCGGCACCGAAATAGTCTTCGTATTCAAGAATGGCATATTTCAGGCTGAAATCAATATCAGACTTAATACCTACACCACCCATAAAGAAAAGGCCTAAATTGTTGTTAAAATAGATTGGAGCAATACCCAGGTTAAACTTCAGCGGTTTTAATATCTCGGCTGTATTGAAAACCTGGGCGTTTGCCAGAAGAACTGTAATACTTACAATGGTAGTCAGAATTAGTCGGCGCATGGTACAATTTTTTTATTTGGTTTACACAAATGTATAAAAAAAAGCGATTCTCAAAAGAGAACCGCTTGCTCAACCCCATACAAGATTAAATAAATCTGGTTAAATAATGATTTTCTTTCCCAGATAAAAATCTAATATTTTAAGTTTAAAAATATACTCGTATTTAGCCTGAAGTAAATTTGATGTTGCTTTGGAAAGATCGTTTTTAGCAATATTAAAATCAACCGAATTTACCAGACCTACTTCATATTTTTGCCGGGTATAATTAAATGACTCGGTATTTGATTCCACCGCCTGAATACTGGCTCTGTATTTTTCAAAAGCTGCTGTTGCATCTGAATGAGCCTGCTGCACATCTTTATACAAATTCTTTTTTGTTTGTTCAAGTTCATATTCAGCATTTATCAATGCAATTTTCGATTTAATTATACCCGATTCAACTACCCTTCTATTGAATATCGGAATAGACAGATCAAGTGACAATTGGCGGTATTGGTTGTCTTTTATCTGGTCAATATAATTATATGTTTCCATAGGATTTAAAGGATCCTTCACGACATTATTGTACCTGGTATAGTAATATCCTCCTAAAGATAAATCAGGAAAGCGAGCCCCTTTTGCTACGCAAAGTGCCTTTTCTCTTCCCTGCATATTGTATTCTGCACTCCTTATCTGAGGAAGAATATTCATGGCTTCGGAAAATATGTCATTGACTCTCTGAAATTCTTCTACCGGCAGATCTGGCAGAACCGGCCGTTCAATTTTAAAACTACCAATAGAATCGAGTTCAAGTTCAAGTAATTGAATTAGATCGAGATAAGATATTTTAAGATTGTTTTCAGCATTGGTTACATTAAGATTGTCATTTGCAAGTTGTGCCTTAATCTCCAGTAATTCACCTTTGGCTTTATTTCCAACTTCCACCAGTTTTGCCACTCTTTCAGTTTGTTGAAGGGTAACAGCTTTTTGATTTTTTGCCAGGTCTAACAGTTCATAGGCAAATAAAATCTGAAGATAAAAGGTAGCAATATTCAAAGAAATATCATTTTTAATTTTATCCACATTTGCCAGGTCTCTCATCAGGTCGAATCTGTTTCTTTTAATGGCATTGAAATTCTGTAAACCATTAAATAAGGTCAGGTCACTTCCGGCACCTAAACTTCCATCTTGCTGACTTCTGTTTTCCCATGTATAGGTTTCTGTATTTAATGCACGTCCAGAGCTTAAATTGTGACTAAAACGGGCATTTAAATTCGGCAATAATGCATATTTCGATTGTATGAGATCAGCCTCAGCAACATCTGCTGCCAGCTGCTGCCTTTTAATCTGCAGGTTATTCTGCAATGCATAATCAATACACTCTTCAAGCGACCAGGCTTTTTGGGCATGAACATTAGCTAATGTCAGACTGAATAAAGGAAGCAACAAAAAAAGAATTTTTTTCATGATAGGTTGAATTTCTGTTAATGGATGTTATAATATTTTAATATACATACTTTTAAGGCTTTAAAGCATTTTTCTGATATTTTCGGTAACTACATGCCCGTCGAACAGGTTAATAATCCGGTGGGCCTTTTCAGCATCGGTAGGTGAATGGGTTACCATCACGATGGTTGTGCCTTCGTTGTTAAGTTCGGTAAGCAGGTTCATCACCTCTTCGCCGTTTGCCGAATCGAGGTTACCGGTTGGCTCATCGGCCAGTATTAACTTCGGTCGTGCAACTACAGCCCTGGCAATGGCCACACGTTGCTGCTGCCCCCCCGAAAGCTGTTGCGGGAAATGTTTTCTGCGGTGTGAAATCTTCATGCGGTCCATAGCCTCTTCTACCTTTCTTTTACGGTCTGAGACAGAGACTTTAAGGTAGAGCAGGGGTAGCTCTATATTTTCATAAACTGTAAGTTCATCAATTAAATTGAAGCTCTGGAAAACAAAACCGATATTGCCTTTTCGCAGGTTTGTACGCTGGCGTTCTTTGTATCCGGAAACCTCTTCACCCAAGAAATTGTACCTGCCAGATGTTGGATTGTCGAGTAAGCCAATAATATTCAGCAGCGTAGATTTTCCGCAGCCCGATGGCCCCATAATCGCAACAAATTCACCTGCCTCAACCGAAATGTCTACTTGGTTCAGCGCAGTGGTTTCGACTTCGTCGGTCCTGAAAACTTTTGAAAGTTCAATCGTTTTAATCATTTTTATTAAAATGTAATGGTTATTTTATATTCTTTAAGATCAGCTTATCCATGTTTCCAAAAATATTATAATTTGATACAATTACTTTCTCACCCTGCTGCAGCCCTTCAAGAATCTCATAATACCCGGGATTTTGCCTGCCGATTTTAATATTGCGTTTCACAGCAAGGTTTCCGTTTTCAATCACTACATAAACCCATTGTCCGCCCGTGTCCTGGTAAAAGCCCCCTTTAGGCAGCAAAAGTGCATCTTCAGAGGCTCCCAGCTCAAGGCGTATCCGCGCAGTTTGTCCAATCCTTATCTGTTTGGGTATTTCACCTGTAAACTTCATGTCAACGCCAAAAGTGCCGTTTCTCACTTCGGGGTATATTTTTGTTATGACAAGCTTGTAATTGTTACCTGCAAATTCAAACTCACCTTTAAGCCCTCTGCCAATGCGGGCAATGTAATGCTCGTCTATATCTACCCTCATTTTGTAAGAATCCAGGATATTAACAGTCCCTATACGTGAACCGTAACTTATTACTTCACCTATCTCAGGATTCAGCAATGCAAGTTCTCCATCAACGGGGGCTTTAATTTGAAGGTTTTCCAGCTTGCCGCGTACCAGTTCAAGATTTTTCTGCATGCGTTTTATTGATTCTTCGTCGGCCCTTATCCGGTTATAAATATATATCGAGTCGTCAATATGTTTTTGCTTTTGAAGTTCGAGTTGTTTCATTGTAAGTTCATACTGTTCACGTGAGTATTCATATTCTTCTTTTGAAACAAGGTTGTCTTTGGTGAGAACTTTGTTGTATTCGTATGTTCTTTTTAGTTTAAGTAATTGATATTTAAGATCAAGAATCCTTGTCTCGTTGTTTATTCGCTGGTTGTCAAGGTTTATTTTTGCTGATTTCAAATCATTGATAGCCCTGGCCACTGTGGCTTCGTTATTAGATATTTCGAGAAGAAGGTTGGTATTACTGAGTTTTAGTATTACAACACCCTTTTCAACCATAGATCCTTCTTCCATTATTATTTCTTCTACCCTTCCTCCTTCTATGGCATCGAGAAAAATGGTCTTAATCGGTTCAACACGGCCGTTTACCGAAATATAATCCTGATACTTGTCAAATACAACCTCCCGGATGGTTATTTTCCCCGAATCAACATTTAGTTTTGAACTATTATCGCCAAATAATATTTTAATAAGTGCAAATAACAATACTACTGAAATACCACCAATCCAGTAATATTTTTTATCAATACCCTTCTTTTCTATTTTCCTGTCCATTCCTTCCATTGGCTGGCATAATGATTTTTGTTGATTTTATCATTAATTATGCCAAAAATAATAAGTTCTTGTATTTCAGCAACTATTAGCCAGATATTATTTTTGTTTATAAATGATTTTGTACGAATATGTTACATAAATAGTACGAAATCGTACATATTAAAAATAAATCGTATTTTTGTTTTTAACCTGCAAAACAGAATGACGAGATGATTGAGAAAACCGGCAAAATATTGATAATTGACGACAATGAAGATATTCTTTTCGCGCTGAAGCTTCTTTTAAAGCCCTATGCAGAGCTGATAACCACGCTTAATTCGCCCGAACGGATACCGGAATGTATTAAAGCTGAAAATTACGACGTTATACTGCTTGATATGAATTTCAGCAAAGACGCCATCAGCGGCCAGGAGGGTTTTGACTGGCTTGAGAGGATACTTGCGATTGACCCCGATGCCGTGGTGGTTTTTATTACTGCCTACGGCGATGCAGAAAAAGCTGTGACTGCAATGAAAAAGGGGGCCACAGATTTTGTTTTAAAGCCCTGGCAGAATGAAAAACTGCTTGCCACTGTCTCTTCTTCAATTAAACTCAGGAGGTCGCGACTTGAAACAGACAGTCTGAGAAGCAGGCAAAAAGAGATGAGTGCCTTGCTTGATCAGCCTTTCCAGGATTTTATTGGCGAGTCTGAAGCCATGAGACAGGTGTTTTCTACCATTAAGAAAGTGGCCAAAACAGATGCCAATGTACTTATACTTGGAGAAAACGGAACTGGAAAAGAACTTGTTGCCAGGGCATTGTACAGAGAATCATTGCGAAGCGATGAAGTTTTTATCAGCGTTGATCTTGGGTCAATAACCGAAACACTTTTTGAAAGCGAACTGTTCGGCCATGAGAAGGGGGCATTTACCGATGCCAAAAAAGAAAGGCCCGGAAGGTTTGAGATCGCTTCAAAAGGCACACTGTTTCTCGATGAGTTAGGTAACCTGTCGCTGCCCCTGCAGACGAAACTGCTCACAGCCATTGAGCGACGTGAGATAACAAGGGTAGGGGCAAACAAACCCGTAAATATTGATGTAAGGTTAATTTGCGCCACCAACAACAACCTTTACGAACTGGTAGAAAAACATCTTTTCAGACAAGACCTTTTATACCGTATCAATACCGTTGAGATTCACCTGCCCCCCCTGCGGGAAAGGGCAGACGATATTCCGCTCCTGGCAAACCATTTTCTGAAAATATACCTTAAAAAATACAAAAAATCTGTAAAAGGAATAAACCCGGCAGCGCTTAAAAAACTTACACATTATTCATGGCCGGGAAACGTGAGAGAACTTCAGCATGCTATTGAACGGGCGCTCATTATGTGTGAGTCGGGTTTTATCGAACCAGATGATTTTATCCTGTCTCCTCCGCGCAAAAAAGGAACGGAGCTGGATTTTGAAACCTTTAACCTGGATGAGATTGAAAAAAGCATCATTGTAAAGGTGCTGAAACAAAACCAGGGAAATATTACACAGGCAGCACAAGAACTGGGTCTTACCAGGACTTCCCTTTACCGAAGAATGGAAAAGTATGGGCTTTAAAAACTTCAGGTTCAATCTGATTGTAAGAATACTGGTTCTTGCCGCTTCGATGGTATTGTTCTTTTATCTGGTTAAAAGCAGGTTTTTTATTGCCCCTGTAATAATTGCACTTGCAGTTGTTTTTCAGGTTACTTCGCTAATAAGGTTTGTTGACAAGACCAATCGCGAACTTACGAGCTTTCTCGAGTCTATCAGATTTTCAGAATTTACCCGGTCGTTTCAGATCGAGGGAATGGGCAGTTCGTTCGACGACCTTAACAAGGCATTCAACGAGGTTATCAAAGATTTTCAAAAGGTCAGGTCAGAAAAAGAAGAGCATTTTCATTACCTTCAGACAATCGTTCAAAATATTGACGTAAGCCTTATAGCATACAGAAACGACGGTAATGTTGAACTAATTAACAAAGCTGCCAAAAAACTATTTCAGGTTACCAATCTTAAAAATATTAACGGACTTGATACGGTAAGCCCCGAACTGGTGAATACCCTGTTTACTATAAAACCCGGAGAAAGCAAGCTGGTTAGGGTGGCTGATGAAGAAGATATACTACAGCTGGCCATCTACGCCACCACAATTAAAATAAAAGACAAAGAGATTGTGCTCACTACCATCAAGAACATTCAGAATGTGTTAGAAGAACAGGAAACCGAAGCATGGCAGAAACTAATAAGGGTGCTTACGCATGAAATTATGAACTCTATCACCCCGATAGCCTCGCTATCGTCTACATTAAATAATATCATCACGCAACATAATCTTTCGGTAAACGAAGAGAAGAAAAGCCTTGATAAAGCTGATCTTGATGAAATACAGGAGGCATTGCAGACAATCAACAAACGAAGCATCGGGTTACTGCATTTTGTCAATACTTACAGAAACCTTACAAGAATTCCAAAACCCAATTTTAGGGAGTGCAACATGGCCGGGATTTTTGCAAACATTCAAAAATTATTGGAAGAAGAAATTGCACACCACAACCTTCAACTGATTGTTAAAACCGACCCCGAACATATACGCATTACTGCAGATGAACAGCTGATAGAGCAGGTTCTGATCAACCTCATAAAAAATTCGGTTTATGCCTTGCAAAAGAGAGAAAACGGTGTTATTCAGCTTCTGGGGTTCCTGAACAAGCGCGGACGTCCTACTATACACGTAATAGACAACGGTCCGGGAATCTTAAGCGATGTGCTTGATAAAATTTTTATACCCTTTTTTACTACAAAACCTTCAGGATCGGGTATTGGCCTGAGCCTTTCAAAACAGATACTCAGGCTTCATAATGGTTCAATTACTGCACACTCTGTGCCCGATAAAGAAACAGTATTTACACTGTCTTTCTGAGTAAAATGCTATCTGATTATTTCAATTTTTATGTCGTTAAGGGTAACAGAGTAGCCTGGCTTTATTTTACACCTTTTACGAAATTCGATAGTATTGTTCACTTTAACATTGCCGTTTTCAACCATTTGTTTGGCATGTGCCCCGTTTTCGGCAATTCCCAGGGCTTTTAAAAGCTTTATGAGTTCTATGTATTCATCGGTGAGAGAAAATGTGAGGTGCTTCATGTTTTTGGTATCTGCTGCTGTTTCTTTTCCAATATTTGTATCAATCAGACTAAAAGTATCGAATTATTTTTAATTCTCCATAAAAAAAACTATATTGGGGTCGAAAACACTTGAGAAGTCTAAACCTAAGTATTTAGTGACAAAACTGTTGGAGATGGGAGATAATAAAAAACTTTTTGTTAAAGACCTCGATCTGCTGATTGAACTACTAAAAAAAATTAAGGAAAAATGCGGTGATTATTATCAGAACAGCGCAAATCATACAATTTTTGATACGATTGACGGAATTCTTGCAAAATACCACGGAATTTCAGGAGACGTTTCCGAAAGGCTTCTTGGCCAGTTCGGGGAACCTATCCATACACTTGTTACCCAGATGATAAATGAACTAAAAACCGGGCTTGAACAAGCGGCGATACCGAAAAACAACATCAATATGGACCTGATAAGGATTGATGAACTCCTGGCCTCGCCCGACATCAGGGTTGATGAGATTAACCGTTTGCTCGACAGGAGATCGGAACTGCTTGCCCTGAAGTTTATTAGCAAATCGAATAACTAATACCGGTAGTTTACTGCGGTAAAAGATTTCAAAGTCTTATCAGGCAGGCAGGCACAGTTCATGCATTAAACCCTCTTTTAACGAGAAATTCGACTGGATAAGAGTTTTGATTTTTGTCTTGTCAAGAAAGAACTTTACAAACAGGGCCGCCAGTACAATTAATTCAATGCGCATGTTTTCGAGCCCTTTCATCTTTTTTCGCTCTTTTAATGTCGAGGTCACCAGTTTCCACGAAAGATCATCGAAGTCCATGAGGTCAATCGGGAATGATGCGGGATGCATTGCAACTTCCGATTCGAATTTTTCTTCATTTTTTATCATGGCCGCAAATGATTCGAATGCACCAGAGGACCCTACAAGGGTATTAATCTCATAATTTCTGACCTCTTCGAAAACTTCAACAAGTTTTTCTTCAAAAAAGTTGGTAATGATTTCTATTTCCTCAATAGATAAAGGGTCTGAAGGTTTGAATTTTTCAAGAAGGTATGCAATCCCTATCGGATAGCTTTTCTTCCAGAATACTTGCTGCTGATCGGCAATAATAAACTCTATGCTGCCGCCTCCTATATCTATAATTATGAATTTATGGTTATTTAGATCAACGGTTTGTCTCACCCCTTTATAAATAAGTTCGGCTTCACGATTGCCTTCTATCACCGAAACATCAATATTAAACCGATCTTTCACAGACTTAACAAACTGAACGCCGTTTTTTGAATTTCTTATGGCTGCTGTTGCACAGGCATATACCAAACTAACTTCGGAGTCTTTAATAATCTGGCTGAATTTTTCGATGGCGTTCAAGCCACGGGTGAAGGCATCGGTTCTGAGTTCTTTTTTATCGTAGCTGCCCTTGGCGAGTTTAACTGCAATTTTACTGCTATGCAATATCTTAAAGGGGGCCGTATTATCGTTTTCAGCAATTAACAGGTTGAAAGTATTGGTGCCCATATCTATAACGGCAATCTTCATGTGTGGTTTGTTTTTATAATGCCTTATCTATGACAAAGATAGGATTAATTCTTATATCTTATCCATTTCCATAACTCTTTGTAGGTTGGTTTCTTACCGTACATAAGTATACCCGTTCTGTATATTTTGCCGGCCATCCAGGTGGTGCCAAGGAATGTTAATAAGAGCAAAGTCATTGAAGCAACTATTTGGATAACAGGAATTTCAAATCCGATACGGCCCATCATCACTACCGGTGAGGTTAATGGAATGATTGAGAAGATCACCGATAGTTTTCCATCGGGATTGGTGAAGGCATTTACCATCATAATAAGGCTTAAAGCAAGTGGAATGGTAACCGGGAGCATAAACTGCTGTGTGTCTGTTTCGCTGTCAACAGCTGCACCGATGGCGGCAAAAAGCGAACCGTACAGAATATAACCTCCAATGAAATAAAAAAGAAATGCTGAAATTATAACCAGAAAGTCAATCTCTTCTATTTTGTCGAAATAGCCTTGTATTTCAGCCGTTTTAGCAGGGGTCATCTGTGCTTGTACCGGCTTGGCATCGAAAATACTTTCGGGGGTGATCTCGGTTGCCTGTTGTATCTTTTGGTTCAGACCCAAAGCCTGCCGGGCCACTGTTACAATAGTTAAGGTGAGCAACGACCAGATAAAAAACTGTGTAAGCCCTATAAGACCTATTCCTATGATCTTGCCCATCATAAGTTGAAAGGGTTTCACCGAAGAAACAATAACCTCGATAATGCGGCTCGATTTTTCTTCTATTACACCCCGCATTACCTGTGAACCAAAAAAGAATATAAAAAAGTAAATAAGAAAGCCGCTGATATATCCTACCCAGCGCTTTATCTCCTGCAGGTTCTGCTCCTGATAAGTTCCATCCTTGTCGAGTTTGACGGTTTTCAATGTAATATTGGTCTGGACTGAATTCAGGACATCAAGGGGTATTTCTTTCTTTCTGAGTTTAAGATTCTTAAGATGATTTTCGAGGCACAATTTAATATGCACCTCAAGGCCAAGTCCCGGTTGCTTTTTGGTGTAAAGCTCTGCAATTTCAGAATTTATAATATTATAAGGTATATAAAGTATGCCGTCATACTTTGAGACCGACAGGGCGCTTTTGAGCGCTTCAAGTGAAGAAGGCACATATTCAAATTTCAGGTTATTTTTTTCTACAAGTGCATCGAAGAAAAAGGCTGAGGAATCGGGAACCGGCTGATTGAGTTCATTATACTCTACAACAGCAATTATTTTTTCATCTGCATCTTCAACCTGTGTTAGCCATGCCGGAAGTATAAGAAATGCAGCAAACAATAATGGCCCCAAGATGGTCATGATAAGAAACGACTTTTTTCTTACCCTTGTTAAATACTCACGCTGAATGATTAATGCTGTTTTTCCCATATATTCGTTTGGTTTTGATGGTGTGTGCCGGCTTCTTTCACTGCCTTTATAAAGATTTCATTCATGCGCGGTATTACCTCATTAAACGCTGTTATCTCAAAATGGGGAATCAGCTTACTGAGCAGGATATTTTTACCCTTGTTTTCCGGTATTTTTATTTTCGCATAGTGTATTTCTTCCTGGTTTTGCAACCCTGTAATTTCAAACCCTTCACCGAGAATTTCGCTCAATTTTGTTGCGTCTCCCCTGAAACCTGCTTCGAAGATATTCGATTTATAGGTATCCCTGATTTCTTTTATATTTCCTTCGAGTATTGATTTTGCATTATTGATAAGTGTAATTCGGTCGCATAATTCTTCAACCGATGCCATATCGTGTGTTGAAAAAACTATAGTGGCGCCTTTTTTTCTCAGGTTTAGTATCTCTTTTTTAAGCAGTTCGGTATTAATGGGGTCAAACCCGCTAAACGGCTCATCAAAAATAAGCAACCTGGGTTCGTGCAGTATGGTGACGATAAACTGCACCTTTTGTTGCATCCCTTTTGAAAGTTCCTCAACTTTTTTATTCCACCAGGCACTAATTTCAAATTTATCGAACCAGAATTTAAGTTTCTGCAAGGCATCGGCTTTTTTAACACCTTTAAGCCGGCAAAGGTAAAGCGCCTGTTCCCCAACTTTCATTTTACGGTATAAACCGCGCTCTTCGGGCAGATAACCAATCTGTATTAAATCGTCGCTAATGAACTTGCGGTTTTTGAAAAACAGTTCTCCTTTGTCTGGTGCTGTTATCTGGTTAATAATTCTTAAAAGGGTGGTCTTTCCTGCCCCGTTTGGCCCCAACAGTCCGTAAATACTTCCTTCGGGCACCGACAGTGAAAGATTGTCAAGCGCAAGGTGGTTGTTATATCTTTTTTCAATGTTAACTGCCTTGAAAAGTTCCATGTATGAGCTTATTTCCTTATTGCAAAATAGGTTATAATATGGTGTTTATTCAAACATATTTTTCATTTTCTCGAAGAAATTTCTGTCGGATTTATCAGGGTTTGGTTTGAAATTTTCAGATTCTTCGAGCTTCTCAAGAATCCTTGATTCCTCTTTTGAAATGCTTTTTGGTATCCATACATTGATGCTTACCAACAGGTCGCCCTTACCGTAACTGTTCACTTCGGGAAGCCCTTTGCCCCTCAGGCGAAGGATTTTTCCGGGCTGCGTGCCGGGTTCAATTTTTATTTTGGCTTTACCTTCAATTGTAGGTATTTCAACCTGTGTGCCTAATGTAGCCTGCGGAACACTGGTATAAAGGTTGTATAACAGGTCATTGCCATCGCGTATCAGGTCGGGATGGGGCTCCTCCTCAATCAGAATATGCAGGTCGCCGTTTATTCCGCCTCTTCTGGCTGCATTTCCTTTTCCCGTAACATTCATCTGCATTCCTTCGGCAACGCCTGCTGGTATTTTAACGGTTATAACTTCGGTGTCTTTTAGAATTCCTTCGCCGTGACATGCTGTGCATCGCTGGGTTATGGTCTTGCCGCTTCCATCGCAATCGGGGCAAGCCGAACTGGTTTGCATCTGGCCCAGGAATGTGTTGGTAATGCGTGTAACATGACCGGTGCCCCTGCAGGTGGCACAGGTGCTGTAAGAACTACCGTCTCTTGCACCGGTTCCGTTACATTGTTTACAGGCAATGTATTTTGATACTTTCAGTTTTTTCTCAACACCTTTTGCAATCTCTTCAAGTGTAAGTTTTACTTTTACACGCAGGTTAGAGCCTTTGCTTGTCTGTCTCGAGTGCCTTGAACTACCTCCAAAGCCGCCAAAGCCAAAATCTGAAAAAATATCCCCGAAATGGCTGAAAATATCCTCCATGGTCATTCCGCCACCATATCCGCCACCTGAGGAACCCATGCCGGCGTGGCCGTATCTGTCGTACCTGTTCTTTTTTTCGGGATTGCTCAACACTTCATAAGCTTCTGCGGCCTCTTTAAATTTCTCTTCAGCCTCTTTGTTGCCCGGATTTTTGTCGGGGTGAAATTTAATCGCCTGTTTACGATAAGCTTTTTTAATCTCTTCTGTTGAAGCATTTCGCGAAATCTCAAGAATTTCGTAAAAATCTCTTTTTGCCATTACAGTTATTTTATGAAATAAGGGGGTTACCGCTATTCACCCACCACTACCTTTGAAAACCTTATTACTTTGTCATTCAGCATATATCCTTTTGTGACAACATCTATAACTTTGCCTTTCAGTTCGGGTTGTGGTGCAGGAAACTTTGTAATTGCTTCATGAAGGTCTACATCGAACTCATTATTTGCAACCTCAATCTCCTTTACCCCGTTTTGATTCAGGAATTCTTTGAATTTATTATATATCAGCATTAACCCCTCTTTAAAAGAGTCAAGGTCTTTAAGACTGTCAAGTGTATTAATACCCCTTTCGAAATCGTCAACTACCGGAAGCAGGTTTACAATAAGTTGTTCACCCGCCGACTTAATAAGCTCTGTTTTTTCTTTCAGAGTGCGCTTGCGGAAATTATCAAATTCTGCTGACAGCCTAAGATACTTATCATGCAATTCTTTATTTTTATCTTCTGCCTCTTTAAGTTTTAAATGCAATTCTTTCGATAGTTTGCTGCTTTTGGCTTCATTCTTTGCCCCGTATTGTGATTTTTTGGTTCCGGGCCCATTTACGGTTGTTGTCTCCTCTTTCTCAGTTTTACTCTTTTTTACCATATCATGAACAATTGAAAAATTTTGAATTCTGATTGCAAAACCTTTGCCAATATGCCTAAACAGACAATTTGACATGCAGTTGTGTGAAAAAATGCAAAAATAACAAATTATTGGTGTAAAGGCAGGTAAAAAAAAGTGAGAGTGTTCGATCAAAAACTCACTCTCACTCTCATCCTCTCTCATTTTTAGTGGTAGCACCTGGAATCGAACCAGGGACACACGGATTTTCAGTCCGTTGCTCTACCAGCTGAGCTATGCCACCAACATTTTTTAGCGGTGCAAATCTAAAGAAAAAAAATGGTATACAAAAAAAAAATGTAAAATTTTCGAAATTAAGTTCAGCCAGTAAAAAATAGGTTTTTTGCATCAAAATCGGCATGAAACTATATGAAGGGCCTGAAAATATTAATTTTACACTTATTTAACCATTTAATTAATTTACATACAATGCTTTGTATGTTTACTTGCATCTCAATTTGTCTTACAAACAACAAGAAATCAAGCCATGACAAAGGATAGATTTTGATTTTTTTTTGGCTGTCATTTGCTAAACTTAAGAAATAATCTATATTTGTAAAGGATTTGACTAGTTATCTGAACATTTTACTAACCCTAAATTATTAGAATTATGAACAAAGCTCAATTAATTGATGCAATTGCAGCCCAGGCTGATTTAACCAAAGCTGGTGCCAAGAAGGCCTTAAATGCTACAATAGAAGCAGTTACCGGTGCATTGAAAAAAGGTGACAGAGTTGCTTTGGTAGGATTCGGTTCATTTTCGGTTTCCAAAAGAAGCGCTAGAACAGGAAGAAACCCACAAACAGGAAAAGAGATCAAAATTGCCGCCAAGAAAGTTGTTAAATTCAAGGCTGGAGCTGATTTGGCAAAAACTGTTAAATAATTGCATCAATAACGAACTTAAGGGAGCCTGTTGCTCCCTTTTTTTTTATCATTCCATAACACGGAAATGAGAAAAAAAATTTTGAAAAGTCTGGAATCTTTTATCACCCCAAGAAGGTCTGAACTTATTGATTCTGTGCTTACCAACCGAACGCGTTACATTACTGTTGCGCTTGAAGATATTTTTCAACCCCATAATGCCAGTGCGGTATTGCGCTCATGCGATTGTTTCGGCATTCAGGATGTTCATATTATCGAAAACCGAAACCCCTACAGGGTTAATCCTGATGTCGCGCTTGGGGCCGACAAATGGCTCAATATTCACAAATACAGTGGGCATGATAACAATACCCTTGAAGCCGTAAACCATATAAAGCGCAATGGATACAGAATAGTTGCAACCTCTTTGACTGCCGGCAGTATTGCGATTGATCATTTTGATATTCATAAATCGAAATTCGCTTTGTTTTTCGGCACCGAACTTACAGGACTTTCAGACACGGTAAACCAACATGCCGATGAATTTATTAAAATTCCTATGTTTGGGTTCACCCAAAGCTTTAATATTTCGGTATCGGCAGCCATTGTCCTTTATCATTTTTCGAGGCTGCTAAGGGAATCATCGCTGCCCTGGAGCCTTTCATCACAAGAGCAGACAGAACTTAAAATAAAATGGATAAAGCAGGGCATGAGGAACCCTGAAAAGATTGAAGGTTACCTGACAGATGAAAATAATCATGACTAAACAATGTAGCACTTTAATCTTTTTTATAGATTATAAATCTATTTTTTATATATTTGGGCAAAATATTGATGAAGGCATCAAAATGTTTGACGAAAACCCTGTACTATGAATTGTATAATTATTGATGATGACTTAATGTCAAGACGCATCATTGAGGAGTTTGTCAGCAGGACAGACCAGCTAAACCTTTTAAACTCTTACGAAAATGCGGTGGATGCAATAAATGCATTTAATAGTGACGAGGACATTGACCTGATTTTTCTCGATATTGAGATGCCCGAGATGAGTGGTATTGATTTTCTTGAAACGCTTACCAACCCACCACAGATAATTATTATTTCTTCTAAAGATAAATATGCGCTCGAAGCATTTAATTACGATGTTACAGATTACCTTTTAAAACCAATATCGTACAGCAGGTTTTTTAAAGCGGTTAACAAAGCCAACCTCAGATTTAAAAACAAGGTTGAAAACAAAGACGACGAAATATTTATCAAGAAAAATTCTGCCCTTGTAAGGCTTAAATACGATGATATACTCTGGGTTGAAGCACTCGAAAACTACGTGATTTTTGTAACTTTTAATGATAAATACACCATTCATTTCACAATGAAGGCCATTGAACAAAAGTTACCATCAAATAAGTTTACAAGGGTTCACCGGTCATTTATTGTAAATACCAAAGGAATTAATGTCATTGAAGATAATTCGATAATTGTCAGGACCCACGATGGCAAAAAATCAATCCCCATAGGTAAATCTTATAAAGACAAATTGTTGGGCGATATCAACCTGATAGCAAAATAAACGCACTGAATAAACGTTACTGAACCGGAACCCCGGTTTGTCAACCATTGAAAAACGTAAGTTTTAAAGATGAGAACCATAGTGTCATTGGCAATAGTTTTATTTTCTGTTGGAAATGTTATCACTGTGTTTGCAAATGATGCTGACTCAACTTCTGTTTCCCGGCTCGAAAACAAAATAGCAGTACTCTTTGATTATCTTTATAAATCAGGAAATGATCAGGAAAAGGACCTCATAAACAATGATATTCTTGAAAGTTTTGAAAATCTATTGTCATTAAAAGAATCATTTCAATATCCGTTCGATTCGCTGAAAAGAATGGGCAGACTTATTTCGGCTGACAAAAAATTGCGTGTTTATACCTGGAATATAGCGTATAATGACAGATCAAACAGGTATTTCGGGTTTCTTCACTACAGTCCCGGAAAAACGCTTGATCCTATTGTATTCAGGCTCACAGACAAATCGGACATGATTGAAAACCCTCAAAACAGTGAGCTCACAGCAGACAATTGGTATGGGGTGCTGTATTACGAGGTCGTTGAGGTAAAAGCCCAGCAATACAAATATTACACCTTATTGGGGTTTGACTTTAATAATTACCTGAGTTCGAAAAAAATTATTGACATTCTTTATTTTACAGATACAAACCAGCCTGTATTTGGCAAACCTGTATTCCACATCGATAATAAAGCGGTTAACAGGATTGTATTTGAGTATTCCTCCCGGGTTTCAATGAACCTGAGATATCATAAAGATATTGACATGATTGTTTTTGACCATTTGTCACCTTCTAAGCCATCTTACACAGGTAAGTTTGAGTTTTACGGTCCCGATATGTCCTATGATGCCCTGAAATTCGAAAAAGGATTCTGGATATTACAGAAAGATATTGATATCAGGAATTAGTTGTTGTGGCGGTTTCTTAAAAACTTATATGTTCTGTTGTTTCCGGCACTGACGTATTGGCAGTATCGGGCTGTTGGCACAGACTTTGAAAATGCCACCCCAGATAAATTGATGTTTAACTAAATTAAATGATATATTATGCAAACCGGAAAAATAGGAGTTACCACAGAGAACATTTTCCCGATTATTAAAAAATTTCTTTACTCCGACCATGAAATATTCTTACGCGAATTAATTTCTAACGCGGTTGATGCCACACAAAAACTCAAAACACTGGCTAATCTCGGTGATTATAAAGGAGACCTGGGCGACCTGACCATCAGGGTGGAGGTTGACCCTAAGAAAAAAACAATCACTGTAACCGACCAGGGTATTGGCATGACCATGGAAGAAATTGAAAAGTATATCAACCAGATTGCATTCTCAAGTGCAAGTGAGTTTCTCGAGAAATATAAGAACCAGGAGAATGCTATTATTGGTCATTTTGGGCTTGGTTTTTATTCCTCATTTATGGTATCTGATAAGGTGGAGATATTCACCAAATCGTACCTTGATGAATCTAAAGCAGTGAAATGGGAGTGCGACGGTAGCCCTGAATACAAAATGGAAGAGACTGACAAACTTGTGCGTGGCACAAAGATAGTATTGCATATTGATAAAGAATCGAAAGAATTTGCAGAGGAATTCAGGGTAGAACAGCTGCTGAAAAAATATTGCAGGTTTCTTCCTGTCCCCATCGCGTTTGGTAAAGAGAAGGAATGGAAAGACGGCAAGGAGATGGAACTTGACAAAGACAAAATTATAAATGATACCAACCCGCTCTGGACAAGAAAACCGGCCGACCTGAAAGAAGAAGATTATAATAAATTCTATCATGACCTTTATCCAATGGCCGACGAACCCCTTTTTAACATTCACCTCAATGTTGACTATCCCTTTAAGCTTACAGGAATACTCTATTTTCCGAAAATCAAGAACAATATCGAGATACAGAAAAACAAAATTCAACTGTACTGTAACCAGGTATATGTCACCGACTCGGTTGAAGGCATTGTTCCTGAATTTCTTACTTTGTTGCACGGGGTGATTGATTCTCCCGATATTCCGCTGAATGTTTCGCGAAGCTACCTTCAGAGCGATTCAAATGTAAAAAAGATTTCGGGGCATATTACTAAAAAAGTGGCAGACAGGTTGCAGGAAATATTTAAAACAGAGCGAGATCAGTTTGAGAAAAAATGGGATGACCTTAAGTTGTTTATTGAATATGGAATGGTCTCTGAAGAGAAGTTTTATGAAAAAGCTGAGAAATTTGCCCTGTTGAAAAGTACCGATAACAAATACTTTACTTTTGAGGAATATGAAAAGGTGATTAAAGATAACCAGACAGATAAAGATAAAACCCTCATCTATCTTTACGCCACAGATTATGAGAAGCAGTTTAGCTTTATTGAATCTGCAAGAAACAAAGGTTACGATGTATTGTTGATGGATGGTCAGCTTGATACCCACTACATTAATCATCTGGAGCAGAAATTTAAAAATTCAAGATTTACCAGGGTTGACTCAGATGTTGTTGATAAACTTATCCGCAAGGAGGAAAACAGGGAATCTAAAATTCCAGAAAACCAGCAAAATGACCTGGTTCCGGTTTTTAAGGGGCAACTCCCGGCAAATGCCAACTTTACTGTGACTTTCGAAAGCCTGGATGAAACAGAAAACCCTGTTTTTATTACCCAGTCTGAATTCATGCGCCGTATGAAAGATATGGCTAAAATGGGCGGGGGGTTTGGTTTTTATGGCGAAATGCCCGATACCTACAATGTGGTCATCAATTCAAATCATCCATTAATTCTGAAAATTGCCGAAGAAAAAGATAAAAAGGCAGGGAAAGAAATTGAAAAGATTGATGAAAAGATCAAACCCATAGAAGCAAATAAAACCGAAATTGACACTGCCAATAAAGGTAAAAAGCCGGAAGAAATCTCTCAGGAAGATAAAGACAGGATTGAAGACCTGGAGAAAAAGATGGGAGAACTTAAAGATAAACGCGAAAAAGTGCTTGCTGAGTTCGGCACCAAAAGTAAGATGGTTAAGCAATTAATTGACATTGCGTTATTGTCGAATAACATGTTAAAAGGTGAAGAACTAAATAAATTTGTTAAAAGAAGTATTGAATTGTTATAATGTTCTAATAGCGTGTTTCTTAAACCGGGCCTGAATGCCCGGTTTTTTTTCTCCCGAAAACAAACCCTCCGGCTTAAATTCTGTGTGCATTTTTTTCTATTCTTAATTCATCATGAATAATAAAAACTTATCCCTACATTTATATTACAAATTACTTGTATTCTTATCTGTAAACCTAAACCATTAATATTGTGAAAAGCGGGTATGAAAAGAGTGAAGTTGATAAATTGAAATCCACACTTGTCAACTACCTTTTATTGGCTATTGCAGTATTTGGTATACCAAGTCTTACAGCGGCTTTTATATCTTTAAAAAAAGCCGGTGTATTTCCTGTATTCAGCCTGATAGGTTACTTACTGGTATTGGCAATGCTGTTTCTGCCAAAGAAAGTGCCCTTTCAGGTAAAAACCATTGTAGTGCTGTTTATTGGGTATATACTGGGTACTAAAGCACTGATAAACCAGGGAGCATTAAGTGATGGTTTGTATTATTATATTATTATTGGGGTTATAAGTTCGCTGCTTCTGGGAACAGCATACGGTGTGGCTTTAATGATACTTTCATTGACAACAGCAGCAGTGGTGGCCTATTTCTTTCATACAGGGTTGATAACCTATACTTTTGATACCGCAGTATACATTCATTCGGTATCAACCTGGGTATCAAACATAATGATTACCATGTTGTGCACGGCCATTGCCATTCTTATTTCTTCGAAAATAAACAATTATCTTTTTGGTATTATACATAACCTTTCTCTGAGGACAACCAGGCTTGATGCGGCCAACCGTAAACTGGCCACAGAGATTGAGAACCGAAAATCTGTTGAAAATTCGCTTGACAACTCTTCAAAAACCTTCAAAAATATTTTTAACAGCATCAACGATGCCATACTTATCTTTGATGACACTTTAACCATAATTGAAGCAAACAAGGCTTTCTTTGAATTCACGGGATATAGCGACGGGCAGATGAAGCATCTCAAAATCAGTGATTTATTCACAGATATTGAAGATGTTAGAACGAACCTGCTTAAACCCGAAAATGTATTTTTTCAGTTCCATAAGAATGAGATTAACCTGAAAACCAGGAAGGGAGAACCAATACCGGTTGAATTAACAACAATACCCTTTCCCGACGATAAATCCGGAACAAAGCTTGTTATATTAAGAGATATAAGGGCCGACAAAGAGTCTGAAAGGCATATATTGAATGCCATAATTCAGGCAGAAGAAAAAGAGCGGACAAGGGTTTCTCAGGATTTGCACGATTCACTCGGACCGCTCTTGTCTGCAATCAAGCTTTATGCTAATTCAATTGTCGGGGCCGATGATTCACCAAAAAGAACCGAAATCCATTCGAAAATTTCAGAACTTATGGATGAAGCGGTTAAAACAGTTAAGGAGATTTCCAATAACATGAGTTCGCATGTGCTGAAAGCTTTCGGATTGTATGAAGCCATTGATTCTTTTGCCGAAAAGATTCAGGCATCGTATCCTATCAGAATTATTACAGAATTCGACCATAATATTAAGACTTCAGAAGACTTGCAGATTACCTTGTACAGGGTGCTGGTAGAACTAATCAATAATTCGCTTAAATATGCATATGCTACAGAAATAAGAATAAGGATGCTGTGGAACAGTGGTAAATTAATCTTCACTTACCAGGATAATGGTCTGGGTTTTGATGTAGAGCAGGTATTAAAAGAAGGCAAAGGTATGGGTATCTATAATATGCACAGCAGGATAAAATCACTGGGAGGGATTATTTCAATAAAAAGCATGCCCAAAGAAGGGATGCAGGTTGAAATACAGATATAAATTAATAATCAGCCTGTTAGCAGGGTTAACTCTTCTTTTATTTGTATAATAGCCTCGGATGTATAATTTTTAGGCATCCTGCTTACTGCTTCCATGATGGCTATGTTCAGGCTTGCAGAAGGGTCTTCTGGTTTAAGCCTTTCTGCCGAAGTATTAATCAGGTGAATGAGGTTGTTTTTTGCCATTTTCACCATCTCCCAACCATTTACAGAAACATATAGTTGCTGTGAAATATTATGTTCGTATTCAGCACGTACAGCATTAATGAGTTCTGTTTGCAGTTGCTTACAGTTGAATGAGGGCCTGTTGATTCTTAGTAGCAGGTTCTCGGGCGATATTCTTTCAAGTAAGAGAATAATTCTTTCGCATGCCTGCAACTTTAACGGGGTTATTAATTCCTGATTTTTCAAAATACGTTGTACCCGTCGCTTTTGCTCTTCCTGTTCAAAATACTTTTTAACAAGATACCAGATCATCACCAGCATTATTAATGATGGCAGGGTAATTTTCAATATTTCAGATAAACCGTTCAATAGGCTTTTGGTTATTTTTCTTAGCTGCAATATTAAAATAAATTCTGATTAAAAGATTACTTTTACCGCCTGAAATTGATCAACGGTAAGAACTTTTAAGTATTATAGAAGATGACAGACAGCGTATCGTCCAGGGTAGCTAACTTAGCCCAATCGGCCACTGTGGCCATGAACCAGAAAAGCAACGATCTGAAAGCCAAAGGTATTGATATAATCAACCTGAGTGTGGGAGAGCCCGATTTTCCCACCCCTGACCATATTAAAGAGGCAGCCAAAAAGGCCATTGACAATAATTTCTCATATTATCCTCCTGTTCCCGGGTATCCCGATCTGTTAAAAGCGATTTCTTTAAAATTCAAACGTGAAAATAACCTTGACTTCGCACCGGAACAGATCGTGGTTTCCACCGGCGCTAAAAATTCACTTGCCAACGCTATCCTCGCGCTTATTGACAAAGATGATGAGGTGGTTATTCCAGCCCCTTACTGGGTGACTTATGCCGAACTGGTTAAACTTGCCGAAGGTAAATGTGTGGTTGTAAACGGCAATATTGATAATGATTTTAAAATCACCCCTCAACAATTAGAAAATGCCATTACCCCGAAAACCAAGGCTTTTTTGCTGTGTTCCCCGAACAATCCGTCAGGGACTTTTTACAGCAAGGGTGAACTTGAGGCCATTGCGCGCGTGATTGAGAAGCATCGCGGTATATTTGTGATTACCGATGAGATTTATGAACATATTAATTTCACGGGCAAACACCAAACCATCGGACAATTTGATTTTATTAAAGACCGTGTTGTAATCATCAACGGGGTATCGAAAGCATATGCCATGACTGGCTGGCGGATCGGTTACATGGCGGCGCCTTTATGGCTGGCAAAGGCATGTATTAAGCTACAGGGACAGCTAATAACCGGGGCAACCACCATCGCCCAGCGTGCAGCCATAGAGGCGCTAACGGGCGACCAGGCATGTGTTGCCGCGATGAATGTGGCATTTAAACGCCGCAGAGACCTGATACTTGGTCTTCTGAAAGAAATTCCGGGATTGAAAACATCAGTCCCCGGCGGCGCTTTTTATGTATTTCCGCAGGTTAGTTCGTATTTTGGTAAATCTGATGGTTCAAATGTAATAAACAGTTCAAACGACCTTTGCCTGTACCTTCTCGATAAGGCCCATATTGCAACTGTGCCGGGCGAGGCTTTCGGAGATCCTGCCTGTATCAGAATCTCGTTCGCCACTGCCGATGAAAACCTTACGGAGGCTATGTCAAGGATGAAAAAGGCGCTTGCAGCACTTAAGTAGTTTTTTTAAAAGGGATGATGATTTCATGAAATTGCCTGTGATTTGAAAAAAATCCTAACAAATACCTATTTCCTGGCAATAATTGCATGCTTGTTATGGTCAACGGCCTTTGCAGCCATAAAGCTTGGTATAAATTACACCACTCCACTCAATTTTGCAGGTATCCGGTTTGTCCTTTCGGGTTTCATGGTTCTTCCTTTCTGTGGCAGTATGGCACGGTATTTCTCAGAGATTTCTAATAATATCCGCTATGTATTGGTGGTGGGACTGTTTCAAACGTTTTTGCTTTATTCGCTTTTCTATATAGGCATTAGCATGGCGCCGGCTTCACTAACAGCCATTATTGTAGGAGGAGGGCCGCTTTTTGTTGCACTGCTGGCGCATTTCTCAATTAGTAACGACCGTCTTAATAAAAGAAAAATGTTTTCAATTCTTATTGGCATCTCGGGAATCGTACTTATTGCTGCCGATAAATTTGATTTTAACTGGGAAAAGGGAAAGGTTTTCTGGGGATTGGTAATACTGGTATTCTCAAATATTGCCGGTAGTTATGGAAATATTCTGGTTTCAAAGGGCAAAGGTAAAATCAACCCATTTGTATTAAACTCGACGCAACAAATCATCGGGGGAACAGGGATATTTATTCTGTCGCTGTTCTTAGAAGACCAAACCTTTGATATAATTAAACCGACAGGTTATTATCTTTCGCTTGGTTATCTTAGTTTTCTCTCTGCCGTAGCCTTTTCAATATGGTTTTTGCTTCTCGGGCGTCCGGGGGTGAAAGTTTCTGAACTGAATATCTGGAAATTCCTGATTCCGGTTTTCGGGGCAATTTTAAGCTGGGTTGTCTTGCCTGAAGAATCTCCTGCTCTTATTCCTGTTATTGGTATGATTGTTATTTCATTTTCGCTTATATTGTTGAACTATAATAATTTTAAATCGAAAAATAATAAAAAAAATCCCGCGTTTGCAGCGGGATTTTCCAATGAAAAGAATTATTAAAACTACTTAACCCAAATTATATTTATAAACCTATATCTATTATCAACTATTATTTTCTTTCTCTTTTTTCTTGTCGGTTTCAGCCTTTCCGGCTTTTAACTTGTCTGTTTCTGTTACGCCCGATAATATTTCGATATTTATCCCATCGGACAAACCGGTGGTAACAAAACGTTTTTCGAAGATCTGGGGCTGGGTTTCAACTTCTACAAAGGCTGAATCACCTTTTTCCTCAAACTTCAGCAGGCTTTCAGGAATAACAAGCACACTGTCTTTGCGTTCAAGAACAATATCTGCATTGGCGCTGTAACCTGCCCTAATGAAATTATTTTGGCTGAGTTTGACATTTGCCTTGATCTCAAACTGAATAGCGCCGTTTTCTTCCACCCCCTTGGGTGCGACATATTCGAGTTTTGCATCATATTTTTCATCTTCGATGGCGCCAATAGAGAGAATAAGGTCCATGCCGGTTTTAATTTTACCTACTTCTGTCTCATCCACTTTTCCTTTGAAGATCATATCGCCCATATCGGCAACAGAGGCAATGGTAGTACCTGCATTAAAATTGTTGGTCTCGATTACCGAATTTCCTTCCTCAACGGGAACAGCAAGTACCATACCCGATATTGTTGACCTGATGAGCGTATTTGTTACCTGTCCGAGTTTTTTGGTAACTCCTTCTTTTATGAGTTGCAGATTGTCTTCGGCTGCATCGAGCTCTTCGCTGGCAGTCCTGAACTCGAGCCTGTATCTTTGAAAATCGGCTTCGGGTATTACCCCTTCATCGTAGACTTTTTTTTGCCTGTCATATTCTATCTTGGCCTGTTCGTAATTTATTTTTGCCCTGTTTAACCTCGATTCAGAGGCAGTTAGACGTTCCATATCAGGAACAATTTTAATTTTGGCAATCAGGTCGCCTGTTTTTACATAATCTCCGGCTTCGATGTATATTTCTTCAATAATACCCGAAACCCTTGGTTTTATCTCAATCTCTTTGCGAGGCACGATAGACCCTGTTGCAACGGTTTTTTTAACTACATTGGTTACAAACGGTGTCTTGATTTCGTAAATAACAGGTTTTTTCTTTGATTTTGTATAAAGAAAATACATTGTGCCTATAATGGCTCCTATAAACGCCACAACAATTAAAATTCTAAAAAACTTTTTCATTTTTCTGCATCATATTAATGTTACAATTTATTTATTCTGCCCTGAGCGCTTCAACAGGTTTTACTTTTACAGCTTTGTATGCCGGGATAAATCCTGCAAAAATTCCGGCAACAATCAGGATGATGAGCGCTGTAACCCCGACATTAAAATCTACCCCGGGGTTTTTGAACATCTCTGCTTCACTGCCCGAGTTTTGAATTTGTCGGTTAATGACTTCAAGAAGAAATACCCCAATGGCCATCCCAAACATGCCTGACACTGCTGTAAGTACTACCGATTCTGAAATAATCTGGTTGATGATCCTCCAGGGTGTTGCCCCAATAGAACGCTGGATACCAATTTCTTTAGTCCTTTCTTTAATTACGATCAGCATAATGTTGCTAACACCAATTACACCTGCCAGCAGTGTTCCGATACCCACCACCCATATCAGTATTCTGATACCCGTGAAAAGTCCGCTCATTTTTTTGAATTCGGTATCGAGGTTAAAACCTCCGAATGCCTGTTTGTCGTCGGGATGAATTTTGTTTCGTTCGGCAATAAGTTGCTTACACCTTTCTTCAAGTTTGGCAACCGAATGCCCCTTTTTTGCGGTTACAGCGAAATAATGAACCTGGTTGCCTATATTGTATGCAATTTGCAGCGATGTAAAAGGCAACACGATGGTTTGGTCTTTATCGCCGCCAAAATTCATATTCTTATTTTTAGGTTCAAAAACACCAACTACCTGAAAGTATACCCCGCTAATGCGCAGGTATTCACCTATTGGGTTTTCATCTGGCTTAAACATCTCATCTCTGACCCTTTTACCGATTACGGCAACTTTACGGTTTTCGGCAATGTCAATATCATTTATCTCGCGTCCGGAAATCATATCTACCGGGTCAATTTTAAAAAAATCGGGATAATCACCAACTATATTATACGATGCTGTTTTAATGCCCCTTACGACATTATTGCCGCCATCGCCCGACCTGGGTTGCACCCTGGGTGCAAGCAGGTCTATCTCAGGAATATTGTTTTTCAGCGCTTTCATATCGTCGTTGTTGAACATCCATCTTCTGCCCCTTGGCAGGCCTTTGTATGGCATCGAG
This sequence comes from Bacteroidales bacterium, assembly GCA_046485045.1. Classification (GTDB taxonomy): domain Bacteria; phylum Bacteroidota; class Bacteroidia; order Bacteroidales; family UBA10428; genus JAFGPL01. The sequence continues at coordinate 25,653 of JAWOHT010000275.1, forward strand.
GTCGTTCTTGTCCAGATAAAAGCGCTGTTGGTGGCAAAATCCTGAAATCCGTCAAATATGGCATTGGAAAGCCCATTGCCCGAGCCCATCATTACAATCAGCATAAAGATACCCCAGAAAACCCCGAAGGCTGTCATGAAAGTCCTTAATTTATTGCTTCTCAGCGTAAAGTATATTTCCTGCCATCTGTCCCTGTCAAACATAATTTCACTTTTTATTCGTCGCGCAGTGCAACAACCGGTTTAATACGTGAAGCTTTAAGGGCCGGCATTAAACCGGCAAATGTGCCTGCAATTATCAGTATCAGCGTAGATGCCACGGCTACGTTAAAGTTCACCTCGGGGTTTACAAAAAAATCGTTTTTCGGGATAACGCCCGATAGCAATTCCAGCAAACCAATACCAGACAACAGTCCGATGTAACCTGCAAGTCCTGTAATTAAAATTGATTCAAAAATAATCATACCAACAACCGATTTTGGCGTGGCGCCTATGGCTTTCCTGATACCTATCTCTTTGGTACGTTCATTTACCACGATAATCATAATGTTGCTGACACCAACCACACCCGCGATAATTGTAAATATTCCGATAACCGAAACAAAAATCTGAATGCCAAGGAACATATTCGAGAATTTTTTGTACTCTTTAATGGTATTCCACATCCACATGGCATTTTTATCTTCAACATCAAATCTGTGGCGTTCGGCCATTGTGGCACGAAGTGTTTTTTCGAGCTCTTCGCTTTCTGCGGCGCTTAAATTGCTGGTAATAGAGAGGTTATGGATGTTGGTGCCGCCATTGGTAATCATTTGTGCTGTGCTCACGGGCAGGTACAATCTGTTTTCATCTCTCTCGGAACGATCGGTGAATATGCCCACAATCTGAAAAGGCACTCCATTTATTTTTAAATATTCCCCCAAAGGTTCCTGGCCGTTTTTAAAGAGCGCGTCTTTTGCACGCATACCTACGGTAACCACCTTCCTTCTTTTTTCAATGTCAATTTTGTTAATGAACCTGCCCTTCACCAAATTAACATTTTCGATATACGCGTAATCAGGATGACATGCGATAAGGTCGAACACCCCGTACTCTTTTTTATAGGAAACAACCCTGTTTTGCCACAGGTAATAGCGTGCTGATATCTTATCAATACCTTCTACCGATGTGCGTAAAAATTCGTAATCATCGTTTTTAAACCTGACTCGCCGGCCTGGCTGCATTCCTTTATATGGTTTGCTGGTTGTTCCTGCCCCGAACCATATGGTATTTACGGCATCTTCCCTGAATTGGTTGTCTATTCCGTTTTGCAGGCCTTTTCCTGCACCAAGCAGAATGATCAGCATAAAAATTCCCCATGCCACACTAAACCCGGTAAGGAATGTACGCAAACGGTTTTTGCCCATCGTACCGAGTATTTCCTGCCATTTATCCAGATCAAACATATTCAGATGATTATGATACCGCTTTCTGGTATTCGTGGTTGTGATAAACTATGTTTTCTATTACCCCGTCTTTAAGAATAATTGACCGCTGGGTACGTGAAGCAATGTCGTGCTCATGGGTTACAATAATTACGGTAATGCCGTTGCGGTTTATTTCACTCAGCATTGCCATTACTTCGAGCGATGTAACCGAGTCAAGCGCTCCGGTAGGCTCATCGGCAAGAATAATTTTTGGGTTGCTGATGAGCGCCCTTGCAATAGCAATACGTTGTTTCTGGCCGCCCGACAATTCGCCGGGCAGGTGCGACCACCAGTCTTTCAGACCGACTTTCTCAAGGTATTCCATAGCAAGAATGTTCCTTTTACGGCGGCCTTCACCTTGGTAATAGAGCGGCAAAGCAACATTCTCCAGGGCATTTTTGAAAGATATCAGGTTGAAACTTTGAAAAACAAATCCAATCATACGGTTTCGCAGGTATGCTGCCTTTGTTTCGTTGATATCCTTTATCAACATACCGCCAAGATAGTATTCACCAGTATCATAACCATCGAGGATGCCGAGAACATTCAGAAGTGTAGATTTGCCAGAACCCGAAGCCCCCATTACAGAAACCAGTTCGCCTTTGTTTATTTCAAGACTGATGCCTTTTAAAACATGAAGCGAATTATGACCGGTAAAATAAGTTTTGTGTAGCTTATTAAGTTTTATCATAAAAGATAACAGGTTTAATTGTTGTTTTTTTACCAAAGATCATGCCAGTTTTATGTAAATAACTGAAATGAAGTTTAATAATCAAAACTAACGTTGCTTATATCGAATATATTGCCTGTATAACTGTTACGGAATGATACACTTTGTGTACGAAAGCGGACAATCTCAACGGGCCCCCCGGTCTTTCATAAATGCCGGGCCCCCGGTTTTGCTATTCTTCATATTCAGGCTGTATCACCCGTCCTATGAAAATTATTGCTCCTGTATCTTTTTCAACTATAGCAAAAAGAAAAGGTTTGTTGACAATAAAATGGGGTTTTTCATCCCCGACAGATGTGTATCCGACTTCTACGATGGTAACAGCCGCTGCTTCGGTACCTTTTTCGTTAACATCAATATAGGCTTTTTGCTTAACCATAGAGATGTAAAGCCCTCCTTCGGGGTTTATATTGGTAAAATCAGCCTCCGATGGTGAGAAGGCGATAGACATGCCCATATCTTTCAGCTCGTTGTTTAACGAATCCTCAAATTCAAATTTGAATTTTGGCATATTTACCACCAACTCTTTTTGGCTGAATGATCTAAACCATGTATTCCAATTCTCCGGGTTCAGTTGCCCGATAATATCAGCAGTGGTTTTCAGATTTTCAGGCAGCATTACAATCATGCTATAGTGGCCGTTCCCATATGGCAACTCAATAGCGCTGAAAGTGTCGTTGTGCATGTAATTAATTTCTGCCTCGAGCTTCATCATGTCAACTTTAACCGGTTGGTTGGCGGAAACAAAAAAATCTTCCTCTCTTGTGTCTTCTGCTTTAAACTCATATTTCCATGTGCCATAAAAGTAAACGGCATTCATCAGGTACATAACCGCATAGGGGGGTATTGTATTTATGATTTCAGTAATTTTATCTTTTGTTTTGTCAGCAACCCAGTTGTTGATGGTTTCGATGGCCGTCGGGGCGCCAAAGTCAAGCGACCTGACTTCAGCATCGTAGTATAACTGGTTGGTTTGAATAAATCCGGGCAATACATAAAAACCCTGGCGATACCAGATCGAATTGGCAATTTCGAGGGTTACCTTCGGATCAATTGATTTCAAACCTTCCATCAGGTCTTTGTAACTTTGGTTTATCTCCCGGGCATCCATACCGCTCTTTTTAAGCGCTGTCTGCATGGCCTCGCCGGTAGAGCCAGCAGCGCCATTGTATGTCATTGCAAGCGCCAGGGCTGCGCTGACAGGTGAAATAAACACATTCTCATCTTCAGGATAACTGTTGATGACCTTTGTAAATAATTCAAGGCCAAATTTATTGTCTGCCTCAATGAGGTCGCGTGTACTCTTGGTAAGTTTTATCTCTTTTACCGGGGTGTCTCCTGTTTTTTCGCATGCACAGGCGAAAATTAGAAGAAAAGCCGCAATAATGATCGTATTTTTTTTCATCGTCCTACAATTTTAATGAATGTTACAAAAGATATTCTTCTAAATTCAGATGTACAGGCTTACCGAAAGGTTGCGTGAAATTAACAATAAAATACCGCAATAATAGTACACCGGCTTATTCATTATAATTTATTTTCTGGGTTAAATACTTTTGGAATGAATATAAAAAAAACTTTTAACGCAACCTTTCAATATCCGATAACATCATATTATTGCGTTCGGTTCAAATTGATTTTGAATATTTAAAAATGTAATTTTGAATAAACATCTATACTGATCGTTGGCAGAAATACTGGACAATATCATAAAGGGCTGTCAGGCAGGAGATCCCCGGGCGCAGAGAGAGTTGTATATTCTCTTTAAAGACAAAATGTTTGGGATATGCCTTCGCTATGCCGGCAACCGCGACGATGCACATGATATTGTTCAGGATGGGTTTGTAAAGGTGTATGAAAAAATCGCACAATTCAGGTTTGAAGGTTCTTTTGAAGGCTGGATGAGGAGAATTATGGTAAACACGGCGCTTGAAAGATTTAGAACACATTGTCAGGTAATTAATATCGGAGATGCGGTAAAGGAGATTGATAAATTTGAATCAGACAGGATACTTGGCGACATTACGGCAAAAGAACTGTTAAAATTTGTACAGGATTTGTCGCCAAAATACAGGCTCGTGTTTAACCTTTACGCCATAGAGGGATACTCTCATAAAGAGATAGGCGAGCAGCTTGACATAACCGAAGGAACCTCCAAATCTAATCTTTCAAGGGCGAGGGCCATATTACAGGAGAAAGTACACAGGTATTTTGATCAAAAGATTGTAGCAAAGTAGAGGAGAGATGACAGAAAATTTTGATAAATATTTTAAAGAACGACTTGAAGACTATGTAGAGAGTCCGTTGCCCGGCACATGGGATGGTATTGCTGCCCGGATAGGACACGCCCGTAAGAACAGGGCTATTGTTATTTTTTTGAGGATAGCAGCAGGAATTGCATTGCTTTTTTCTTTAAGCGTTATTATGCTCGACACAAAAATGCCGGCAACAGATGATTTTGCTGCTGTAGCTACTGTGCCTGAAGATACAACCAAAGAGCTTATAGCTAAAAACAGAATGGGTACACAAAGCCACATCGCCATTGGTACACCTGACAAAGAGTTGCCAGCGGCAGTGAACACTGAATTGCATTTGGCACAATCTTACGCAGAAATTATACCGAAAGCTGAAAATAACCATCATCTTACTGAAAAAAGCCCATATGAAACTGATTATGGATACACTTCCGCGAGAGCGCAAAAAGAAATCTCAGTGATAGCAGTACCAACCCGGGAAGAAAATCCGGATCGGCTTGTTGCATTGAGTTCATTTATACCCAATGCAGCAAGACCAGGAATTGGCAGGCCTGTAAGTATTGAAAAGAAAGAAGGTGACATGCCGCAACAGGTTTATACCATTGATCAGATGCTCGCATTGAATGAGCCATTGCCGGAAGTAAAAAACAGAAAAAATACATGGGCAGTGGGCGGACAATTTGCACCCCAATACTCCTATAGAAATATTGTTTCTGAGGAATATTCCGATTATGTCATCAGTCAGATCAATTCTAAAGAGAGCTCGTTAATCACATATAGCGGAGGCGTTAATGTAATCCTTTCGTCAAACCGGAGGTTATCTGTACAAAGTGGAGTCTATTACTCAAGATACGGACAGGAACAAACAGGACTATTGCAATTGAACCTGAATAAAAATGTTTTAATAGATCAGGTTTCCCCTGACGGTCTGGAATACGCTTTTGGCTCTCAACCACAACAACTTGTTTATATCAACAATTCTTCGGGACCGGTTAGTCTGGTCAGCAAAGCCTCTGCCAGTATGAATCAGTCGCCGGACAACAGGAATTACACCAGAAATGAAACATCTTCAGTTAATGCCATAGCCACTGAAAAACCAATTAGTTCAATTTCTCACTATTATGAATACCTGGAAGTGCCTGTAAATATAAGGTACAAAGTAATAGACAGAAAGATTGGCATATCGGTTCTCGGCGGAATAAGCACCAATTTCCTGGTGGGCACCGGATTCAACCTCAATTATACCGATGAGACAGCCGAAAACATTACCCGTTCTGCCTCAGACCTGGTACAAATTAACTATGCAGGCTCTGTGGGGATGGGATTTGAATACCCGCTGATAAAGAATATTATTCTTACCATCGAGCCAAAATTTAAATATTACCTGAACCCGATTGACAAAGATCCGTTAAGCGATATTCACCCGTATGCTATTGGACTCTTTACAGGTGT
>JAWOHT010000285.1:0-12507 GCA_046485045.1 Bacteroidales bacterium
CGGCCCAATTGCTGGTCAAGGGCCATAAGGTTAGCCAGCGACCCTGGTTCTTCGAGAATAAACTGCTCTGAGAATGCTTTATGTTTTCTAAAAATATCATCGTAAATAGAATCAAGCAATGTTTTACGTGAGATAAAATCTGTATTGTTTCTTATTCTTTCAAACTCGTTGCTTAATTCTGTAATTTGCTCAAGCGTTTGATGCTGTTGCCTTACAAGTTTGCTTACTCGCCGCGAATCAGGAGATTTTGCAACAGAATAGTCAACATCAAACTGCTTTGAATTAATATACACCTCAATTTTGTCGCCGGGATAAGCTATTAGCGTAATGCCCCTGCTGTTTTCCACCCATAAAACATAAAATGAAGGCCCTTCGGTATAACACCCGAGATCAAAACGGCCGTCTTTGCTGATTTCCGATGAATCAATAGTTATAACGCCCTCTTTACTTAATCTCTTAAGATAAATTTTGTGCGGGTGCGTCTCTTTGAAAGAGCCTTTAATAGAAACATTCTCTTTTTTGTCTGAACATGAAAAAAATATCAGTACAATTACCAGTAAAGCGAAGTATTGTTTCATCATGAAGTAATTATTTGTTTTGAACTGTGAAGCACATTATATGTAATTCCCGAAAATTCTCCAAATATATATTCACTAAAATAACCTGCCAACATTTCGGCAAACTATTTATGCCTGCTAAGATTAAAAAAAATTGGATATTTAATCCAAGTTTAATTATTAAATTTGCCACAATCAATACCAAGCATTTAGTAAAATGACCAAAGCAACCCAGTACAGCAGCAGAGGGGTTTCTGCAAGTAAAGAAGATGTTCATAAAGCCATTGAGCTTTTCGATAAAGGCTTGTATCCCAATGCTTTCTGTAAAATCCTTCCTGATTTTATGTGCAACGACCCTGAATATTGCACCATAATGCACGCAGACGGGGCCGGCACAAAATCATCGCTTGCTTATGTTTACTGGAAAGAAACAGGCGATTACTCGGTATGGAAAGGGATAGCAAAGGACTCGGTTATTATGAACCTTGACGATCTGCTTTGTGTGGGGGCAACCGACAATTTTATGCTCTCTTCTACCATTGGACGGAATAAATTCAAAATTCCCGGCGATGTAATTGTTCACATCCTTAAAGGTTATGATGAAATTATACAGGAGTTGTCGCAATGGGGAATTAACGTATATCTCACCGGTGGAGAAACTGCCGACATCGGCGACCTGGTAAGGACCATCATTGTTGATTCTACCGTAACCTGCCGGTTAAAACGCTCTGAAATAATCGAAAACAATATTCAACCCGGAGATGTGATTGTAGGACTGGCCTCATACGGACAATCTGTATATGAAAACGAATATAACAGCGGTATAGGGAGCAACGGGCTTACCTCTGCCAGACACGATGTCTTTCATAATTACCTCGTTGAAAAATACCCCGAAAGCTTCGACGACCTGATACCCGCCTCGCTTGTATATACCGGAAAGTTCAGGGTTAACCAGAAATATAAAGACACCGGCCTGGATATAGGCAAATTAATTCTCTCACCCACCCGTACCTATGCACCGGTTATTAAAGAAATTCTCATGGGACATGGCGACAAGGTGCATGGCATGATTCACTGCACAGGTGGTGGGCAGACAAAAGTGATGAAATTTGTTGATAATGTACATATCATTAAAGACAATCTCTTTCCCCTTCCTCCGGTATTTCAGCTTATACAGGAACAATCGCGTGCCGATATGAGCGAAATGTATGAGGTTTTTAACATGGGGCACCGGTTCGAAATTTATACCACCCCAGAAACTGCTGATCAGATAATTGCAATTTCAGCGAAATTTGAAATTGAAGCTAAAATAATTGGCAGGGTTGAAAAAGCCAACAAAAGAATGATGACCATTTCAGACAGTTTAGGTCAATATATCTATTAATTTTCACGGGTACAATGAAAAATAATCTGATTGTAGAAAAACTTGAAGGTGTAAAAACCCGCTTTGATGACATCGGACGGCAGATATCAGACCCCGATTCGATGGCGGATATGAAAAAATTTGTAAAATTAAGCAGGGAATATAAGGAGTTAACCCCGATAATTGATGTCTACAAAGAATACAAGAACATAATAAGTAATATCCAAAACGCAAAAGAAATCCTTTCCAGCGAAAAAGACGAGGAGTTGCGTGAAATGGCCAAGTCGGAGCTTGATGAATTGAACAGCAAACTCGAACCGCTGGAAGACCAGATAAAGATTTTGCTCCTTCCGGCTGATCCGCAGGATGAGAAAAATGCAGTTATTGAAATCAGGGCTGGCACCGGAGGCGATGAGGCAAGTATTTTTGCAGGCGACCTTTACCGCATGTACAATAAGTATTGCGAGCAGCGGGGGTGGAAAGTCGAAATATACGATTTCGCCGATGGTACGGTGGGTGGTTTTAAAGAGATTATCCTTCATGTTAAAGGCGACGGGGTATATGGCATAATGAAATATGAATCGGGGGTACACCGCGTGCAACGCGTTCCACAGACCGAAACACAGGGAAGGGTACATACATCGGCTGCTTCGGTGGCCGTGCTTCCCGAAGCCGACGAAGTAGATGTTCAGTTAAAACAGGATGACATAAGAATAGACAGGTTTTGTTCTTCAGGCCCCGGGGGGCAATCTGTTAACACCACTTATTCTGCCGTAAGGCTTACCCATATCCCTTCGGGCATTGTGGTGCAATGTCAGGACCAGAAATCACAGCTAAAAAATCTGGACAAAGCCATGACAGAACTTCGTACCCGGCTTTATAACCTCGAATACCAGAAATACCTCGACGAGATTGCCTCGAAAAGAAGAACAATGGTATCAACAGGAGACCGTTCGGCAAAGATAAGAACCTATAACTACCCCCAGGGACGAATGACCGATCACCGGATAAACCTTACCTTATACAACCTGCAATCAATAATAGATGGCAATATCCAGGAAATAATAGACAGGTTGCAGATGGCCGAAAACGCTGAAAGGCTTAAAGCAAGCGGACTGAACTAAAACTGCCGTAATGAATTTTAACCGTTTGTTTCAAAACATACAGACAAAAAGAAGTTTCCTATGCATAGGGCTCGATTCAGATATTCAGAAAATACCTGATTTCCTGAAAAAATACCAGCACCCTGTATTTGAATTCAACCGCCTTATCATAGATGCCACTGCGCCATACACCATAGCATATAAACCAAATATTGCCTTTTACGAAAGTCGTGGAAAAGAAGGATGGCATGAACTTGAACTTACCGTGGATCACATCCGCAAAAACCATCCCGGCCTTTTTCTCATTGCAGATGCTAAACGCGGCGATATCGGCAACACTTCAGAAATGTATGCCGAAACTTTTTTCAAGGTTTTTGACTTCGATGCTGTTACTGTTTCACCCTATATGGGCTTTGATTCAGTTCAACCTTTTTTCTCCTATAAGAATAAGTGGGTAATTATTTTGGCACTTACATCAAACAAAGGCTCAGCTGATTTTCAGATGCTGCGTACCGGTAAAAGCGAAACCCTGTTTGAAACAGTACTTAAAACCTCTTCTGCATGGGGAAGCAAAGAAAACACCATGTTCGTGGTTGGCGCCACCCATGCCAATATGCTTGTATTGGTGAGGGAATATGTACCCAGTCATTTTTTGCTGATACCCGGTGTAGGGGCACAGGGGGGCAGCCTCGAAGATGTTTTTAAATACGGAAAAAACCCGAACTGCGGACTCATTGTAAATTCATCAAGGGCAATAATATATGCCGGCGATAAAAAAGATTTTGATATTATTGCAGCACAAAAAGCCGCAGAAATACAGGGGCAAATGGAAAAATTACTGGGTAATATGCCTGCATAACCGCAGGAAATCGTGTTTACAATTTATTTTTTTTCTACATTAGAGGCAATTTGCTGAAACAAAAAATGACAGAAGAGTTCATTCATCACATTTGGAAATACGCGTTATACAAGCCCGATGGGTTGAAGCTAACAAGCGGCGAGCCCATTGATGTTATTAAGCCGGGCGAACATAACCACAATGCCGGCCCTGATTTTTTAAATGCCCGCTTGAAAATAGGTGAAACGCTTTGGGCCGGCGACATAGAAATACATATCAATTCGTCTGACTGGGAAAAGCACCGGCACCATGAAAATAAAGCCTATAACAGTGTAATTCTTCAGATTGTATGTCATGATGATAAAGCATGCCTGCTTGAAAATGGCAGCCGGGTGCCTGCAACCGAACTTCAATTCGACCCGCAACTTTACAGGCATTATCTGTACCTTATTCAAAGCAGAAAATGGATTGCATGCAAAGATGAAATTACACTGGTTGATCCTTTTGTTTTTTATTATCAGCTTGAAATGCTTACGATAGAAAGGCTCCATGCAAAATCTGAAGCAATTCTTAACACGTTTCAACAAACAAAAAACGACTGGTCAGAAACATTTTATATACACCTTGCCCGTAATTTCGGGTTTAAGGTCAACTCTGGCCCGTTCGAGATGCTGGCCAGATCGCTTCAGCTTAAATACATTGCAAAACATAAAAACAACCTGCTGCAGGTTGAAGCCTTGTTGTTCGGACAGGCAGGCTTTCTTAATGATGAAATAAACGATGAATATTTCAACCTGCTTTCAAGAGAGTATAAAGTTTTACAGGCTAAATTCAGGCTTAAACCACTTGAAAAGCATATCTGGAAATTTCTGAGACTAAGGCCCGACAATTTTCCCACCATCAGGATATCACAATTCGCATCGCTGCTGGAGCAATCATCACAATTATTTGCAACTATTACAGAAACCCCCGATATTAAAACTATTCAAAAGTATTTTAATGTTTCGGCTGCTGAATACTGGAAATCGCACTACCGGTTTGGGGCAATCTCAACCACGAAAAAGAAAAAGTCTTTCGGCACAGAAAGCATCAACAATTTAATAATAAATACCATAGCCCCTTTTTTGTTTGTCTTCGGCAACCATAGCGGCAAAGAGGAATTAAAGGATAGGGCACTGAATTTTCTCATGAAGACATCGCCAGAAGACAACACCGTAATACGTAACTGGGTGAAACTCGGGTATGCCCCCAAAAATGCATTCGAAAGCCAGGGCATGCTTCAGCTTAAAAATAATTATTGTGATAAAAAAAGATGTTTGTCCTGTAATGTTGGCAACAAAATTATAGCTTCATATGGCCGGCAATCTTAAAGATTTTTAAATCAAATATTGATTTATAAAAAAAAATAAATAACTTTGCGTCTTGTTTTAAAAAGATAACAATCAGATCAGGAATATGTATTTAACACCAGAGAAAAAACAGCAGTTGTTTAAGAAATTCGGAAAAACAGAAAAAAACACAGGATCGGCCGAAAGCCAGATAGCTTTGTTTTCTTTTCGTATCAACCATCTTACAGAGCACCTGAAAGTTAACAAGAAAGATTTCGGCACCCAGTTGGCGCTTCTGAAACTTGTTGGAAAAAGAAGAAGGTTGCTTGATTATCTGAAAGACCGTGATATTGAAAGATACCGTAAAGTTCTTGGCGAACTGAATCTGCGTAAGTAACAAAAAGAAAGGCAATTCGAAAAATTGCCTTTTTTTACTTTTATAAATCATACATTAACAAGTAATTTAGAGGAAATTATGTATAAAACATATCAGAAAACAATTCAATTAATTGACGGAAGAACCATAACCATCGAAACCGGTAAACTGGCCAAACAGGCCGACGGTTCGGTAGTGGTTAAAATGGGAAATACCATGCTGCTTGCAACTGTTGTATCAGCAAAAGAAGCAGTTGAAGACCTTGATTACATGCCCCTTCAGGTAGAATATAAAGAGAAATATGCTGCTATTGGCAGATTTCCAGGTGGTTTTTTAAAACGTGAAGCCCGGCCCAGCGATTATGAAATATTGATTTCAAGGCTTGTTGACCGTGCCCTGCGCCCTTTATTCCCTGACGATTACCATGCCGAAACTTTTGTAAATGTAATGCTGATAAGCGCCGACAAAGAAACAATGCCCGACGCACTTGCCGGACTTGCTGCTTCGGCTGCACTGGCTGTATCCGACATACCCTTTAACGGGCCAATTTCAGAGGCAAGGGTTGCAAGAATAAAAGGGCAGTTTGTTATAAATCCCACTTTCTCGCAACTTAAAGAGGCCGATATTGACATAATAGTCGGCGCCACCTATGACAATATTCTTATGGTAGAAGGCGAAATGGACGAAGTTTCTGAAGAAGATATGCTCCAGGCCATTATGTTTGCACACACCGAGATAAAGAAACATTGCAAGGCGCTGATGGAATTTGCCAAAGAAGTTGGCACTGCAACAAAGAGGTTATATTCACACGAAACCAGCGACGAGGAATTAAAGAAACTGGTTTGGGATAAAACCTATGATAAAATATATAATATTGCCAAAACCACCCCCGGCAAGCACGAAAGACACGATGCTTACGAAGTTGTGAAACAGGAACTCCTGGCATTATTTACCGAAGAAGAAGCCGAAGAAAAGAAAGCGATGATAGACCGTTATTTTCATGAAGTTGAAAAAAGCGCGGTAAGGAACCTTATCCTTGATGAAAGAGTAAGGATTGACGGCAGAAAGACCAATGAGATAAGACCCATATGGTGCGAAGTAGATTATCTGCCTTCGGCTCATGGCAGTGCGCTTTTTACCCGTGGTGAAACTCAGTCGCTTACAACCATTACACTTGGCACAAAACTCGACGAGAAAATGATTGACGAAGTGCTGATAAAGGGTTCAGAAAAATTTGTATTGCATTATAATTTCCCTCCTTTCTCCACCGGCGACGCAAGAGGATCACGTGGCCTTAGCCGCAGGGAAATAGGGCATGGCAACCTGGCCCATAGGGCGCTCAAACGAATGATCCCTGCAGATAACCATTACGCCATCAGGGTGGTATCCGACATTCTCGAATCAAACGGTTCTTCCTCAATGGCCACAGTGTGCGCAGGCACCCTGTCGCTGATGGATGCCGGTATTAAATGCAAAAAACCGGTTTCAGGCATCGCGATGGGACTTATCACCGATACAAAAACAAAAAAATATGCCATTCTTTCTGATATTCTGGGCGATGAAGACCATCTTGGTGACATGGACTTTAAAGTTACCGGCACCAAAAACGGTATAACAGCCACCCAGATGGACATAAAAGTAGACGGGTTGTCTTATGAAATACTCAAAGAGGCTTTGGAGCAGGCAAAGGCTGGCAGGCTGCATATTCTTGATAAGATGCTCGAAACGATGGCAGAACCTCGTTCAGACTATAAACCGTTCGTGCCACGACTGGTTCAGATAAAAATACCAAAAGACATGATTGGTGCACTCATCGGCCCGGGTGGGAAAGTTATCCAGAAAATACAGGAAGAAACGAATTCAACAATTGTAATCGAAGAAATCGACAGCGTAGGCGTGGTTGATATATTTGCCGCCGACAAGACCTCTATTGATGCTGCACTCGCAAGGGTAACGGCCATCGTGGAAGTTCCTGAGACAGGCAAGGTTTATAAAGGCACTATCAAATCTATTACTGCATTCGGCGCCTTTGTTGAAATACTTCCCGGCAAACAGGGATTACTGCACATTTCGGAAATCTCGCACAGAAGGTTGCAGGATGTAAAAGAAGAGCTTAAAGAAGGAGAGGTTGTTGAGGTGAAATTACTTGAAATTGACCCGAAAAACGGAAATCTGAGGCTTTCAAGAAAAGCACTTCTGCCAAAACCCGAAAATACCGGCGAAAGACAAAACTAAAAAGAGGCTGTCTTAAAAATCTTTAAATGCTCATCCCTGACCCCGATCAGGGATTTTTTAATTATTTCAATTAATAATAATTAAAAGCTTTCTACCTGAAGCTGGCTTAAAATGTAAATACTTTCATACATATTCAAATTATTCATTTAATTTTATTGAAAAGTTAAACAGAATACCGGTTAACCCTTAAAAAAATGAATAATAAACTCATTTTAACAACATCACTCATATTTTTTGTTATGTCAGGTTGTACCGACAAGCGTTTCGGATACCCCGAAGCCGAAAAATCAAAAGTCTCAGATACATATTTTGGAAGAAAGATACCCGATCCTTACCGTTGGCTCGAAGACCCGGCCTCTGAAAAAACAAAGCAATGGATTGCAGCACAAAATGAACTTACATTCGGTTTTCTTAAAAACATTCCTTACAGAAACTTAATCAAAGAACAGTTGACCGGATTATACAACTATGCTAAAATGAGCATTCCGGTGAAAAAGGCAGGCAAATATTTTTACCTCAAAAACAGCGGATTACAGAACCACGACATCCTTTATATGCAGGAAACTCCTGATAGTGAACCGGTAGAACTGCTCGATCCGAATAAATTCGACGGGGAAGGCAAAATTTCCCTGGGTGAATACGCTGTATCAGGCGACGGAAAGTTTCTTGCTTTTTCTGTTTCCCTCGGCGGGTCGGACTGGCGGGATATACATGTGAAAAACATTGTTACAGGCGAATTATTGAAAGATACTGTAAAATGGGTAAAGTTTTCATCTATTGCATGGCAAAAAGATGGCTTTTTTTACAGCAGGTACCCAAAACCCAACGATGAGAAAAGCCTTACAGATATGAATAAAAACCACCGTATCTATTACCACAAAGCAGGTACAGACCAGCATAGTGACAAGCTTATTTTTGAAGCCGCCGGGTTTCCCGATCGTATTTTAACAGCCGGCGTTACCGATGACGAAAAGTTTTTAATCATCGGAGAAGCCGAATCTACATATGGCAACAGGCTATATATTAAAAATTTGGAATATCCCCATTCAGAATTTATACAACTGATGGAAGATTTCAGTTCCGAAAACCATATCATAGGAAATGTCGGGAAACAATTACTATTGCTTACAAATAAAAATGCTCCTCGGTATAAACTGCAATCATTGAAGTTTGAAAAAACCAACACCGTTACTCCTGCTGACCTCATTCCTGAAACAGAGAACCTTCTTGAAATAATAAATATTGCAGGGGACAAGCTCATTGCCAAATACCTTGTTGATGCACATGCCGAACTCAGGGTTTTTGACCTTGCCGGTAAATACCTTTGTCAAATCAACCTCCCACCCTTAGGCGATGTAAGTGATTTCAGTTCATCATTCAATGACAGGGAAGCTTTTTACACCTATACATCTTATACCACACCTCCTGCCGTGTATAAATACAACACCTTATCAAACACTTCGGAATTGTTTTTTAAACCAGAAACAGGTTTTGATGAAAACAACTTCACTACAATGCTTGAATTTTGCACGAGTAAAGACGGTACCAGGGTACCTTTGTATATAACCTGCAAAAAGGGTGTTGAAAAAAATGGCAGCAATCCTTTGCTGTTATACGGGTATGGAGGTTTTAACATTTCTTTGCAGCCCAGATTTTCACCATACATTTTATTTTGGCTCGAAAACGGCGGCATATTTGTCAACGCCAATTTAAGAGGTGGCGGCGAATATGGTGAAGAATGGTATAAAGCAGGCACCAAACTTCAGAAACAAAATGTCTTCGACGACTTTATTGCCGCAGCCGAATACCTAATCAGCGAAGAATATACCAATCCGGGTAAAATGGCAATTGAAGGAGGGTCAAACGGCGGACTTCTCATAGGTGCAGTCGTAAACCAGCGGCCTGAGCTTTTCAGGGTAGCGGTTCCTGCAGTTGGGGTAATGGATATGCTAAGATTTGCAAAGTTCACCATCGGGTGGGCATGGGAAAGTGACTACGGATCGGTCGACAATGAAAAAGAGTTTGAAAACCTTTATTCTATTTCTCCTTTGCACAATGTCAACCACGAAAAAGAGTATCCGGCTATTATGGTCACAACGGCAGAAAGAGACGACCGTGTGGTTCCGGCCCACTCCTTTAAATACACCGCTGCCCTGCAGGAGAAAAAAAACAACAAAAACCCCCTGCTCATCAGAATTCAGACCGATGCAGGGCATGGGGCGGGAAAACCTGTTAATTTACAAATTGAAGAAAAAGCTGACATCCTTGCATTTGCATTTCACAATCTTGGAATGACCTTAAAAAAAAATAAATAGTTATCAACAGGTTTTACAGTGCCCACACAACCTTCATCTAACATAAACCACCTGTTGTGCCTGCATTAGCAGATTAATAAGACTATTATTATCAATAATAATAACTTCAGAAAATTATTTAATTGATTAATAATATCTTTTATTTTTTATTATATTTAACAAAAATTTGAAATTCAATACATCTTTAGTATTTTATTTTAATGAAAACATTTGTAAGTTTGTATCTTACATAAAAAGCTATACAGAAATTATTTAAAGTGGAACAAATAATCCAATTTATTATGAAAAAATTTAAACAAAACTACTTAACAATTGTCGTTGCAACAACATTTATTCTTAGCAGTTGCGGAGGCATAAACAAGATGAAGGACAATGCAAATAATGTGAAGTACTCAGTTACTCCAAGTCCGCTCGAGATGCATGCCGATGAAGTTCAGGTGACCATCAAAACAACATTTCCTGAAAAATATTTTAACAAAAAAGCAGTAGTTGTTGCTACTCCTTACCTGAAATATGACGGTGGCGAAGTTGAATTAGAACCAACCACGCTTCAGGGTGAATCAGTAGAAGCTAACAACAAAGTTATTTCTTATAAGGGTGGCGATTATACCTACACCGGAAAAGTTCCTTATAAAGACGCAATGATGCGCTCGGAACTTCTGGTTAAAATGTCGGCCAGCATTAAAGAAAAAACACCAATTGAAATTTCCGGCATTAAAATAGCCGATGGTATCATTGCCACCCCCAGCCTGGTAAAGGTTGACCCACAGACCATCATCATAGGTGACAAATTTGTAAGGGTAACGCCCGAATCTGTAACTGCTGATATACATTATGTTATTAATAAAGCAGATGTACGCGGTGCCGAATTAAAAGCCGCAGATGTTAAAGGCCTCGAAAAAGCAGTTAGCGATATTCAGGCTAACGAAAGAAAACAATTTAAAGGAGCCAAAGTGTCTGCATATGCTTCTCCGGATGGAGACCTTGAGAAAATTAACACTCCCCTATCTGCAAACAGGGGAATCTCTGCAGAAAGTTACCTGAAAAAAATGTTTAACAAAGCCAAACTTACCGAGGCCCAACAGCAGGGTTTCTTAACTGTGATGAGTACCCCCGAAGACTGGGAAGGATTCAAAAAACTGATGGAAGAATCCGATATTCAGGACAAAGAACTGGTATTAAGGGTTCTCTCAATGTACTCCGATCCTGTTGTTCGTGAAAAAGAGATTAAAAACATTTCTGTTGCTTTCAAAGAAATTGCCGATAAAATTCTTCCTAAACTTCGCAGGTCTGTAATGAGCCTTGATGTTGAGGTAACCGGTCTTACAGACGAAGAACTGAAAAACCTGGCTTCTTCTGATCCTGATTCATTAAAACTCGAAGAAATATTGTATGCTGCCACACTTGTTGACGATCTTAACAGCAAACTTGCCCTATACAAGAAAGCTGCCGCAAATTTCCCCAAATGCTTCAGGGCTAAAAACAGCGTGGGTGTAATCGAAATGAAACTCGGCAACCTTGATGCTGCAAAAGCTGCATTTGAAGAAGCCGCTGCCCTCAAAGACGAAAATGCAATTAAAAACAATCTTGGCGCTATTGCCCTTGTACAGGGCGATGTGGCAAAAGCCGAAGAATTGCTTACAGCTGCTATGGGAGCCGGTGACCAGGTAAGTTACAATCTTGGGATTATTAAAGTTAAACAGGGCGACTATAAAGCCGCTGTTAATTACTTTGGAAACAAACCTTCTTTCAATGCTGCTCTTGCCCAGTTGATAAGCGGTGATAATGACAAAGCCCTGTCAACCCTTAACGAACTTGGCGATGTTGACGAGGCTGTTGTTTATTACCTGAAAGCTATTGCCAGTGCACGGGGTGGAAAAGACGAAGGAGTATTCAATAATCTTCGCACAGCAGTTGGCAAAGATGCCACCCTTAAAGCTTATGCAAAGAAAGATATTGAATTCTTAAAATATGCATCAAACGAAGCATTTACCGGTATAATCCAGTAACATTCTGCAAAATAGTATATAAAAAGAGGCTGTCAGATACAGCCTCTTTTTTTTTCATTCATCATCTATATATTCATAAAAGAGAATTTCTGGTTCTATTGATTAAACAGCCCCCATAATTCAGGTTGGCTTTTATCATGAATTCCTGCTTTCAGAAACCAAAACCCCCATGTTACTTCAGTTTTCTTATTAATCCGGCCCGTAACTTGCAAAAAACATCATTCTGGTTATTATAATTCCTTAAATCGGCAAGTAATTTTTCATATTCCCTTCAGGACTTACGGCCTGTCTTAGCAGCGCGTCGGGCAGGTGCTCTGCCCGCCAGCAAACCTAAGTACCGGACTGTCAGGAAAGGGTGTTTATTTCCAATTATCAACTTTTTA
>JAWOHT010000010.1:0-3650 GCA_046485045.1 Bacteroidales bacterium
TCGTTAATGGCGAGACTTACCACAGTGTCTCCCACATTATTGTTCAAAGGTATTCCTGAAAGCACTCCTGAGGAGGTATTAAAGGTCAACCATTTTGGCAATATTTTGGCTGATTTTGTAATGGCATCACCGTCAATATCACGGAAGGTTAAGGTATAACTGTAAGGGGTATCTTCATTTACAGATTTTGCAGGTGAAGATGTAATAACCGGGGCATAGTTGCCAGGCTGACATTGAGGTTTTCTTGCAATTCCATCATTATAAATCTTTGTAACTCCCGCAGTTCCCAAAACTTTGTTATATATGGCAATTTCGTCCATTGCACCGCTGAAGGGAGCGCGGTCGCTAACGCCTAATGCATTCCAGTAACCGAGATATAATTTATTGGTTGTATCCATTTCAAAACTGTCAAACCATTGCTGATCTCCTCCATGATTCACTTTATCATAATATAAGTTCAAGGTTTGTACCTGTCCATTTGGAGCGCCTATAAATTCTGCAACTACATGGTGCCAATTATTATTTAATCCAGTCACATGAACATCTCTTTCATGTCCATTCCCATCATTCATGTAAAAAATTACACGAGGTTCAATAGGTAGCCCTGTTACTGGGCTAATGTATCTTATGCCAAATACTATCGATTTATTACCGTCAGAGCGCCCAACAAACATCATATTTTGATTAGGGTGTTTTGTCCCATCCCATTTAAACCATAATGAAATGGCAAAAGTATCTTCCTCTGACCAGTTAAAGTCTTCAACATTATTTACAACGAGAAACTGGTCTTCTTCGCTAAGAGGTTTGAATCTCTGTCCATAATCAACCACGCCAGCTGTATCATACAATATCATTTCGCTACCTCCATGATATGCATCATAACCGCTGATATAATCTTTGTATACCGGTCCTTCTGTTTCATCAAGCTTCCAGTATGAGATGATTTTGCTGGGACACTCAATGGCATCGGATAAATAAATAAAATAAGTATGAAATTTTTCAGGAGTAGTTGAATTCGTTGCCTTTACAACAATCCTTCCCCCCTGGGTAATAGAGCCAGGTGACCAGGTTATAAGCCCTGAAGAGGCTCCAATGGACATACCTGTGGGTTTTTCTACCAGGCTGAAAGTGGGAGCTGTTCCATCGTAAGCAACCGTAACCTGGTAACTGTATAATTCACCCACGAATGCAGTAGTATCAGGGGTGCTAGTAAATACGATATCTGCTTTTGAATTATTTAATAAAGAAAAGCAGAAAAAAAAGAGTAACAATACTGGTTTAAATTTTTTCATAACTAATTATTTTTTTTAGACATTAGATAAAATATGTAAGTTCTTACGTCAAAATTTATTTTTTGTTTAAAATATGATTGTAAAATTCATTTTCGATGCAAGTTATTGCAAAAACTTCTGCTGGACAAGAATCATTTTATGAACGATATTAAAAATAGGATGAATAGACTAAATGATTTTATAAAAAGATTTTCTTAATTCATAAATCCGACTAAATTTTAAGACAGTTATTATCGAGTTACATAATTTGAACCTTTTATATATTATGATTCCTTAATGCTTTTCTTTTAGATAAACAGAAGATTTATCTCAGGAATAGTTTCCTTCTTTTCATGTAATCATTCATCAACAATTACTTAAGAAAAATTTTATCAACCATTCAAAATTCATCATCAACGGAATTTTTTCTTAAACAAAAAAACCACCCGAGGGGGGTGGCTATCTGTTTTTCATGATTTGGTTTATTACTTCGTGGCCCTTTCTAACTTTTTAAGAATAATAAAAATAAACAAAGCTGAAAGCAAACAACATCCAACCAGTATTGTCCAAAAGGCATATAAAGGAACCCTAATCCAGAATATCCCCATTACTCCAACCAATATATTGCCAACTGACGTAGCAGCCAACCATCCACCTTGTGCCAGTCCTTTATATTTTGGCGGAGCAACCCTTGAAACAAAGGAAATTCCGATAGGACTTAAGAAAAGCTCTGCAATTGTAAGTATAAAATAAGTAGACATTAACCAATAAGGTGAAACCAACGATCTTGAGACTTCCCCCTCCAGGTCTTTAGGAGATGAAAGACCAAGCGATGCAATTATCAGAATTACAAAACCCAATGCAGTCAGGATCATTCCAAATCCAATCTTCTTTGGCGATGACGGTTCCTTTCCTTTTTGCCGCAACCAGGCAAATATTCCCAGTATAATCGGGGTAAGGGCTACAATAAAGAATGGATTAAAATGTTGAAACTTCTGAGGAGTAAATGGATTTGAATCGGAATAACCGGTAAAACGATAATATGCGAAAAGCCCAAATCCAACAAATGCTGCCAGGCCAAGTAACCTGACATTCAATTGACTTGATTTTTTTACAAGAAATATAAAGCCAATTACTGCCAGGAAAATTGGCAATAAGCCAAATAAATCAAACCATAGGTTTGTAAACTTATTCACAGTGGGCTGAGTATAATCCCTTGCAAAGAAGGTCATTGTAAAACCATTCTGGTGGAACGACATCCAAAAGAATATAACAACAAAGAATACCATGAACAAGGCAAATACCCGCCTTTTTGTTTCTTCAAGCGAGAGTGGGATAACCTGGTTTTTAGTATTGATATTTGCAGACTTCTGTTTTTCGGTCTGGTCAGCATGATGATAGAATTTTTTAAAACCAAGAAATATTATTGTAGAAATAATTAAACTAAGACATGCAACGCCAAAAGCATAATGATAAGATTTACTTAATGCATCAATGTATGTCTCTGAAAACGTCCTGAGGGTTTCTAAGGTTACAGTTGAATCCTGTAATTGAGCAATGCCCAGAAAATCAGTTACCTTATCAAGGCGGTTTTCCAGAAGTTTATGCGCCAGAGCAGGTATTCTTGCATCATACGTAAAACTATATCCTTTTAATATATAGTTGTTAACTGCTTCGGCTGCAGTTGGGGCAAACATTGCTCCAAGATTGATACACATATAAAAAATTGTAAATGCAGAGTCGCGCTTAGAATTATACTTTGGATCATCATATAAATTACCAACCAGCGCCTGCAAGTTGCCTTTAAACAGGCCGGTACCCAATGCAATTGTAAACAAAGCCCCAATAACCAACCACAGGCTTGATTCTCCCCTCAAAGGCAAGGCCAATAATATATAGCCGATAAACATTACAAAAATCCCAAGCGTTACAGTCTTACCATATCCCAGAACCTTGTCTGCAATAAGTCCCCCGACTAATGGAAGAAAATATACACCAAACAAAAAGCTACTCCAGATAATTCCGGATTTAGTGGAATCGTATCCATACTTTGCTTGTAAGAACAAAGTAAAGATCGCATACATTGTATAAAATCCAAAGCGTTCTCCCATATTAGCAAGAGAGGCAACTATCAGCCCTCTCGGATGTCCTTTAAACATATGTTTAAGTTTTAAATGTTATTAATTTTCATCATCAAACAAATATAGAAATCTTTTTTTACTGCCAATGATGATAATAATCAATTTCATTTTAACGTTTTAGAAAATAGCCATTGCGCTTAAGTATTCTTTGGGCTAAATTTGTAACAAACACCTTCGAATGAAGATTTTTAAAACATCACAGACAAAAGAGATTGATGCCTATACTATAAAGCATGAG
>JAWOHT010000280.1:0-10764 GCA_046485045.1 Bacteroidales bacterium
TTAACAAAATATGGACTTTTTAACAAAAGAAAAAAGTAGGCAAAAAAGAAAAGGTGTTAATAACCAGAATAACTTTCCGCTGCGCTACAAGTTATTTCCGGTTATTAACACAAATTACATCATTAGTATTATATTTTTTATTAATCTTGTTTTTAAGATAAAACTGTCCTAACACTGGGGGTAATCATAAAAATCTCAATCGGGGAGCCCTGACGAGGCAGCATACTAAAACACAGAAGCCATCCAATTACCGGGTGGTTTTTTTTAGTAATAAGGGCGAGAAGTTTATCCCGATATAGATTTTCTTACGAAGCATGAGTTAGAAAATCTCAATCGGGGAGCCCTGACGAGGCAGCAAAAAAAAGAGGCTTGTCAGGCCTCTTTAATGTTTTGTAAAAAATATCAATTTTCAGAAGAATTTTGCCCTGTTGTCAATTACTTCAGCTTTCTTTTTAAGTGCTTCAAAGGCAGCATAGTTTGCACGCGAGGTGAAATTTCTTTCATATACCAGTTTTTCTCTTTCCATCATCATCTCAGTATTTTCAGCTTTCAGGATATTTGTAACGGCGATAACATACACCCCGTTGTTCCCGGTTATTGGCCCCGAAAGCATACCTTCGTCGAGCATGCAGGCTGCTGCGGTAATGTTGGGTTCGATACCGGCATTTTCAATAGACCTTGTCGAGAAGGTAATGCCGGCAGCACTAAAAGCAGTAGTAGATAGTTTGGAGGCAAGTTCATCAATTGATTTCGAAGAAGATATCTCTTCATTCATCTTTTGGGCTATAATTTCGGCTTTTTTCTGTTTACCAATTTCAAGTTCAATCTGCGTTTGCACATCTTTGATATCGGCGTAGCCTTTTTCTTTTACATTTTCAACCAATGCCACAACATATTTATTATCGAATTTCATTACATCAGAAACTTGATTTTCAGCAGCATCATAAGCCCATTTGACTAATTGACGCGGAGATACCAACCCGGGTATATTTTTTTCGAGCGGTTTCAGTCCGGGTGCATAACTTGGTACTAAGTTGTTAGTCTGTATGGCTTTATTAAACTTTTCGCTGGTATTGTTTAACCCTGAAAATTCGCTGGCCTGCCTGAAGTATTCCTGATCGGTTTCTTCGCCGGGCTCAACATTGCGTATGAGTGTTCCTACCTGCACTTTTTTTACATCCTTCGACTGGGCGAGGATTTCAACAATATGAATACCAAACTGGGAATAAACCAGTTTGACATCTCCTTTATTACCATAGAAACAGGAGTCGCTGAAAGGTTTAACCATTGCTCCTTCCTGAAACCATCCCAGGTCGCCGCCTTCCTGGGCGCTGCCATCGGCTGAGTTCTGGCGTGCAAGTTCAGCAAAATCTGCCCCGTTTTCAATTAGTTTTTTAAGGCTGTCTGCCATTGCACTTGCCTGGGCGTAATTTTCCTGGCTTACCTGCAGAAGAATGTGGCGTGCTTTTACCGAGTCGGGCAGAAAATCAATTTTTGCAAGTTTGGCTAATTTGTATGCGTTGTTTTCAAAATAAGGCCCGTAAACATCACCTTCCCGGGCATTGAACATAAAATCTGCAATTGAATCGGGTAATTCATCTTTTGTATAGTTATTGCCTTCAAACGGTACATCAGACTGCAGGTTTACAAATTGCCTCGTTTCTTTTGTTGATTCAAATTCGGGTCGGATTTTTTTTATCCATTCTTCTGCTAAACCGAAATCGTCTTGTGAAGGTTTAACTTCAAACACCACGTATTTAATATCTCTCGACTCTTCCTGAAGGTACTTTGCAATATGATCATTGTAATAGGCTTTGACCTCCTTTCCAGAAATTTTTATCAGAGAATCGGATATCGAGGCAAAAGGCCTTACAACGAAATCAATATCTACGGTTTTGGATATTTCTTCACCTCTGCGGTTGAGCTGAAGGGAGTTAACATATAAACCTTTTTTGATCAGGTTGGTATATTTGGCCAACCTTCTTTGCCTGAATATCTCATTTTCGATGTAAAACCAGAATTTTTTACGTTCACTGTCTTCTTCCTGCAAAGTACGTTGAATAAATTCAAACATAAAAGATTTGTTGAGCATGCCTGTCTGCGGATCAGAAAAGACCTGGCTGATGATTGGATGAGGGTTGTCGCCCTGAATCATGTCCATAAGTTCTTCTCCTGTTACAGAAATTCCAAGTTTGTCATATTCATCAGACATAATAAGTTCTTCGATCATATAATCCCACGAAATGTTCCTTATGTTGTCGACGGTGTTTTCATCAAGGTTTGCCTTGCCCGACTGTATTTTGTTGATTTCAATAAAATTGTCTATTTTTTGCTGGAAATCATTGTAAGGAATAGATTGTCCGGCCACTTTTGCTATCTCGTACTGCGATTTGGAAAACATAGACCCTCCCGAATTCAACATATCGCCTAAAACAAATGCCAGCAATGCCAAACCTATAATAATTGAAACAAGTAATCCTGCCCGATTTCTAATTTTTTCTAATGTAGCCATATAAATAACAAGTTATTTGGATTCAAAAATTCAGGGTACGAATATAGCAATTTATTGAATTATAAAAGTATTAAATCTAAATTTTAAGGGTGTTTTGAATAACAAAGTCAGAACGGTTCAAAAAGTCAATGTTTATAGGGTTATTCTGGCTTTTTGGACTTATGCCGCACATTTTTCGAAACTTTAAGTTGTACCAGCTCAATTTTGGTTTTACTTACTTTTATGATTTTGCACTCGATGTTGCCGGTAACAATGCGCTCGTGCAGCTTGGGAAAACTCTCGAAATGAAAAAAGATATATCCTGCCAATGTGTCATATTCTTCAGATTCGGCGATTCCAAGATTGTATTTCTCGTTGATATATTCAATTTCGAGCCGGCCGGAAAAGATGTATTCATCGTCATTAATCTGCTTTTCGATTAGTGCGGTGCTGTCGTGTTCATCTTCAATATCACCGATAATCTCTTCGATAATATCTTCGATGGTAACGAGTCCGGATATTCCGCCAAATTCATCAACCACCAGCGCCATGCTTCTCTGCTCTTTGATGAGTCGGTGGAGCAGGTTTTTTGCAGCCATGGTTTCAGGAACAAAAGATATTTTAATGAGCAATGGTTTAATATCTTTCGGATTTTTAAATAGTGCCTTTGAGGTAAAGTAGCCTATAAAGTTGTCAAAGCTGTTTTCATAGATAAGTATTTTTGAAAAACCGGTTTCTATAAATTTCTGTTTGAGGCTTTCAATATCGGTATTAATGTCCATTGCAACGATCTCGTTTCTTGGTATCATACAGTCTCTTACTTTAATGCCCGAGAACTCAAGGGCATTCTGAAATAGTTTCAGCTCATCGGCATCCGAATTGTCTTCCTGATTTTTTTCGCCAGTTTCTGCGATAAGATGGTACAGGTCAACTTTATTGAAAACAGGATTTTTATTCTTATCAGAAGAGTTTGCTTTTATCCGTTTACTGCGGAAAATGTTTACAAAACCTACCACAACAAGGGTAACAGGGTAGAATAAGATATAGAAAAAAATTGCCGGTAGTGAGAAAATATTCAGCATGAAATTTGGGTTAATTCTCACCAGCGATTTGGAAAGAAATTCGGCGGTTACAAGTATAATAAGCGCTGAAATTATCACCTGGGTAAGAATAATGGCAATGCCGGAGATTACGGTTTGCGCTATTCCCGGCTCAAGGATACGCGCCATAAAAAAGCCGTAAACAACAAGTGAAATGTAGTTGCCAATCAGCATGGTGGTAATATATTCACTGGGGCGTTGTACTAAGAATGAGATGATTTTTGACGCAAACAACCCGTGTTTCTTGTCAAGTTCTATGCGCAGCTTGTTTGAAGCTATAAAAGCAACTTCCATGCCTGAGAAAAAGGCAGACATCAACAAAGAAACCAGGATAATGGATAAGTAATTCATTACAGAACAGATATCAAGATTTTAAAAATACTCAATTTTTTTGAGATTTACGAAGGTATCGCCTTATTGAATACATTAAAAATGAAACAGCTGACAGTATAAAAAGCATGTAACTGTTGGCAATTCCTAATTGCACAGTTTTATGCGTGCCGTACAAAAGGCAGAACATGGCAATTACCAGCCACATAATTTCTACGACCAAACTAATCTTCCTGTTCATCTTGCAGTTTTACGATACCTTTTGATCCTTTCAGTTTCCATCTTGACATATCCTGTTCTGCTTCAAAGCCTCGTTCGCCGGTATGAATACCCTGTTCATCGATAATTTTCGTAAATGTATTTGAATACAGGAGTTCTGCCTTTTGATCCCATGTAAGTTGTTCTGTATAAAGCTGTTTTCCAGAGACTTTATTAATGGCAACAACATTGTTTTTGGCTTCACCGAGTTCTTTTTTCTGGTAATAGATAGCATAGTTGGCAGTAAGATATTGTTGTATATTTCCGATGGAATCAAAATCTTCTATCCTTATACCTTTGGGAAATTCCATGTATGGGTTGTCTTTATCAGAATATCTGTCAATCTGTGGTGCATAAAGTTTCCACCTGAGAATTCCCGAATCGGTAAACGCAATCTCTACATCGTATCCGGTTTGCTGGGGCAACTTAAGATCAGCGGTAATGGCATTGATTTTTTCGATGTCGTTCTCGCACGAAAATTGAACCATTGACCCGATGATGATTGAAACCACGGGGAGAAATGTTCTGATTAGTTTATAAAACACCTTAAAATCTGACCTTTGTGGTTTCATTAATCCAGCAATTTACAGTATGTGTATCACCTTCATGTATGTCTTGAAAGAAGGCATCTTCTTTGTTGGGGAAATACTGTGAATAAGTTATGATCAGCTTGTCTGCCTGTTCGGTACACGAAGGGTCTACCTGTTTTGCCCTGTAAAACTTGTCTACAGCTACCCAGTAAACAGACTTTGGCAATGCCAGTGAGGGACACTCGGCCGAACTTTCGGCATACAATTGACCTATAAGGATATAAGGGTCGCCCCATGCAGGCCTTAGCTGAATTGCTTCAAGAGCGCTCTGGCGTGCATCGGTTTTCCGGTTTTGTTTGTAATATGTCTTTGACAATCCGAGCGTAAAAGCTGACTTTTTCATTGTATCGGTCTCAAGCGATATGGCTTGTTTGAAAAAATCAACTGCTTCTGAATATGAACCTTTTTCATAGGCCATAGACCCGATAAGCGCTGCCGATCCGGCAGATGGGGCTAATTCATGATAGCTGCATGATGCCTGGTAAAAAAGGTCATTGTTTTTGCAATTTTTTAACTCTAATGCATTGGTTATTATTTGAAGATAGAGGGCATCGTGACGGTTTTTTTCGTAAACAGGGCCAAGTTTGTTTTGCAAGGTTTCGCAACTTATTGTGGCTTTCTGAAAATTCAGGTCTTGCGCAGATTTTATATCATTAAGTGTTTTATTTTCAGGTAATTTTTTCAGCTTGTGCAGCATGAACCCGCTGCATAGGATATAATCTTCAATGAACGTGTTTTCATCAATCTGCTGGTTTTCAAGCAAAGTAAAAGCTGAAGTAAAATATGTGGCAATTACGGCATCTGAATACTCTTTCTTTTCGAGTTCAATAGATTCCTGTAAATATTGGTATGCCTGTTGAATGTATTTTATATCATCGGTTCTCCTGTAGCGCAACAGGTCAACGCCCTGTCTGCCACGCTGGTCGCTTTTGTCGTTAGGATAGTATTTTATGCGCTGGTCGTAGACCATCATCAATGAATCGGTGTACGCCGACTGAATTTCTTTGTTTTTTTCCTGTTCGATAAAATATTTATAGATTTTGACCCCGTCAATGTAAATATTTTTTGTTGAAACGGGACACTCCCTGAAGGCAGGTCGCCAGTAAATGATCGCTGTTTCATAATCTTTTTGTCGCACATAATCGCGGTACAATGACAAGTTGGCCCGGCAGTTGATACTATCCTGTCCGTGTCCGAAGGTTGAACCATCTTCAACACCTGTCTGTGCATTTGTAAGACAAGGGAATGCAATTAACAATATAAAGGTCAATATTCTTAAAATTACATTCATTGTCTGGAAAAATTAATCATACCTACGTTTAATAAACCAAAAATCATACAGTGTAAAACCTATTGAGAACACCTGGTAAGACTCTTTAACAAGCCCGTTATCAATGGTGCCTTGCCAGCCGAGCTGATATGAAATATTAAAAGATGTTTTTGTCAACAGGTTTTTCTCATTCCTCCATGGAATACCAACACCAAAAGTTATGCCATAATCTTTAAGGTGGGTGCCGTTGATCTCAAGGTATGTCTGATTGTAATATCCACCTGCCCTGAAGTTTATGCGCTGCCAATAGGGTACCCTCTTTATTTCATAAAGCGAAACGGGGATATATTGTATGCCAAAACGCATAGAACTATATTGGGCCAGTGAGTCAGGTTTACCGAAAAAACGTGCATCGGACCAGTCTTGCCTGATATAATCGAAAGCAACAAAGAGTTTGTTTTTATATGAGTAAGAACCGCCAATTCCGAGCCTTAACGGAATGGTAACAGTGCCTTTTTGATTTTCTTCTTTTTTCATGGTATCAGTGTTCACCGTATAGCTGTTGATGATGTATGATGAATACTCACCGCTAAGCTCTGTCTTATTATCGAGAATGGCACCAAGAACAATATGGTGGTTTTTTCCAACCGATGTAAAGGTCTGAATGCCAAAGTTAAAAAGCAGGTCGCCGATAACCGACCGGTTGATATAAAGGGTGCGGGCATTTCCTTCAGGCGGTACAAGAACTGTTCTGTTTCGCTCATAAGAGCCGAAAATGTAAGACATGTTTGCGCCCACAGCAAGATGTTTACCGAACCTTAGACCTGTACCTACATAAAACCGGTTAAGGTTGCCGTTGCCCTTAAAATATATTTGATAATTGTCCCGGGTACTGCTGAAAGCGT
The DNA here is from genome assembly GCA_046485045.1 of Bacteroidales bacterium. Lineage (GTDB taxonomy): Bacteria > Bacteroidota > Bacteroidia > Bacteroidales > UBA10428 > JAFGPL01. The sequence continues at coordinate 6,945 of JAWOHT010000280.1, forward strand.
TTTCAATCATCATATTGTAGCCGATGCGGCTGTATGGGTGCACGCCCAAGCTTGCCGCCCACCATTTTGTAACCGGAAAAGCAATTGCCAGATGACCCATATTGAAATCGTTAAGTTTAACTTTTTCATAGTCAGAGCTTAGCTTACGCAATTCACCGTTCAGGCCGAAGTCGAGTATAAACGACATGGTATCCTGCGAGGAAAAACTTGCCGGGTTGTTAAAGTTGATCTGGTTGCTAAACCTGTGCCCGATAGATGTTCCTCCCAACGACCTGTTAAGTCCCGATCCCATAAGTGACATTTCACCCAGTCCGAAACGGGTGTAAGGCGAGTTTATTGCTATCTGGGCTTTAATACCATTGGCCGTAACCAACAGAAAAGAAAAAAATAGAATTTTAATCAAATTTCTCATTATATAATAAAATATTATTAAGTCCTGTTAACGTTAAATTCTGAACCACAAAGATGGTTTTTTTTAGTTGTCTGACAAAAAATTCTGCATCTCCGCCTGTAAATAAAATGGTTAAATTGTTATATTTTTTCGAGTACATCGAAATATAGCCTTCCACTTCAAAGATCATACCCTTAATAACACCGCTTATTACAGCTGTTTTGGTGTCATAACCCAGTTCAGGGTATTCTGCGGCAACCGAACATAGCGGCAACCTGCCGGTAAAAAGGTTCAATGCTTTAAACCTCATCTCCAGACCGGGCGAAATATTACCGCCTGAATATTCCCCTTTTGCAGTCACAATATCATAGGTAACAGCAGTGCCTGCATCTATTACGAGGATATCTTTGCCGGAATGCATGGCGTATGCCCCGGTTACGGCAGCTAACCTGTCTTTGCCGAGTGTTTCGGGGCTTCGGTAATTATTTTTGATGGGGACAGGGGTACACTCATCCAAGACAATAAACCTGCCTTTTATATTTTTTTGAATAAACCCGATGAGTTCGTTGTCCTTAGTCTTTACGCTTGAAATAATAGCATTTTGAAGAAGAGGGACTTCAGCGAGTAATTTCTCGATATTAGGCAATACCGGCCCTGTAAAAGTTATGTTCTTTATCATCTCCGAATGAGCGAAAACTGCAGCTTTTGTTCTTGTGTTCCCTATGTCAATAACCAGGTTCAAAATTTCAGGAATATTATTTGGGTAAATATATGTATATCTTAAAAATTGTTGACAGATAAAATGTTAAAAAGGCATAAAATGTCAAAACAGGCAGGTAAAAGGCTCAAATTATAAAGCATTGGCCATTTTTGAAAGGATACTGATGGCATCGTATACCGACCTGATTTTTTCTAAATGCAGCTGTAATTTATTATTTGATTCTTTTAATTTAAACAATGAAGGCTGTTTTTGCACATAGTTTAAGATACTGGCAAAGGTGGCCGATTTGTAAAACACAGCCTGCTGGTTAGACACAAAGTAATTGATCATAATCCCCTTACGTAAAATGATCTTTTCAATTCCGAGTAATTTAGCATACCATCTTAGTTTTACCACCGACAATAATTCCAATGACGATTTGGGCAATTTTCCAAACCTGTCTTCGAGACGGATTTGAAATTCGATGAGTTTTTCTTCTGTTTCAATGTTATCGAGCTCGCGATAGAGGTTAAGCCTTTCTGAAATGTTCGAGATATATTCATCGGGAAACAGCAGTTCAAGATCGGTGTCAATCTGGCATTCTTCAACATATTTTTCTTGTTTTTTCTGTTCGCCGGCAGCATTTTCTTCGGGCGCAAAAAGTTCGGGATATACTGTCTCCCTGAGTTCCTGTATGGCCTCATTAAGTATGCGGTTGTATGCTTCAAACCCTATGTCGGCTATAAAACCGCTCTGCTCTGCACCTAAAAGATTTCCGGCACCCCTTATATCAAGGTCCTGTAGTGCAATGTTCATACCACTGCCAAGCACCGAGAATTCTTCGATAGCTTTAAGCCGTCTTCTTGCTTCGGGGGTAAGGTTACTTAACGGCGGGGCCAAAAGATAACAGACCGCTTTTTTATTTGTCCTTCCCACTCTTCCGCGCAACTGGTGAAGGTCGCTTAGTCCAAAATGGTGGGCATTGTTGATGAAAATGGTGTTGGCATTCGGGATATCAAGGCCCGATTCGATAATAGCCGTAGAAATCAGCACGTCATAATCACCATTGATAAAATCGAGCATGATTTTCTCAAGCTGGCTGCCCTCCATCTGCCCGTGTGCCACCAATGTTTTCACTTTCGGACACAGCCTGTTTATCAATTGTTCCATTTCCACAATATTCTGTACACGGTTATTGATAAAAAACACCTGTCCACCGCGGTTTACTTCAAATTCTATTCCCTCGGCAATAATTTCTTCGTTAAAAACATGCAGTTCAGTAGCTATGGGGTACCTGTTCGGGGGCGGGGTATTGATAATTGACAGGTCGCGGGAACCCATCAGTGAGAATTGCAATGTTCGCGGTATAGGTGTGGCTGTAAGGGTAAGGGTGTCAACATTTTCTCGCAGCGCCCTGAGTTTTTCTTTTGCTGCAACACCAAACTTCTGCTCTTCATCTATGATAAGCAGGCCAAGGTCTTTAAACTTAATTTCTTTGCCAATTAATTTATGGGTACCGATAATAATGTCGGTTCTGCCCTCCCTTAGTCGGGTAAGGATCTCTTTCTGCACTTTTGCTGATTTAAATCGCGAAATGTAGTCTATGTTGCACGGAAAATCCCTTAACCTCTCTTTAAAAGTGTTGTAATGCTGAAGCGCCAGAATGGTGGTAGGCACGAGAATGGCGACCTGCTTATTGTCTGTTGCAGCCTTGAATGAAGCCCGTACAGCTACTTCGGTTTTGCCAAAGCCAACATCGCCGCATACAAGCCTGTCCATAGGGGTAGGGGATTCCATGTCCTGTTTCACCGCGTTGGTTGCTGCAAGCTGGTCAGGGGTGTCTTCATAAATAAAAGAGGCTTCCAGCTCATTCTGCAGATAGCTGTCGGGAGAAAACCTAAACCCGTCCATGGTTTTACGTTTTGCATAAAGGGCAATCAGCTCTTTAGCTATGTCTTTAATTTTCTTCTTGGTAGTAAGTTTTAGTTTTTGCCAGGCACCCGAGCCGAGTTTGTATATTTTGGGTGGCGCCTCGTCTTTCCCTCTGTATTTCGAAATTCTGTGAAGTGAATGAATACTAACATACAGGGTATCTTTATCCTGGTAAATCAGCCTGATGGTTTCCTGTAGTTTTCCGTTGACCTCGATCTTTTCCAGTCCGCCGAACCTCCCTATTCCATGATCAATATGCACCACATAGTCGCCCGGCTGCAGGTTGGTAAGCTCTTTAAACGTTAAAGCTGCCTTGTTTACAAATTCGGTGTTCAGCTTGTATTTATGGTATCTTTCAAATATCTGGTGATCGGTATAGCAACAAATTTTCAGGTCGTGGTCTGTAAACCCTTCATGAAGGGTACGTGTGCATGGCACAAACTCTATTTCTCCGTTGATCTCATGAAAGATGGTCTTCAGCCGGTCTATCTGTTTTTCGCTTTCAGAAAGAATATAGCAGGTATAACCTTCTTGCAGGAAATGAAACAGTGTTTCTGCCAGTAAGTTGAAATTTTTGTTGAAAGCTGGCTGCAAAGAGGAATTGAACACCAATTCTTGATCGGGGGTATAAAAGGGGCGTGCCCCGCTTTCTAAGGTCTTGAAACGGTTCAGGCAGTCAATAAAATAATGGCTTGTAATAAGGTTAAGTTCTTTTTCCCAGGTGATATTGTCTTCGGTAATTCTTTGTTTATCGGTGTTTTCAAATATATCGTCCAGGGTGTCTGCGACAAACCGTG
>JAWOHT010000284.1:0-4859 GCA_046485045.1 Bacteroidales bacterium
ACAGGTTCAAGGAAGATCTTTGCCTGTTGTTTCTCCCCCGGCACGGGCACATCTATCTCCCTGTATCCGACCCTGCCTTCTGCCTCGAGGATGCCTCTGACTTCCACTGACAGGTCTGTGTCTGAGCTGCATGAAATTGGTATCTCACCCACTCCGGTGGTCCAGCATCGTTTTATCATCACGCTGGTTTCGTTCCACGGGATAATCTTGGTGACAAGGATGCCCGGCTGACCTGACCCTATGCTCTGTTCCATCTCACTGAAGGCTGTCAGGTGAGCCTGCGGGTTGCTGTCGACAAGTATGGTGATTGTGCCTCCGCATACAGCCTCCTCCGGTTCGGAGGTCTCCTTGTCGAGTGAAAAGTGAAGCAATGCTGATTCGCAACCATCGGAGCAGTTGCGTGCGTAATCCTGCACTCTGCCCTCTATTACCCCGCCGCCAACGGAGCCGGCAAGCAGCCTGCCATCCTGAAAAAGGGCAGAGCTTCCCGGTTTCCGGGGTGTCGATCCGCTGGTGCCGGTCACTGTTGCCAGTACCAGTCCGGGCCTGGGGGTATCTGTTTCTGCTATCTGAAAGTAGATGTTTTTCATAAGTCGGATCCAAAACAAATATAAGAAACCTGACGGATTCTGATAAGGATCAGTGGTATATATCACAGGTTTGAATGGTCTCTGAAGCGTCTTTTCAGGCGTTTACGGGCGTCTCATATATATTTGAACAAAATATTTTGAGGAATGGAAAAATGCATTAATTTTGCATCGCTTTTGGTGCGGTAGTTCAGTTTGGTTAGAATATCGGCCTGTCACGCCGAGGGTCACGGGTTCGAGTCCCGTCCGCACCGCCCCTACACCCTCAAAACCCCTTGAATATCAAGGGGTTTTGTATTTCCTGCCACAGATTCCGCCACAAAATCCGTAAAATAATTGGATAGTTCTCCCTTTGCCCTCGCAAGGTTTTTTACCCAGAAAGAGTTAGCCTATTTTTCAGCTCTGCTTCGTTGCACTCCACTACGCTTCAAAAAGACTAACACATTCCCTTCACGCTCTGCAGCCTTAAACTTCAGTGAATCTCGTTGCCGGCAGGTCCTGGCTTACAAAGATCATTTTTGCCAGGGAGCAAAAATGTTTAATCAATCATTCCGGGTGGCGCTTCCAGCGCCGGAATGGTAGTGGCTAACACCTTTTTTGTATTGAAAAAATTCTTCATCAATATTTTCCCCCTCAAAGACTTCCTGAATTGGAAGAATTTCTTAAATAATAGAGCAGACACATTATCACATTTGACTGATTAGATTACAATTTGCATACATAACTAATCAACAAGCACTTAACTCTGGCTTATGGTGGTCAATATGAACCGGTCAACTATGATCAAGGTCACTGGTTTTGCATTTAGGAGCAAACTATTCACCTGCTCTGCCGTGTAATTTCACTTCCACCTGCTTGAGAATGGAGAGGTTGATAAAAGTGATGACCAGGCCATCTATTCTGTCGTCGAAGGTGCGGTAGGGCATAATGCGAATGGAAAAGCATCGGCCGTCTTTGGTAGGAATTTGTTTTTGTATAATTATGAGTGTCCTTAATACTTCGAGAGAATCGTCATACAATCCGGGGTATATCAGGTCGGAAACCAGATCGGTAAAAGGTCGTCCTATATCGCCTTTTATCAGTTTAAAAATTTTGGTCGCCTGCGGTGTAAAGCTACGGATATTCAATTCTTTGTCGAGAAACAAAGTAGCAATATCGGTGCTGTTGATTAGGTTTTTCATATCGCTGTTCACCCTCGAAAATTCATCAACCTTCGTTTGCAATTCAGCGTTCACCACTTGAAGTTCTTCATTCAGGCTGTGCATTTCTTCTTTTGAAGTCGTAAGTTCTTGATTGGCAGATTGCAGTTCTTCATTGGTAGATTGTAATTCCTCGTTTGTAGATTTCAGTTCTTCTTGCGAAGTCTGCATTTCTTCGAGAGTGCTCTGCAGCTCTTCACGTGTATACTTCAGCTCTTCCTCCAACTCCGATTGGCTGCTACCGGTTAAAGTCTTCTTTCCTCTTTTTGCCGACAGTTTGATGACAGGAATATCTGGAATCTCAATAAAAATTATCATTACCATGCCGTTTAGTTGGTCCGGTTTATCAATCCATTGAATCTTAATATTTAAGGTTTGCGTACTTCCGTTTGTACTTACTTTGATATTTCGTAAAACCACAACTTCTTTTCTCATTATGGCTTTGTGGAAGGCAGCAGGAAATTCGTAGCGCAAATCTTGGTGTAACATTGCAAAAATATTGAGGTTTGCTTTACCGACCGGTGGCTCCAGATATTTTCCCGAACGTCTGCTGATGTAAATGATGTCGCCATTTTCGTTAACCAGAACACCAACAGGTGAAAAATTCTGCAACAGCAGTTGATCGGCAAGCGTTTGAATATTTTGGCTTGATTCTGCAGGTATTTGTTTTTCAATATTTGTCGGTTTGGTCCGGGGAAATGAAGCGGGAAAATCTAATAATACAGGTACCTGGTAAGTAACGGAGCGTTTGTAAATTTTCAATTTGGCATCCACTGGTGTAAAAAGATGACTCTGCTTTCCAGTCGTTTCGGCGCTGCCCAACAGCATAATTCCCCCAGGATTAATACTATAGAAAAACAGCCCAAACAATTTTATTTGCAACTCGACATCCATGTATATAAGCATATTGCGGCACGAAAGGATATCGATCTTGGTAAATGGCGGATGCGAAATAATGTTGTGGGTTGCAAACACAACCGTTTCCCTTATTTCAGATTTGACGCGATAGCCTTCATCTGTTTTTATAAAAAAGCGATGCAGGCGATCTGGTGATACATAGGCAGTAATATTTATAGGATATATACCTTTTCTGGCTTTCACAATAGCTTCATTGTCGAGATCGGTAGCAAATATCTGTAACACTAAGCCTGCGTTCGGTCTGATTTTTTCAATAGATTCTTTAAACGTCATGGCTAATGAATATGCCTCTTCTCCGGTAGAACACCCAGGTATCCATGCTCGCAATATTGAACCTTCTTGCTTGTTAACAATAATATTCGGTATAACTATCTCTTTCAACTTTTCCCATACATTAGTATCGCGAAAAAAACTAGTTACGCCAATCATTAATTCTTTGAAAAGAATAACTGCTTCATTTGGATTTTCCTGTAAAAAGTCGACATATGAAGATATCTTATCAATTTTATGTACGCTTATGCGTCTTTCGACACGACGATACAACATATTTTTTTTATACAACGAAAAGTCGTTGCCGGTATAAGTTCTTAGTAGAATAATAATTTTTTCGAGAGAGCTTTTGTCTTTAATTTTTATATCATGGTCTGAATTGACGATAGGAATATGTTTAATTAAATCTATGAGCTTTGCAGGCAACTCGTTGGCTGGAGCCACAATATCGACCACCACGGAATTGATGGCATTACTGGGCATGCTGTCGAATTTTGCCGTGGCAGGGTCCTGTACCATCACTATTCCGTTTTTTTCTTTTATGGCACCGAGTCCTATAGTGCCGTCGGAGCCCATGCCCGAAAGAATGATACCGATACTTCGTTCCTGCTGGTCGTCGGCAAGTGAGCGTAAGAAAAAATCAATCGGAAGGCGCAATCCTCTTGTTTCCATTGGTTTAAACAGGTGAAGCACCCCATTAAATATAGACATGCTCTTGTTTGGTGGAATTACATATACGCAGTCTGGATTTACAGCCATACGCTCTTTTCCCTGAAAAACTTTCATTTTGGTAATTCGCTGAAGCAACTCCGCCAACATGCCTTTCTGCGTAGGATCCAGATGCTGGATAACAATATAAGCCATTCCACTCTTTTCAGGCACATTACTTAAAAATAGCTCCAACGCATCCAGTCCGCCAGCCGATGCGCCGATACCGACTATTGGAAACTTGCCGATGTTTGAATCAGGAGTTTTTTCTTTTGAAAGTACTGTCGATTTTAGTTTCCTCGGTTTTACTTGCATATATTTTAAATAAAATGAGTATCTGGAATCATGAACATTCTTTAACTGATTTTCTTCGTTTGTCCCTTGCCATAATATTTTTATTAAAGGTAACTTATAATCATTAAATGTCCTGTTTTAAGCAACTTGTTTTACCGTATCTGGAATCTGGATTATTAAATTATCTTCCTTTGTTGCTGTTTTTTTGCAAGTTCACGGGCTTGACTGCAAAATCCGGGCTTATTGACCACTTTTCGCCGGTCAGATTACAATTTACATACACAGCTAAACAACAAATACATAACACCGGCTTTTGGTGGTCAGTTACTCCGACCAACTAAGTTCGGGGCCACTGATTTTTCCAGTTAACTAATAAACTTCTTTATAAAAGAAGATCACCGGGGACTACCTGCTTAAGTGCACTGAAGAGCGTTAAATGCGGCACTCTAAGGCAACCTGTTAACAATAGCAAAGGTTGCGATGGAATTATGCGAGTTGCTCCTGTTGGATTATTATTCTTTGAGAATGCAGAGGAAGCATTTAAAATCGGATCTGAATTAGCGGCGATTACACATGGGCATCCAGACGGATATTTATCAGCAGGAGCATTGTCAGCAATTATATCTTTTATTAATCAAGCAGCAAAGTTTTCACAAATATATTAAAAATCTGCCACAAAATCCGCCACAAGGAATTGCCAAGATACTCATTAAATGGCAATTAATATTTCTGCTCGAGTCCCGTCCGCACCGCAAGAGCTGCAAAATCCGATGACTTTCATCGGATTTTTTATTTTCCCGGACTCGATGAATGCTTGCATTCATAAGAGGAGGGGAAAATAAAAAGTAAGGTTGCGACAGCAACCTGATTTTGCAGGTCTTGA
>JAWOHT010000286.1:0-25548 GCA_046485045.1 Bacteroidales bacterium
TCATTCAGCAGTTTTGCAAAATACCAGGCTGTGGCGCTAAACTCCGACACGGTTGAAGGTTCAGCAGTCAGCCAGTCTGCCCTGAAATCATCCTGTGGCTCTGTCGATGCTGCCCTTGGAACTGTAATAAACCTGATATTCTTATTGAACGACCTGAGTATTGCATCATTCGATCCGGTGATCGGCTGACCAATATATCCTTTCATGGGCATTTCCATATTCGATTGGCCGGAACAGAGCCAAACCTCTCCGGTTAAAATATTATTAATAATCAGCGGTTTATCACCATCAGTTATCTTTATCTCAAAAGGTCCGCCTGCTGCAGGTGTGGAAATCTGAATTTTCCATTTTCCTGATTGATCCGATCTGCCTGCAAACTTCTGCTTACTCCATGATACCGATATCTCAACAATAGCCGCAGGTTTAGCTGTTCCCCAAATCCATACTTCTGTTTCTTGCTGCAATACCATGTTATCACCAAATACATCCGGAAGCTTTACTTCAGATTTGGTATTGTAAAAAATTATATTAAAGCTAATTAAGATTAGTAAAAAACGATAATTTTTTTTCATATCAATGTGTTTTAATTAGTTATTACCAAAAAGAGATTCATTGTCAGAACCACTTAAAATATTTTCAATATTAACTCACATGCTGATAAAAAACCATGATTTCTTGAATATTTTATCACAATTAATTTGCAAATCTAAGATAAGAAAATTAATATTGTAATTAAAACGTTTACAAGAATGAATCAGGAAAAAAAACATAAATAATTTAAAATATGATATATAAACTATGTAAACGATTACATTTACAAATCATTTTTTACAATGCTTCACAATTCAGCGAATTAAAAAATTTAATAACTTAAATAGCAGAACCAAATTATTAATAATCATGAAAAAGAATCTATTCGTTTTTGCTTTGAGTTTTTTATTTACCTGTTCCCTCTGGGCTCAGGTAAGAGTTACCGGTAAGGTCACCAACCATGCCGGTGAACCGTTACCCGGTGTGAATGTTATCATCAAAGGTACCGAACAGGGTACCGTTACTGATGCGGATGGCATGTATGCCATTACAGGAGTGTCAACTGATGACATCCTGGTATTCTCTTTTATCGGAATGCTTACCGAAGAGATTCCTGTTGGTAACCAGACCGAAATCAATATGATGCTGGTTCAGGATATTATGTCGCTTGATGAAGTGGTGGTGATCGGTTATGGAACCGTACGGAAACGTGATCTGACCGGGGCTGTTTCTTCTGTTAAAAGCGGAGATATTGCATTGGCGCCTGTAACAAATACCATTGAAGCAATACAAGGCAGGATTGCCGGTTTGGATATAGCACGCTCCAATGGACGGGCTGATGCAGGACCAAGTATTTTACTGAGGGGGGATAAATCTTTTCAGAGTGGTGGCGAGCCTTTATATATTATTGATGGAATAGAGGGCAGCATTACTAATCTGAACCCCAATGATATTGAATCTATAGATGTGCTTAAAGATGCATCTTCCACGGCCATATATGGTATTAAAGGGGCTAATGGTATAATTATGGTTACAACTAAAAAGGCTAAAAAAGGACAAACTCAGGTTGAGTTGAATTCTTACGTCAGTATCAATGGAAATCCTTCGTTCCCCCGGCCTTTACAGGGTAACGCATGGTTGAACTATCTCAACGAAGGCTATTATGCGAGCACTGGTATTGATACTGCCGGACGTGATGCCATTTTGACAGCGTGGGGATTGGACCCCAATATTATCAATCCGTATATCGACAGCGCTAAATGGGTTGATTGGATAGATGAATCACTGGAAACAGGTATCCAGTACAATACAAATTTATCTGTACGTACAGGTAATGACCGTGTTCAATCCAGCTTTTCAATGGGATATGACAAAATTAATGGTATTTATAAAAATGATTATTTGGATAAATTTACTTTACGGGAAAATTTAAATATTCAGGTTTCTGACAGGGTAAACGCGGGGATTATTACCGGTTTGACCTATACCAACAGGGAATCACGTTCAAGTCGTATAAACAAATCTTTTGGCATGATCCCTCTTGGGGAAGTATATGATGAAAACGGGGATATAAACCCTTTGCCTATCGAAGAAATGACGGATGTGATTAGTGTAATTGCCGATAATATTGATGGTACCTACAAAAACAATAAGAAATCAATCAATTTTACAGCCAATCCTTATATTGAAATTATACCATTTAAAGGATTGACGTTTAAATCTCAGCTTGGAACATCTCTCAGGGCATCAAGGCAGGGTGAGTTTAACAGCGACCATACTTATATGATGCTCGCGGGCAGTCAGGTTGAAATTAAAAATGCAACTTATTCAACAGACTTAGATTATAGCTATACATGGGAAAACATTTTAGATTATAAAACAACCCTGGCTGGTCAACATAATATTGCAGCCACCTTAATCACTTCATTTGAAGATAGCCATAGTGAATCGTCTTCTGCATACAGCGAAAATTTTACCTACGATGAATACCTCTTTTTCAACCTCGATGCAGGGTTAAATCCACGAAATTCTGTTGATTACGAAGAACATAGTCGTATGTCATATGCCGGAAGGATGAACTACGATTTCAGAGGCAAATACTATCTCACAGGTTCTATCAGGTTTGACGGGGTATCTCAGCTTACAAACACTTGGGACTACTTTCCTTCAGGGGCACTTGCATGGCGTATTTCAGACGAGCCTTTTATGGAATGGTCGAAAACCTGGTTACATAACCTTAAATTTCGTACAGGATATGGTATAGCCGGAAGTTATAATATTGGCCCCTACAGTACCTTAACTGCAGTTACCAATGGTAGGGATTTGTTAAACCTGGGAGCCGGACAATTACTTTCCGTGGTTCCTACCCAGCATATTACCAATCTTGAACTGGGTTGGGAAAAAACATACAGTCTCAATATCGGACTTGACTTTGCACTTTTCAAAAGTCGAATTGATGGTACCTTTGAATGGTACAATCAGGATTCAAGACATTTAATTTACGACCGTAATCTTCCTTTTTCAAGCGGAGGGTTTGGGTCTAAAGATGCTTATAGACTTGCTGCCAACATTGCATCAATGAACAACAAGGGCATTGAATTGACCTTAAATACAAGGAATATTAAGACAAATGATTTCCAGTGGACCTCTACCATTACCTTCTCCCGAAACTGGAATGAAATTGTTTCGATTGACCTTGGAAGCGGGTCTACACCCGATGACTTTATTTCTCTTGAATTATTTATTGGTGAACCTAAAGATGTTCATTACTATTATAATAAAACAGGTATATGGCAAACAAAAGATACCGCTGATGCAGCCGTGTTTAGTCTGCAGCCCGGGGATGTAAAATTGGCCACCAGTCTCACCAAAGAGTCCGACGGAGTTTGGTCTGGAACAGTAACCGGATCTGATGGCAGCGATTCTACTGTCTATTATACATCTGCCAACCCATACCAGATTAATGCAAACAATGACCGGCAGGTTCTTGGCCAGAAAAAACCAAAATGGATTGCCGGTTTTAATAATACTTTTACATACAAAGGTTTCGATTTAAATATTTTCGTCACTGCACGTTGGGGCCATATGATCAAAGGACAATTGCTGGGGTACTTTGATCATGGCCGTATAAATATCCCCGATAATTACGACTATTGGACGGAAACAAACCCCACGAACGACTATCCGAGACCCTATGAATCCAGGTCTGCAACAGCTGGTTCTAAGCCTTTGGGCGATGAGGCGCTCATGTATGTAGATGCTTCATATTTGAAGATAAAGAACATTACCCTGGGTTATACCCTTCCTAATAGTATTATGAACCGCATGTTTATAAAAAATCTAAGAGTATACGGTACCGTGTATAACTCTATTATTTTAACAAAAAGCCATTTGCTCAAAGGGATCGATCCGGAATCAGGGGCATCTGATTCTTTCCCGCTGTATAAACAATTGGTATTTGGTATAAATGCATCATTTTAATAACAATTATCGCTATGAAAAAGATATTCAATTATAAGATAGCCCGGTCAGTAATTTTTGTCGCATTGCTGTTGTCATCCTGTGAACTGGATGAATATAACCCGAACACTGCTGACATGGAAAAAGCCTATACATCCCGCGAGGGAATTGAAGGACTAATTAACTATTGTTACGATGGACTCTATTACTTCTATGGTAAAATTGATGGCATTGGCGCCATGGAACTGGGCACCGATCTTTGGTGGTCGGAAACCAAGGAAAAGGGTTTTTCTCAGTATGGAAGTGATTTGAATACCGAAACGGGTACCCTAAGAGTATATTGGCAAGGTTTTTATACAACCATAAACTACTGTAATTTAGCTATATATTACATCAATAAGGTGGATGACTTCAGTGAAGATGAAAAAAATGCGAAAATTGCCGAGGCCCATTTTTTAAGGGGATGGAGCTATTTACACATCGTAGAACAGTTCGGAGGGGTTGTGCTTCGTGAAATGCCTTCAACAGTTACAGGTCCCGATGTGGCGCCGAAGCGGAGCGCTGAATCGGAGTTCTACGACTTAATTATTAAAGATTTAAAATTTGCATGCGATTATTTGCCGCCAAAGAATGAAGCCGAACGGGGCAGGGTAACGAAGAAAGCAGCTTACGGAATGCTGGCCAAAGCATATCTGCAAAGAACCCGCCTGGGTGAAGCAAACGCCAGCGAATATGCCAGGCTTGCACTTGAAACCGCGCAGGAATTAATTAATAATCAAACCGACTATAATTGTGCACTTTATACCAGCGATGCGTCAAAATCTGGCTATTCTAAACTATGGGACGGTCAGAATAACAAAGAGAACACAGAGTTTCTTTTTATTGAAGCTGTTGATCACGAGACTTTTCTTAATCCCGACGGCAGTAACCGCGGACGCACACGCCAGTATTATTTAATGGATTTAAGAAATGTTGGCGCCGAATGGGGCACTACCGAAAAAGGTTGTGCATGGTATTCACGTGCCAACGACAGGGGGATTAAGCCCAGTAAATACGTGTTGACTGAGGTTTTTGAGCCCGTGGAAGATCCGGCAGATACCCGGTTTGAAGAGACATTCTTTACCCGGTATTTTAACTCCAAAGGGACTAATTTGGTGATAAATAAGGCACTGGCAACTAAATACGGTAAAGATACCTCAATTATTGGCGACACTATTCTGAATACTGCAGGTTTATATAACAATACCGACGAATATTGGGGAGGTAAAAACTACTATGGCGGAATAACTGCCTCTGGAAGTATGAATATGGTTGATAACGACGGTGATGGATATCTGGACGGGCTTTCGGTATACACCCCTAATTACACCATACCCGCGGATGAAAAAGCTAAATTGCCATTCCTGTGCGTAGATCCATCAGATATCTACCAACCCGATGGTAAATGGATAACCTCATTGCAAACCTTAGGCAGCGAATATAAAAATTGCTATCCATCTATGCGTAAGCTTTCATCATTGTATTGGATATATTCCAATCAGCATTGGCAAGGCGATGTTCCCATTCTTCGTCTGGGAGAGGTGTATTTAATTGCTGCCGAAGCAGCGCTTCGTTACAATAACGACCAGGCTACCGCATTAGGATATGTTAACACCCTGCGTGAACGTGCAGCAGTTGCCGGACGTGCCTCAGAAATGACTGTTGATCTGGCCGATATGACCCTGGATTTTATCCTGGAAGAAAGGGCCCGCGAATTAACCGGTGAACAGGTGCGCTGGACCGATCTTAAACGACATGGTAAACTCACGAATGCTTACTTGTCTGGTAAAAACCCTGATATTATTTATTTTGACGATTCAAAACATAAAGTAAGGCCAATTCCTCAAACATTTCTTGATGCGATAACAAATCCGGATGAATTTGGCACGAACGGGTATTAATGTTTATTCGTTATACAGGTTTTAAAAGATAATCCCGCCTTAGTTTTTTTGGCGGGATTATTTTATTTTTGATTTATATTGTACTAACATAAAGATCTAATGCTTATTATTAATTAAGAAATATTAATATGATGTTTGTTAACAAATTATGTATTCTTTTAGTTTTCTTTTCTGCCATTTCCTGCAATAAGAAAACAGTGCATTTAAGTATAGCCCAAAGTGAAAACCCGAGAATTCAGTTTGGGACTGAACGGTTGTCTGAAGTTCTGGATAAACAAAACTATCACCTGAATAATGCATCTGCAAAAGCCTTCACTTTCAAAATAGGAACGATTGCCGATTCAGGTATTGTTAATTACTGTTACAGATCAAATATCAGTATTTCAGAAGTAAACACAAAAGAATCTTACATTATAAGGAGGGACGGGGATACAATTCTGATAGCCGGTTTCGACCCTTCAGGCACGTTATATGGCTGTTTGGATTTGGCCGGTCAGGTTAAAACCCTGGGGAAAATCCCCGATGAGATTAACCTGATTGAGAAACCCGAAATGATGCTCCGTGGTGCCTGCATTGGCCTGCAAAAAACAGAGTACCTGCCCGGCAGAAAAGTCTATGAATATCCTTATACCCCTGAAAATTTCCCGTGGTTTTATAATAAAACATTATGGTTAAACTACCTCGATATGCTGGCGGCAAACCGCATGAATGCGCTCTACCTTTGGAACGGCCACCCTTTTGCCTCGCTTGTGCGGCTCGAAGATTATCCCTTTGCCGTGGAAGTAGACGATGAAACCTTTGCAAAAAACGAGGAGATGTTTGGATTTCTTACCCGCGAAGCAGACAAAAGAGGAATTTATGTCGTGCAGATGTTCTATAACATTATTGTTTCCAAGCCTTTCGCAGAACATTTTAATCTCGAAACACAAGACCGCGGTCGTCCGATAGTACCGGTAATTGCTGATTATACACGTAAATCGGTGTCTGCATTTATTCAAAAGTATCCTAACGTTGGCTTAATGGTCTGCCTGGGAGAAGCCATGAATACCATCGAAGATGATGTTGAATGGTTTACGGGAACTATCATTCCGGGGGTGAAAGACGGGTTAACAGCCATTGGAAGATTAGACCAGCCGCCTATCGTGCTCCGTGGCCACGATACCGACGCCAAAAGGGTAATGGAAGCAGCATTGCCATTATATACCAATCTCTATACCATGCATAAATATAATGGCGAATCGTTGACTACCTATGAACCGCGAGGTTCCTGGGCACAAATTCACCAGGACTTAAGCAAGCTGGGGTCTGTACATATCTCAAATGTTCATATTCTGGCAAATCTTGAACCTTTCAGGTACGGGTCACCCGATTTCATCCGTAAATCGGTGATTGCCATGCACGATATTCAGGGGGCAAACGGACTGCATCTTTATCCGCAGACATCATACTGGGACTGGCCATATTCTGCCGATAATGCCACCCCGAGACTATTGCAGGTAGACCGTGATTGGATATGGTACAACACATGGGCACGCTATGCATGGAATTGCCGCAGAGACAGTGTATCAGAAAATAAATACTGGTCACAGGTTCTGGCAGATTATTACCAGTGTGGTGAATACGGAAATGAAATTCTCAAAGCATATGAGCAAACTGGCGAGATCGCACCGAAACTGCTCCGCAGGTTTGGTATTTCCGATGGTAACAGGCAAACCCTGTTGCTGGGAATGTTTATGAGCCAGCTTGTTAATCCTTATAAATGGCAAATTTACAGCAATTTTTACACATCTAACGGACCAGAAGGGGAGATTCTGCTTGAATACGCCGAAAAAGAATGGAATAGTAAGCCCCATAAAGGTGAAACACCAATACAGATCATTCGTGAAGTGATTCTGCATGCAGATGAAGCAAAAAAGGCTGTTGAGGTTGCCGAACAGTATATTAAGCAAAATAACGAAGAGTTTTCACGCCTTAAGAACGACGTTTTTTGTTACCATGCCTTTGCCGGGTATTTTGCCGAAAGGGTTAAAGCAGCCCTGTTTGTACTTAAATATAAGTATTCCAATAATATTGCCGATCTCGACAGCGCTGTCCCCCTGCTTGATAAGAGTGTGGAACACTATAAACAATTGGTTGAGTTAACAAAAGATAAATATCTGTATGCTAACAGTATGCAGACACAACAGAGGAGAATACCTATCAGCGGCGCTGATGGCAATAATAAGACCTGGATTGAACTTTTACCAAAATATCAGGATGAACTTATTAATTTTAAAAGAAATATCCTGGCGCTCAGACAATCTTCCGACGGGAAAGTATCCAGGAAGGTAAACGTACTGCAACCGGCAGGGGTTATCCTGAAGGATGAAGGACTGCAAAGGTTTTCGGTTCAGGAGAACAAAAATATTTATACAGACAAAGAGTTTACTATCAACGCATTTGCTGATGAGCTAAGATTGCTGTCGGGAATCAGGTTTTCATATGAAAAACAGCTCGAACAGGGCACAGAGGTACATTTTTCATGCAGCGAACCCGTGAAAGTGGTTGTAGGCTTTTTTAACGGTAACAGTTACAGGCTTCTGCAGCCTCCATCGCTCGAAACCAATGCGCATGCCAACGACCGCGGGCAGGCCGATATCCGTATCGCCAATGCCCTTGATGTTCCGGCGCTTTTTCCTGTTAATGTCTATACCTACAAGTTTGATGCAGGCGATAATGTTTTAAAATTTGATAAAGGACTTGTGCTGGTCCTGGGATTTATAAAAGACGATCAGGAGATCGTCATGCGCGATGCCGGGCTTGGAGGAAAAGAAAACATTGAGGGAATTGACTGGTTATTTTATTAACTTAAGGGTGAACTAAATAAAGATAATTACCTGAATTAATACCTAAAGTGAAAAAATTCAATATCAACCTTTCAGACTCCCAGGCTTCACAGGTTTCTCCTGTGAGTGTAAGAGATTTTGATTTTGACCGGTATTCAGAATACACTGAAGAGCTGAATATTAGATGTGATAAATTCTGGAAATCTACTGCGGGTATTCTCGTATATCGCCGTATGAGGGTTGCTCAATGCTTCTCTTTTGGTTGCAGTAATATGCAAAACTCACTTGAATACCAGCTGGGAGCACTGCAAAAAAGCATGCATTATATTTCAGATGTCCCCAATTTTCTTGAACCCTGGTACGGAATTGGCACTATTGCCAGCGCTTTCGGGGGAGACTATGAATGGCCGGCAGGTAATGCTCCGGTTATGAAACCCCGGTTTAAAACTGTTGATGAATTGCTGGCCTACGAACCGAAAGAAGTTGCCAAAACCAATATCGGCAGGCATACCCTTGACATGATTGATTATTTTATGGAAAACACCAAAGGCAGGCTTCCTGTTTCACTTACCGATACGCAATCTCCTTTAAATATTGTCAACCAGCTAATTCCTCTTGACGGCTTTTTTTACGAGTTTCTGATGTGTCCCGATAAAATACTTAAACTGTTTGATATTCTTGCCGACCTCTCTATTAGTTTTAACAAAGAACAGGTTAAAAGAATAGGTCATGCCCTCGTTTATCCTGGTCATGGTTTTGCTTCGTCTTCGAAATGGAAGGGGTTGGGTATGAGCGATGACAATGCCGTAATGATATCACCCGAACAGTATCTGCAACTGGCGGCGCCATCGGTTGAAAAAATCGGCATGCCCTTTGGCGGCCCGGTGTTTCATTCATGTGGCGACTGGTCGGGGATGATAGGGGCCGTGCTTGGTATTAAGAATATCCGTATGGCCGATGGCGCATTTTCTGCCGAGACAGACCCCGGGGCAACCGATAACCTCGAATCATTCCATAAATTTGCCCATACAGGTGTTGTTCTCAATGCCCGGATCGTAGGTGATCCCGATACTGTCGAAAACCAGGTAAGGCGTCTGTGGGTGCCAGGCATGAAACTAATTGTGGTAACCTATTGCAATTCGCCCGAAGAACAGGAATCAGCTTATGATAAAATTCATCATATTTGCCAAAATAAATGAATAACCTATGAAAGTTAAGATTGGTACTTATCGCTGGCGTGTTGTAGCCCTTTTATTCTTTGCAACAACTATTAATTATATTGATCGTCAGATAATTGCAATACTTGCTCCCGATTTGCAGAAGCTGTTTAACTGGTCCGAGATGGACTACAGTCTGGTAATAATGTCTTTCCAGGTGGCTTATGCATTAGGTTTATTGTTTGCAGGCAACCTTCTTGACCGTATCGGTACAAAAAAAGGTTACTCCCTTGCAGTAATCTTCTGGAGCCTGGCTGCAATGTTTCATGGTGCAGCAAGGTCACTTTTTGCCTTTATTGCCGCCCGGTTTTCGCTTGGTATAGGCGAATCGGCCAATTTTCCGGCTGCCATCAAGGCAGTGGCCGAATGGTTCCCGAAACGCGAAAGGGCGCTGGCAACAGGTATTTTTAATGCAGGCACCAATGTCGGGGCTATACTTACTCCATTTATTGTTCCGGCAATTGCAATTAAATGGGGATGGCAGTGGGCTTTTATCAGTACAGGGGCGCTTGGGTTTATCTGGTTAATTCTGTGGTTGCTAACTTATGATCAGCCCGAAAAATCACCCCGGTTGACCATAAGAGAAAAAGAATATATTCTGCAAGATGAACCCGACAAAAAGGAAAAGTTAAAATGGACGGCATTACTGGCTCACAAACAAACACTTGGAATATGCCTGGCAAGGTTCGTGACCGATCCTGTATGGTGGTTTTTCCTTTATTGGGTTCCGAAATTCCTTTATACCAATTACGGGATAGACCTTACAAATATCGGCCCTCCTTTAATTCTTATTTATATTGT
The DNA here is from genome assembly GCA_046485045.1 of Bacteroidales bacterium. Classification (GTDB taxonomy): domain Bacteria; phylum Bacteroidota; class Bacteroidia; order Bacteroidales; family UBA10428; genus JAFGPL01. The sequence continues at coordinate 10,774 of JAWOHT010000286.1, forward strand.
CTCTATCATTGGTTCTGTGTCGGGAGGAGGTCTTTCCTCGTTTTTCATCTCCCGGGGAAAACAACCTGTACCTGCCCGTAAAAATGCTATTCTCATTTTAGCATTGTTTGCATTGCCTGTATATTTTGTTTCTAATGCACAGCATATGTGGATAAGCGTTTTGCTTATATCTTTGGCCGCCTTTGCGCATCAGGGCTATGCTGCAAATATTTTTACCATCGTTTCTGATATTTATCCAAAAAAGGCGGTTGGATCCGTTATCGGATTATCAGGATCAGCTGGGGCTGTTGGTGGTATTCTCTTCTCATTCTCGGTGGGTTACATACTTGAAATTACAGGAAGTTATTTTCTGTTGTTTCTTTTTGCCTCTGTCGCTTACCTGTTGTGCTGGTTATTTCTTAAACTCTTTGTCCCGAATAGCTCAAAAATTGAAATTTAAATTTAAGTAAATCTATGAAAAAGTTTATTTTTCAATATTTTATAGCTGTTGCTATATTCTTTATCACCGGGATTTCATCTGCCTCCGGCTCATCAATTCCGGTAACCGTGTCGAAAGACGGTAGCGGCGATTTCACCACCATTCAGGAAGCAGTGAATGCTGCTCGTGATTTTTTTGATACTCGTATTGTTATTTTCATAAAAAACGGAGTTTACAGAGAAAAACTTGTGATTCCTTCATGGAAAACCAAAATCACCCTGATAGGTGAAAATGCAGACAGCACCATTATCGTTTATGACGACTATTCCGGCAAAAACGGCATCAATACTTTTACATCTTACACAGTGCTGGTGCAGGGAAATGATTTCTATGCCGAAAACATTACTTTTCACAATTCAGCCGGACCTGTCGGCCAGGCTGTAGCCCTGCATATTGAAGCCGACCGATGTGTATTCCGCAATTGCCGTTTCCTGGGCAACCAGGACACTATGTATGCGGCAGGAGAAGGTTGCCGGCAGTATTATTACAACTGCTATATCGAAGGTACAACCGATTTTATTTTCGGGGCTGCAACAGCATTGTTTGAGGATTGTTCCATTCACAGTAAAAAGAACTCATATATCACCGCTGCATCTACAACCAGGGAGAATCAATATGGCTATGTTTTTGTAAATTGCAAACTTACTGCCGACAGCGCTGTGAATAAAGTATATCTCGGGCGCCCCTGGAGAGATTATGCCAGGGTGGTATTTTTAAAATGTGAAATGGGGGGGCATATAGAGCCCGCCGGATGGCATAACTGGAACAAACCCGAACGTGAATTAACCGCCTTCTATGCTGAATACAAAAACTCAGGTACAGGTGCTGATATTAAATACAGGGTCTCCTGGTCAAAGCAACTTGCCCTTGAAGAGGCAGAAACTTATACAATTGACAGGATTTTCTCCAGTAAGACCGAGTTCCCGGATTTAAAGAAACAATGGTACGATTACAGATATATTAACCAATAAAAGATACAGATACTTTGGCTTTATACTGAAAAATCGTAATATTATATCAAAACATAAATCACACTCATTTTTAAACATATTATAAGTATTAACACATTATTAAACAATATAATTAGGATAATTAATTAAATAAACAATTTAATATTCTTAGAAATGTATTTAACCAATTTGAAAATTATTAAAAAGCACACTCTCTCTTTTTTCCTGATTATCATTTCTTTGAATACTTTCGCACAATCAGCCATCCGAAAGGATATACTGCTTAATTCCAATTGGCGAACAGTTGCCTGCGATACAAATCAATCAGCTTATGCAGGATTTGAACTGTCAGACTTTAATGACGCTGACTGGGAGAAGGTTAACATTCCCCATAACTGGGACAAGTATGAAGGATACCGGAGAATGTTGCACGGCAACAGGCACGGATTTGCCTGGTACCGCAAGAGATTCAGCATTGGGAACATTGAACCAGGTAAACGTTATTTTCTCTGGTTTGAGGGGGCAGGCTCATATGCCACAGTTTATATAAACGGACATAAAGCAGCCTACCATGCCGGTGGTCGTACCTCATTTACCGTTGATATAACACCTTATATTCTTAATAACAACCAGACGAATATTCTGGCAGTTAGAACCGATCATCCTGCCAATATCAGGGACCTGCCCTGGGTATGCGGTGGTTGCTCAGAAGAGTGGGGATTTTCTGAAGGATCCCAGCCCATGGGAATATTCAGACCGGTTCACCTCATTGTTACAGGCGATGTCCGCATCGAACCTTTTGGTACCCATATCTGGAACGATACGACTATAAATGAAGATTTTGCTGAACTACATGTCGAAACCGAGGTAAAAAACTATGCCCAGGCGCCTGTAAAAATGAAACTCATCACCAGATTGAAAGACAAAGACGGGCTTATTGTAGCTTCTGATATCCAGACTTTATTGGTGAATACAGATGAAACTATAAAAGTAAGGTGTAACCCGTTGTCGGTTCCAAAACCACATCTTTGGTCGCCTGAGAATCCTTATCTCTATACACTTGAGTCTGAAATAAAAGTGAAAAGAAAAACCATTGATTTTACCACCACAAAATATGGCATCAGATGGATAAGCTGGCCTATCGGTCAACAGGGTTCTTCAGGACAGTTTTTACTGAATGGTAAATCTTACTTTTTAAATGGTACTGCAGAATATGAACACATGATGGGACAAAGCCATGCATTTAGCCAGGAACAGGTGAAAACCCGTGTAATGCAGATAAAAGCCGCCGGATTCAATGCCTTCAGGGATGCACACCAACCCCATAACCTCTATTACCAACACTTCTGGGACAGCCTGGGAATTTTTTTCTGGCCTCAGTTTGCCGCCCATATCTGGTTTGATAACAACGACTTCAAAGAAAAATTTAAACAATTACTTAAAGACTGGGTGAAAGAGCGCCGTAATTGTCCTTCGGTAATACTCTGGGGGCTTGAAAACGAAAGCACACTGCCCGAATGGTTTGCAAGGGAATGTACCCAAATAATCCGTGAACTCGATCCCACCACTTCTTCACAGCGTAAGGTAACAACATGTAACGGCGGTACCGGAACCGACTGGAACGTCATTCAGAACTGGTCAGGCACCTATGCAGGCGATCTGTACAAATATGACGAAGACCTTGCCAAAGACCTTTTAAACGGTGAATATGGAGCCTGGCGTAGCATTGACCTGCACAGCGAAGGTGGGTTTATCAAAGAGGGAATACACAGTGAGAACAGGATGTGTGCTGTGATGGAAACCAAAATCAGACTTGGTGAAGCTGTGAGGGATAAAAGCTGCGGGCACTTTCAATGGATTTTCAATTCGCATGAAAACCCGGGAAGAACACAGAATGGTGAAGGTTACCGTGAAATAGACAGGGTAGGGCCTGTGAACTATAAAGGCCTGATAACCGCATGGGGAGAACCGGCAGATGTTTTTTATTTGTATCGTTCAAACTATGCCCCGAAAGAAAATGAACCCATGGTGTACATCGTTTCGCATACCTGGCCTGACAGGTGGACAAGTCCGGGCATTAAACAAGGCATCGAAGTTTACTCCAATTGCGATGAGGTGGAACTGTTTAACGATGTTGATGCAGTATCACTGGGTAAAAAAAGCAGAAACCGTATTGGGGAACATTTTATGTGGGACAGTGTGATCATCAGTTACAATGTATTGTATGCCAAAGGGTATGTTGACGGCAACGTAGTGGCAACCGATTGCATTGTATTGAATCATTTGCCGGAATCACCCGGTTTCGGGAAATTATCTCATACTGCCGAAAATCCTCTCATGCCGGAATCCGGTTACAATTATATCTATCGCGTAAATTGCGGCGGCCCTGATTACACAGATGAACTTGGCAACTTTTGGATGGCCGACAGGCACAAAAGCGATACCGGTTCCTGGGGCAGCCTTTCATGGACGGATGATTTTGAAGGATTGCCGTCATTTTATGGAAGCCAGCGCAGAACATTCGATCCGTTAAAAGGCAGCAACGATTGGAAGTTATTTCAAACTTTTCGTTATGGAAGAGATAAACTCCGGTTTGAATTTCCCCTTCCTGACGGAAATTATCTTGTGGAACTTTTTTTTATTGAGCCCTGGTATGGCACAGCAGGGGGAATAGATTGTAGAGGCTGGCGTTTATTCACCATTGCTGCAAACAACGATACTTTAATTAAAAATTTAGATATTTATAATGAAGTCGGTCATAATAAATTACTTAAAAAGAAATTTATTACATCGGTCAAAGGTGGAAAACTCGTATTGCATTTTCCCGAAGTATTCTCAGGCCAGGCCATAATATCAGCCATTGCTGTTGCTTCTTTGAACCAGTCTTTGAGTACACCCGTCGGCAGTGCCAGTGAAAAAAACTTCCTGATGAAGGGATTTTCGGCACCCGCAAACTGGGAACTAACCTCCTGGCTTGACACCGGGGAAAAACTTTTTTCCGATGCACAAGCAACCATTTCTTACCTTCCGTCAAATTTATTCGGTTCGGTTTGGATACGTACCCCGAAAAGCCTTAACTGCGCTGCAGAAGATACGCTTGCGCAGTTTGTCCTGCAGGAAAGCTCCGATATCTTTATAGCCGTTGATACAAATGTTAAAAACCTTCCGGCATGGATGGACACATATCAGGATACAAAAACTTACCTTGAATGCTGCGGAGAAATAAACAGCAGATTTAAAATTTTTGGCAACAGGTATCAAAAAGGCACCCGTGTTTTCCTCGGTGGGTTTACGGCAACATCTCCGATGTATTCGGTGATCATCACCCCGGTAACTAATTTAGGGTTGGCAACCGATCAACGGCCGGTGGCCAGGTATCCGGTAACCTCCGCAATATTGTGGGGCCCGGGCATCATTAAGAACTATACAGATGACCAGCCGCATATTATTTTTTCTGCTCCCGTTAATGATGCTGTTGAATGGGATATTGCCGTCGGTATTGGCGATTTATATTCTCTTCAGTTCCGATACATGAACAATACACCTGCTGACATTACAATGAAACTAACCATTAAAGACCATAACTATAAAACGGTTTATACCGGTATACTTGAATTTGTGGTAACAGGACAAAAATGGAAAACCTTAAAAACCAATACGGTAACAAGTATTAATGCAGGAAAATATAAGATTCATTTATCGGTAAATGGCGCTCAGGGTTTGGCTGTCTCTTCTCTTAATGTACAATGAAAGAAATGCTATTTTTAGTAATAAATAGTGCATAGAATGAAACCAACCAGGCCATCTGTTTCGTATAAACACATAAATAAATCAATTAAATAAGATGATATGCGGGCAATAGTTACCTTTCTGGCACTTTTTGTAATAAATGCAGCAATTAATGCGCAGGATAAAACCGGTTGTATATCTGGTAATTGTGAAAACGGAAGTGGTATATATACCTATACCAACGGCTACCAATTCAAAGGTGATTTTAAAAATGGCAAGCGTGAAGGAAGAGGCATACTTACATGCCTTGATGGTGCCAGTTATGATGGCATGTGGGCAAACGACGAATTTAATGGCCAGGGCACCTATAAATGGACAGATGGCGCAAAATACACTGGTGAATGGAAAAACGGTATCCAGGACGGGTATGGTATATATTTTTATCCCAACGGCGATAAATATACCGGCTACTTCAAGAACAATAAATTTCACGGTAAAGGAACATATTCATGGGCCAGCGGAGAATCGGCGACAGGTATGTATGAAAATGGGGAATTAAAAAATTCAGTCAGCCAGTAGCTCACTTTTCAAACCTTCAAACCGCTTTCAATCACATGTCTTATATGTTGCATAAGTTCAGGCATGTTTGTTTCGGTATATCCATAAATGGCAACAGGTTCATGAACAATCAGCTTTACCTTACCGGGCAAAAGATTAATTGTACCTGTGGGAAGAATATTCTTTGTATTTACAACTGTAACGGGTAGAATCGGCAGATTGAGTTCCAGCGCCAGCTTGAAGGCCCCGCGTTTAAACGGTAATAAACTGTTAGTCTTGCTACGGGTGCCCTCAGGAAAGATCACTACAGATGTTCCGTTTATAAGTTTTCTTTTTGCTTTGCTCAGGCTCTCCACTGCAGCCCTGGAATTCGACCGGTCAATAAAAATATGTCCTACTTTTCTACTTCCAAATCCTATTCCGGGAATATTTGCAAGCTCTTTTTTCATTACCCATTTTATGTCGAGGCCCAGCCACCCGTATATCAGAAAGATATCGAAATAGCTCTGGTGATTGGGTATTACAATATATGAGGTATCTTTAACTATATTTTCTCTTCCTTCAACATTAACAATCATGGGGGTAAAAAAAGCATTCAGACGGCTCCACAACACTCCTCCGATATAACTACCTATCCGCTGATTGATCAAACTTGATACGATTACAGCCATCAACCCGAAAAAAAGTGTATTTACAGCAAGAAAAGGGGCAAAGAATAACCATTTATAAGGTTGATATAATATATAAAGAAGCTTACGTTGCATGTTTTAAGTGTTTGGCCACAGATAATGCACCAAATATAAAACAAATGTTTTGAAAATGGAAGATATGTTCGATAACCGAATGTGAATTATAAAAACTATCGTATCTTTGCCGCTTCATTTTTATATCAGCAAAAGAATATGCTATCTATCAGAAATATCGCAATCATTGCGCATGTTGACCATGGTAAAACCACCCTGGTTGATAAAATAATTCATGAGTGTAAGGTATTTGACTCAAGGAAAGAGTCGGGTGAGCTAATACTTGACAATAACGACCTGGAACGCGAACGTGGTATAACTATTCTGTCAAAAAACGTATCTGTTACATATAAGGATGTAAAGATTAATATTATTGATACTCCGGGCCATGCCGATTTTGGGGGCGAAGTAGAACGTGTGCTTCGAATGGCAGACGGTGTATTACTTCTGGTTGATGCCTTTGAAGGGCCTATGCCACAGACAAGGTTTGTTTTAAGCAAAGCGCTGGGTTTAGGCCTGAAGCCCATTGTGGTTGTAAATAAAGTTGACAAGGAAAATTGTAAACCCGATGAGGTACATGAAGAGGTTTTTGAACTGATGTATAACCTGAATGCAAGCGAAGAACAGTTGAATTTTCAGACCATATTCGGTTCTTCAAAACAGGGATGGATGTCGAAAGACTGGAAAAAACCAGCCGACAATATTCGGGCATTGCTGGATACCATACTTGAAGCGATCCCTGAAGCGCCATATTATCAGGGAACTGTTCAGATGCAGATTGCATCACTCGATTATTCCAGTTTTGTAGGAAGAATAGCAATAGGTCGGGTCTATCGTGGTGAGCTGGAAGTAGGAAAAGACTACACCCTCTGCTGTAAAAACGGTCAGCAAAAAGTGATAAGAATTCGTGAGCTTCATCTTTTTGATGGCTTAGGCAAGCAGAAGGTAATAAGAGTAAGATGCGGCGATTTATGTGCCGTTGTTGGGCTTGAAGATTTTGAAATAGGTGATACCATTGCCGATTATTACGAACCGGAGGCTCTGACGCGTATTGAGGTAGACGAACCTACAATGAGCATGTTGTTTACCATCAATAATTCACCATTTTATGGGCTCGACGGCAAATATGTAACATCAAGGCACCTTCGAGACAGGCTGTTCAAAGAGACCGAAAAGAACCTCGCCCTTCGGGTAGAAGAGACTGGCTCTGAAGATAAATTTAATGTTTTTGGGCGCGGAGTACTGCACCTTTCAATCCTTATCGAAACCATGCGAAGGGAAGGTTACGAAATTCAGGTAGGAAAACCAAATGTCATTCTTAAAACAATTGATGGAGTAAATTGCGAACCCGTTGAAATACTTGTGGTTGATGTTCCGGAATCATTTTCAGGAAAAGTAATTGAGCTTGTGAGCAGCCGTAAAGGTGACCTCAGGGTTATGGAACCTAAAGGAGACCTATTGCATCTTGAATTTGAAATTCCATCGCGGGGATTAATCGGACTGAGAAACAATATACTGACCTCAACTTGCGGAATGGCAACAATGAACCACAGGTTCAAATCTTATGAACCCTTTAAGGGTGAAATTGCAACCAGGTTAAAAGGTTCGCTGGTATCGCTCGAAACTGGTACAGCTTCGGCTTATGCTATTGACAAATTGCAGGACAGGGGAAAGTTTTTCATTGACCCGGGTGAAAGTGTGTATAAAGGCCAGGTAGTTGGTGAAAATAGTCGTGAAGGCGACCTGACTATGAATGTGATAAAAGCCAAGAAACTCACAAATATGCGTGCATCAGGTTCTGACGAAAGCGTGAAGATTGCACCCCGTATTGAATTCTCACTCGAAGAAGCTATGGAATATATCAAAGACGACGAATACCTTGAGGTAACTCCAAAGCACATCAGGATGAGAAAAATTTGACACTAAGTTTATTAAAAAACGAGGCCGGTGAAAAACGCTTCATCACCGGCCGGAATTTTATTGTTAATGGAGATATGGTAAGAAAATGATCTGTTAATAATCAGCTCATTCTGGTTACATAATGTGTATGCAACAGCTTATGTGATTTGTGTCCAAGGGGTTCACCCAAAAACTTTTCATAAATCAGCTTTATTTCAGGGTTTTCGTGCGATTTACGCAGCAATTTCCCTTCATCTTCAGCATAGATTGCTTCAATGCGTTTTTTGCGTACCTCATCGGTTGTAAACCTTGGCTGTCCACCACCGCCAATGCAACCTCCCGGACATGTCATAACTTCTACAAAATGAAACTCTTCCCCTGCCCGCATGGCTTCAATAATCTTTCTTGCATTGCCCAGGCCATGTGCCACGCCAACTTTCAGCTCCACACCTTCCAGGAAACTCCATTCGGGTTTTGTTCCCGTAATTTTCAATGAGGCCTTTTTAACTCCTTCAAGGCCCATAATGGGAGCGATATGCAGTTTTTCCATCGGCAGTTCGGTACCGGTTACAATCTCATAGACTGTTCTTACTGCAGCTTCCATAACACCACCGGTATTGGCAAAAATATCAGCAGCACCAGATGACACGCCTAATGGCGAGTCCATCGTGTCATCGGCCAATTCCCTGAAATCAATTCCAGCCTGTTGGATCATCCTTCCAAGTTCGCGTGTAGTAAGCACATAATCTACATCCTGCACACCGCTATCATTCATTTCAGGCCTTTGAGCTTCATACTTTTTCGCGGTGCAGGGCATCACAGATACCACTACAACATCTTCCGGCTTCTTACCGACTTTCTCTGCATAATATGTTTTGGCTATCGAGCCGAACATTTGCTGCGGCGATTTACAGGTAGAAATATTATCAAGATAGTCAGGATAGAAATATTCTGCGTATTTGATCCATCCGGGCGAACAACTGGTGAATTGAGGCAATGCTACTTTCTCTTTGTCAACGAGAGCTTTTTTCAATCTTACAAGCAGTTCTGTTCCTTCTTCGATAATTGTAAGATCGGCGGTGAAATTGGTGTCGAATACCTTATCGAAACCAAGCTGACGCAATGCAGTGACCATTTTCCCGGTAACAAGGGTGCCTGGCTCATAGCCGAAACATTCACCCAGGGCAGCACGAATTGCAGGAGCTGTCTGTACCACCACAAATTTACCGGGGTTGTCCAATGCTTCCCATACACCTGTTATGTGGTCTTTCTCTGTTATAGCGCCAACAGGACATACTGCCGCGCATTGTCCGCACTGCACGCATGGCACTTCGTCCAGGTTTTGCTCGAATGCAGGCCCGATTGTTGAATCGAACCCTCTTCCCTGCGCAAAAAGCGAACCTACGTTCTGTACTTCGTTACAAACGGTAACACACCTCCTGCACTTGATACATTTGCCACTGTCTCTAACCAGCGCCGGGGTTGAATCGTCAATGACGCTTTCAAGGCATTGACCTTCAAACCGGGTATCATGTATACCCAGGCTGTAAGCCAGTGCCTGCAGTTCACAATCGTTATTCCTGTCACAGGTTTTACAATCGCCGCAATGTTCTGAGATCAGCAGTTCGACCACAAATTTTCTGGCATCCCTTACTGATTTGCTGTTGGTTACTACTTTCATCCCTTCAGCAACAGGTGCTGCACAGGATGCTACCATTGATCGGGCACCTTCGACCTCGACCATGCAGACCCGACAGGCGCCTTTGGGTATCTGTGTTTCAAGATGACACAAGGTTGGGATGTTGTAACCTGCTTTTTGAGCTGCATTAAGAATAGTGGTACCTTCGGGTACTTCAACTTTTGAATTATTGATATATAAAGAAACCATACTTTTTGACATTTTTATAGATTAACACTTACCATAGTCACATCTTAAACACCTTTTTGCCTGACGAATGGCTTCACCTTCGGCATAGACCTGTTCTACCTCATCGAAATTAAACCTGCGTCGTTCGGCTGCCAGCATGCCCATATTTTTCCTGGGGAAGGGTGCCGGTTCATCGTCCGGGTCGAAGAAGGTATCAACTATAGCCTCCTTTCGCCAGAATGCATGGTCTTCGCCGGTTAGAAAAATATCTATGCCCACGGCTGCCTTTTCACCTCCGGCAACTGCTTCAATAACCGAAGATGGCCCGGTGGCCGCGTCACCCCCGGTAAATATCCAGGGAACAGAAGTCTGGCCGGTGTATGGATCTGATTTTAAGCGGGAATTTGAAATTGTTTCAAGTTGAATGCCATCGAACAGCGTGCTGCAATCCAATGTCTGTCCTGTTGCCAGTATTATATGGTCTGATTCAATAACGAATGATCTGTCACTGGCCTCAGGTTTTCTCCTGCCACTAATGTCAAATTCACCAAGTTTCATTTCAACGCATTTTATACCCGACACTTTCCCGTTTTTCTGGAGTATTTCAACAGGATTGGTAAGTGTATGCAACAGGATACCCTCTTCTATGGCAGCTTCAATTTCTTCTGCCCATGCAGGCATCTCTTCCTGGGTTCTCCTGTAAACGATGTGGACATCTTCTGCACCAAGCCTTAGTGCTGTTCTGGCAGCATCAATTGCTGCGTTGCCTCCGCCGACCACGATAATTTTTTTGCCAACCGGCACTGATCCGCGAAGGTTATATGTTTGCAAAAATTTAAGTGCATCGGCAATTCCCTCTGCATCAATACCTGGAATGTTTGGTATCATGCCCGATGGAGTGCCTACCCCAAGAAAAACGGCCTCAAATCCCATCTCCTGAAGATCAGACAGGGTAAAATCTTTTCCGAGTTTTTTTCCTGTTTCTATATCAACCCCCATGTTTTCGATCATCCTTATCTCGCGGAATAATACCTCGCGCGGCAGACGATAAGCAGGGATTGTCTGTACCAGCATACCCCCTGGTCTTTGCTCGGCTTCAAAAACTTTTGGTTTATAGCCCAGTCTTGCAAGAAAATAAGCGCATGATAGCCCGGCGGGTCCGGCCCCGATAATGGCAATCTTTCTTTGGGCGTTATGACTGTTCTCACGTATTTCGGGCATCTGAACCGTAATTTCCTGATCTACCATATAGCGTTTGACAGCCCTGATGGAAACAGAATCGTCAATTACCGATCTCCGGCATTTATCTTCACAGGTATGGAAGCAAACCCTTGCACATATTGCCGCGAAAGGATTTCTTTCTCTGTGTAGCCTGAGAGCCTCGGCATACCTTTTTTCACCTACCAGTGAAACGAAACCGGGTACATCAACGTGGGCAGGACAGGCGCTTTGGCACGGTGCCCTTACCAATCCCGAACACACTCCGGCCAGACATGTTTTCTGGAAGATATGCGCCTCGTATTCGTGCCTGAAGTATCTGAGCGTTGACAGTACAGGGTTCGGAGCCGACTGCCCTAGTCCGCAAAGCGCCGTCTTTTTGATTTTTTCTCCCAGCTCAATAAGTTTGTCAATATCTTCGGGTTTACCCTTACCGGCACATATGTTTTCCACTATTTCAAGCATGCGTTTTGTTCCGACACGACAGGGTGTACATTTTCCGCATGATTCCTCCTGGACAAATTCGAGGAAAAACCTGGCAACATCTACCATGCATGAATCTTCATCCATTACGACAAGACCGCCTGAACCCATGATAGCTCCGAGTTCATTCAGCGATTCGTAATCAAGCTGCACATTAAGGTGTTGTTTGGGAATACAACCTCCCGAAGGACCTCCTATCTGAGCTGCTTTAAAGGGTTTTCCACTGCTTGTTCCTCCACCTATATCGTAAAGAAGGTCTCCCAATGTTGTGCCAACAGGCACTTCAAATAGACCTGAATTGGCAATTGCGCCGGCGAGGGCGAATATTTTTGTCCCTTTGCTCTTTTCTGTTCCGTAAGATGCAAACCATTCACCGCCATTGATAATAATTGCCGTGACATTAGCAAAAGTCTCAACATTATTCAGTACCGTTGGTTTTCCCCATAAGCCCGATTGCACGGGAAAAGGAGGTCTGGGCCGTGGTTCGCCTCTTTTCCCTTCAATAGAAGCAATAAGGGCTGTTTCTTCACCACAGACAAATGCCCCTGAACCCATCCTTATTTCAAGTTCAAAGTTGAAGCCCGATCCCACGATGTTTTTCCCCAATAAACCCATCTGTGTTGCCTTATTGATGGCATTATTTAACCTTTCAACGGCAAGAGGGTATTCTGCACGAACATAGATGTATCCCCTGGAAGCACCAATAGCATAGGCCCCAATGGCCATTCCTTCAATAACGCTGTGAGGGTCACCCTCAAGTATGCTCCTGTCCATGTAGGCGCCGGGATCTCCTTCGTCGGCATTACACAGTATATATTTTTGGTCTGATTCGTTTTTAGCAGCCAGTTTCCATTTCAGGTATGTTGGAAAGCCAGCGCCTCCTCGTCCTCTTAATCCCGACTTCTGCATTTCATCAACTACCTCTTCCGGTTTCATACCGGTGACTGCTTTGGCCAGGGCCTCATAACCACCGGCGCCAATATAGTCATCAATACTGTAGGGATCTATTGACCCGCAATTCCGCAGTACAATCTTGGTTTGCTTGTTGAAAAAATCAATATCTTTTTCCAGCGGAACAGGTACGCTTCCCGTTTCTTTCCGGTAGGTAAGCCGTTCAACAATCTTTCCTCCAATGATATGGCTCTCGATAATCTCATCTACATCTTTAACCGCAAGTTCCTGATAAAATGTACGATTGCTTGCCACAATTACAACAGGTCCTTTTGAACAGGGGCCCAGGCAACCTGTTCCAATTACCTTTACTGTCTTGTCGAGATTTTTTTCTTTCAGCTTATTGTTGAATGCTTCTTTAATCTTTAAAGAACCTGAGGCAATACATCCACCACCTGTACAAACAAGTATTTTTTCACGAATATCAGGGTTATTGGCTTCTTTATTGATGCTTTTGCGAAGATCTGATAAATCCTTTACTGATGTTAACTTTTGCATATTGAGTACGATCTTTTAATTCAAAATGATTCTATTTGTAGCTGCTGAGAATTTCGTTTATCTTAGAGGGTTTCACCTTTTGGAATACCTCTTCATTGATCATGATTACCGGCGCCAGGCCGCATGCTCCAAAGCACCTTCCGACTTCGAGCGAAAACTTACGGTCTTCGGTAGTTTCTCCGACACCTATTTTCAGTTCATCACTAAAAGCCTTTAATACATCTTTGCCCCCGCGAACGTAGCAAGCTGTTCCCATGCAAACACGAATGGTGTTCTCTCCTTTGGGAATTGTAGAAAAGTATGAATAAAACCCAACGACGCCGGCAACTTCACTGTAAGGTTTATTCAGCCTTCTGCTTACCTTTCTTAAGGCAGCCTCGGGAAGGTAACCAAAAAGATTTTGTATTGATTGCAATATAGGAATCAAAGCGCCTTCCTTTTCAATATGCTGATCAATAATATCGTCAAGTTGTTCATAGTACTGCTCTTCGTTTATCGAATCATGGCACTTACAAACTTTCTCCTTTTGAGCACTGTTTTCACTCATAGTATTATATATTAATTTATTACACCTTTCAAAATTGTAAACCGGAATTTTGTCAAAGCGCAAAAATAAAAATTATATTGTTATTAGTATAACATTCTGAAGTGTTTTATAATACAGCGCTATATTTTATATTCAGTCTAAATTACCTCTAAACATCATATTGCCGATAGAGATACCAATTAGGAATACAGGTAATCTCTTTATCATGAAAAAAATTTAATCAAAAAGCCATTCACAAAAATAGAAATAATCATATTAATTGAAATATTATTATATTTAATGCCGTAGATAATTTGAAACAGTTCTTTCCAAAGAATTGTGATGGTTCGTTTAACCTTTAATAAATTGTATATGAAAAAGCCTTTCATTCTTTTTGTGTTAGTTAGTGGTTGTCTCTCGGTATTTTCTCAAAACAATACCGACATCAGCCTGAAATGGAAAGATTCTGATAAACAGGAATCTGAAATAAGTTCTGAAACAGGTAATTTATATAGTAAGCTGAGCCATCATGGTCCTGCAGTTGAAAACGAATGGCTGGCATTAAGAGTGTATTTTGACCACAAGGTAGCCATAGATGTGTATAACAAATCGCAAACCAGACTCGAGCTGGCTGCAGCAGGGTGGTATCCGACCCCGGAACAGCAAAAAGAGGGGTGGGGGGCCGACCAGTACAAAGTAGGATCTACAGTTGGGCTGGGTGGCGTGCGCCTTTGGGATGGTGAAAAACCTGTTTACCTCGACCCTGTAAAGAAAAGAACGGCAAGGGTAGTGAAAGAAGCAAATATTTCTTATATGGAGATGCTTTCTGAAGGTGTACCGTATAAAGGTGACAGTGTTGATATTCTGGTGCGCGT
>JAWOHT010000093.1:0-3525 GCA_046485045.1 Bacteroidales bacterium
CGGCATACCCCCCGACTCAAACATGTGGGTTACATACAGCATGAACAAAGAAGATATTTGGGTGGCAAAAATTCCCGTTCCGGTAAAAAGCATTGTTGAAGAGGATGTTTGCGAAGTGTTTAACGAGATGAAACAGGGCGAAGAGCTTCTGCACTGGAATATTCACAGTCCGCTTTGGGCGCCCGTAAAAACTGAAAAGCTGCCGGACGGAACCAAAGCGCTGTCATTAAGCGATAAAGACAGATACGAATACGCAAAAGCAGAGCGGGTATTTCCCTCTTCGCAAAAAGGAACCGTTGAATTTACATTCATACCGGCGCAAAACAACAGGGGAGTTTTCCATATCGAACTTCACGATGAAAAGGGAACTGCTGCTTTAAGACTGGTGTTCGATTCGCTTGGAAATTGCAGCATCAAAGACGGGTATCGCTATTCCGGAGTTTTTAATTACAAACCCGGCGAAGTATATAATATTATCATATCTTTCGATTCAAAAACACAGTTTTACAAAGTAAATGTAAATGGAGAAGATAAAAAACAGGCCATGTTTTTTGCCCCTGTTAAATCACTCCAGCGAATTGTCTTTCGCACCGGAGAACCCCGCAGATACCCCGACCCCGAATCTCCGGCTGAACATACCGAAGATATGCCTTTATCCGGTGAGCCGGTTGAGAAGGCAGCCTATTATATTAAGAATGTTAAGACGACAAGAGAATAAAAATTTTGAATTTATGAATGATAACCCTGTTTTTGTCATCCTGAACGACAGTGAAGGATATGTGTCAAGGGAAAGGAAATTTTTCATCCCGGTATTCAGTTCATGCCAAAACCGACATACTTTATGTAACACAGGTAGTAGCAGAATAGCTTACACTGTTCTTTTTTTTATCGTTGTAGCTTGTGTCTTTTTCTTCACCGGATGCGCAGTTCAGAAACCTTTGAAAAATTATCATACCTCAGTTTTAAAGCCTGAGAACTTCAAACACTATGTGGATTATTTCAACCGCATGGAGGATGAAAACATCATTCAGGCCATTCCCAACGACAGCGCTTGGAATTGGATGAAATCCAATATCCCTTTGTTTGAATGTCCCCAGGATAACTTTGAAGAGATTTATTACTACCGGTGGTGGACTTTCAGAAAACATATCAAAGAAACCCCGCAAGGTCTTACAGTTACTGAATTTCTTGTTCCCCGTTCATACGCCGATAAATACAATATGATTGCCTGTGCAATCGGGCACCATATCTATGAGGCACGATGGCTGCACGATACCGGGATTCTTGATAACTATATACATCTCTGGTACCGCGGAAATGAAGGGTTGCCTATGGATAAACTTAACAAATTCAGTAGCTGGACTGCCAATGCCTTGTATAACAGGTTTCTGGTTGATGCCGATACCGCCTTTCTGATTGATATGCAACCCGATATGGTATATGATTATTATGTCTGGGAAAAAGAACGCCGCCATCCGAACGGCCTCTTCTGGCAGTACGATGTGAGAGATGGTATGGAGGAATCAGTCAGTGGCGGAAGAAAGGTTGAAAACCACCGTCCAACCATCAACAGTTATATGTATGGCAATGCACTGGCAATATCAGAAATGGCTGTATTAAATGGTAATCCGGAACTTTCAACAATGTTCAGGTTGAAAGCAGATACCATTAAGAACCTTGTACTTTCAGAGCTTTGGAACAAAAAACATCAGTTTTTCGAAACCCTGATGCATAATGACACCCTGGCCAACGCAAGAGAAGCGATTGGGTTTATACCCTGGTATTTCAACCTGCCCGATAATGGTTTCGAACGTGCATGGGAGCAGGTAATCGACCCGGAAGGGTTTCTGGCGCCCTTTGGCCATACCACAGCCGAGCGTCGCCACCCCCTGTTTCGAACCAACGGCTGTTGTAATTGCGAATGGGACGGCGCTGTATGGCCGTTTGCAACCTCACAGACACTTACTGCACTGGCCAATCTTTTAAATAATTTCAACCAGTCGGTGATGAATGATTCTGTTTATTTCAGGTTGCTCGAGCAATATGTGGAATCACAATATTACAGGGGCAGACCGTATATTGGCGAGTACCTTGACGAAAAAACCGGATACTGGCTAAAGGGAGATCAGGAGCGCAGCAGGTATTACAATCATTCCACATTCAACGATTTGATTATTACCGGCCTGATAGGACTCCGTCCAAGACCCGATAATGTCATTGAGGTTAATCCATTGGTGCCTGAAAACAAATGGGAATGGTTTTGCCTTGACAATATACTTTATCACGGCAAAATATTGACTATTTTCTGGGATAAATATGGAACCAGGTACAATCAAGGAAAAGGCTTTCATATCTTTGTTGACGGCAGCAAAGCAGCTTTCTCGGATAAACCGGAAAAAATGATGGTTCAATTTTAAATACAGGCATCATGGACATGAATAAACACATAGGGAATAAAACGTTGATTTTTTTTACAATTGCTTTTTTTGTACTATCATGCAATGAACAGCCTGTTGAAGATATTCACCTGGGAAATCTCAGGTGTGAAATGCTTACAAACCCCGTAGGTATTGATGCAGTTAAACCACTTCTGAGCTGGGAAATATTGTCAGGTCAGCGAAATATCATGCAGAATTATTATCAGGTGATCGTTTCCTCCTCAATGCAAAAGCTCGAAAATAATGATGGCGACCTCTGGAATTCGGGCAAAAAAAAGTCGGGACAGTCTGTTCATGTTGAATACAATGGCTTGCCATTAAGCAGTAATTTAAAATGTTACTGGAAAGTAAAAGTATGGTCAGAAAACGGTGAGAGCGAATGGAGCCAAACGGCCAGCTGGCAGATGGGCCTTCTGCATTTCAAAGACTGGACAGGACGGTGGATAGGGCTCGACCGCTCATTTGCATGGGATGATGAAAGCCAGCATTCACGTCTTTCTGCCCGCTATTTCAGAAAAGAATTCAATACCCGGAATAATGAAATAAAAAGTGCAACCGTTTATATTATCGGGTTGGGAATGTATGAACTCTATATAAACGGAGAAAGAACTGGCGACCAGGTACTTGCGCCTTCACCTACCGACTATGCAAAAAATATTAAATACAACGGTTTTGATGTTACCAGACATTTGGTTTCCGGTACCAATGCCTTAGGTGTGGTTTTGGGTAACGGCTATTTTTATACCATGCGCCAAAAATATAAACCATATAAAATCAAAACGTTTGGTTATCCAAAGTTACTTCTCAACCTCATTGTTGAATACAATGATGGTTCTGTACAGACCATCAGTACCGATGACACATGGAAAGTGACAGCAGATGGCCCTGTTCGCGTAAACAATTTGTATGATGGTGAAGAGTACGATGCCCGCAAAGAAATGCCGGGATGGAACAGCTCCGGGTATAACGATGCTGAATGGTTGCAGGCTGAGTACGTGCTGGAATCGGGAGGTGAGATTGAAGCCCAGATGAATGAAAACATGAAAATCATGGATGTTATTGAGCCAGTATCGGTTTCAAAGATATC
>JAWOHT010000155.1:0-20562 GCA_046485045.1 Bacteroidales bacterium
AACTTTACTGAAATGGAAACAGCATTGATTATTATAGATATTCAAAATGATTATTTTGATAATGGGGCAATGGCATTGGTAAATGCAGAATCAGCAAGTAAAAATGCTAAATTAATTATTGATAGATTTCGAATAAATCGTAAGCCTGTTGTACATATACAACATATAACACTCGAAAAAAATAAATCCTATCTGCTTCCTAATACACATGGTTCAGAGATTCATTTAGATGTAAAACCAATTGGTGGCGAAAAAGTGATTAAAAAATACTTTCCCAATGGTTTTAAAAGAACAGATTTATTAGATTTCTTAAACAGCAATAAAATCAAAGAACTTGTGATATGTGGTATGATGACACATATGTGCGTAGATACAACAGTGAGAGCAGCCAAGGATCTTGGATTTAATATAACACTCATTGGTGATGCTTGTGCCACAAGGGATTTAGAAATAAATGGACAAAAAGTCATTGCTAAAGATGTACAAAAGAGCTTTTTAGCTGCCCTGAATGGATATTTTTCAGTTGTAAAGACAACTGAGCAATATCTGAATGAATAAAAGTTACAGTGGCTACAGGGTGGGGGTTAGATGTGCCGGTTTTAGAGGTTTATTTCCTTAGGTTGCATGGTGTCAACTTTATTAGAAACCTGCTTTAAAAAAATTAATTAAATGAAAACATTTTTTGTATTTATGTGTTTTAATAAAAGATGAAAAAGATTTTCTCCATATCATTATCTTTTTTTCTATTGGCAAGCCAAATCAATCTGGTTATTGGTACTCATTTTTGCGGTGGTGAGGCCGTTGAGACAAAGTTAATGTTAGGTGAAACGCATTTGGGTTGTGGTATGCCGGATATGAAAGAATCGTGTGATGCTTCTGAAAAATCCAACAATCAATATATTGGTTTCAATAAGATACCTTGCTGTGAAAATAAATACCAATACCTTCAAGTAACGGATGAATTTGTGAAAGATGCTGCTCAACTTTCCTTCAAAGTTGATTTTGCAATTGCGCTGATTTACCCAACACTGAATTCGGATTTACTACCAAAATCAACACATCAGTTTTATCTTAATTATTCGCCACCAGCTCTTGAAAAAGACTTACAAATAATTTTCCAGACTTTCCTGATTTGATTCTCCATTGAATTATTGATTTCATGCTTCTTATTGAAGGGTGGTTAATATACTTTGCACCTATATAACTAATCATTATTCATATTTTAATCATAAATTATGCTCAATAAAATTATTAAGTATTTTTTAGAGAATAAGTTGGTAACCATGCTTGTTCTCACCGGAATGGTAGCATGGGGCATTGTTACCGCTCCTTTTGGCTGGCAAACAGGTGGTTTGCCATCTGACCCTGTTCCGGTTGATGCCATACCGGATATTGGCGAAAACCAACAAATCGTATTTACTCCCTGGAACGGACGGTCGCCGCAAGATATTGAAGACCAGATCTCTTATCCGTTAACAACGTATCTTTTAGGAATTCCGGGAGTGAAAACCATTCGGAGTTCCTCCATTTTTGGATTTTCAAGTATCTACATCATTTTTAGTGAAGATATAGAGTTTTACTGGTCACGCTCCCGAATCCTTGAAAAGTTAAGTTCTCTTCCCACCGGACTTTTGCCCGATGGTGTTCAACCAACACTGGGGCCGGATGCAACGGCCCTGGGACAAGTTTTCTGGTATACACTTGAGGGAAGGGATAAAGAAGGAAATTCAACCGGCGGATGGGATTTGCATGAGATACGCACTGTCCAGGACTTTTATGTAAAATACGGACTGAATGCAACAGAAGGTGTTTCAGAAGTAGCCTCAATTGGAGGGTATGTGCAGGAATACCAGATAGATGTTAATCCCGACGCCTTAAAATCTTATAATATTCCTCTGCACAAAGTAATGCAGGCAGTTCAGAAATCGAACCGCGATGTGGGGGCTAAAACCATTGAAATCAACCAGGCAGAGTATCTTGTGCGTGGTTTAGGTTATGTGAAAAAGACAGAAGAAATTGAGAAAGCAGTGGTTGCCGTACAGGATAATGTGCCTGTGCGTATTAAAGATATTGCTGTGGTTACACTTGGTCCGGCTTCGCGCAGAGGCATTCTGGACAAAGACGGAGCCGAAGTAGTAGGCGGTGTGGTGGTGGCACGTTATGGTGCAAATCCATTGCAGGTAATAAACAATGTGAAAGAAAAAATTGAAGAAATTTCACCCGGTTTACCAAAGAAAACGTTGGCAAATGGTGTAGAAAGCCAACTGACCATTGTTCCGTTTTACGACCGCTCAGAGCTTATTTATGAGACTCTTGGTACATTAGAAGAAGCCCTGTCGCTTCAGATACTCATCACTGTTTTGGTTATAATTGTGATGATTTATAACCTTCGGGCATCTTTGCTTATATCAAGCTTATTGCCCATTGCAGTGCTCATGGTTTTTATTGCCATGCGTTATTTTGGTGTAGACGCCAATATTGTGGCGCTCTCAGGCATCGCCATTGCCATAGGCACTATGGTCGATTTGGGGATTATCCTTTCAGAGAATATTATAAAACACCTTGGTGAAGCTCCGCCCGGACAAAAGATAATCACGACCATATACAATGGCTCGGCAGAGGTGAGTTCAGCCATTCTTACAGCAGTTTCTACTACTATTGTGAGTTTTATACCTGTCTTTACCTTGCAGGCAGCCGAAGGGAAATTATTCGGGCCGCTTGCATTTACCAAAACGTTTGCTTTGGTGGCAGCACTTATAGTCTCGCTTTTCATTTTGCCTGCATTGGCACATTGGTTTTTTGGTTTCAGGATAAAGAATCCCCGTTACAAAAGGTGGATTAACCTTTTGCTTATTGCAGCCGGGGTTATTGCATTATTCGGAAGTATGATATGGGCTGGTGTATTACTGATTTTATTTGGCACCATCCCTTTCATTAAACCGCTATTACGTAATAAAAGATTGTTTGAAAAACCTCTTTTCCGCACAGCCTTGGAAAATGTTGAGCTAATTATAGTGGTTACCGGTGTAATCTGGCTTTTGGCAAAATACTGGTTGCCGCTTGGAGCAGGTAAAAGTGTACTGCTTAACTTTATTTTTGTTGCTCTTCTGGTTGGGACTATTTTAGGGGCATTTAGTTTGTTGCAATATTCATATAAAAAGATTTTACACTGGTGTTTGAATAACAAGGTGAAGTTTTTACTGATTCCGGCCTTATTGATGATTATTGCAGTTAATATATGGTTGGGTTTTTCAAACATTTTCGGATTTCTGGCAAAAGGGGCCGACAAAGTTGGCTGGAACATTCGGACAACTTCAGTCTGGTCAGCAATGACGCATAAATTTCCAGGAATCGGGAAAGAATTTATGCCCTCGCTGGATGAGGGCAGTTTTTTACTTATGCCTACTTCTATGCCACATTCAGGTGTTGAATACAACCGGAAAGTATTGGGGCAACTGGACATGTTGTTAACCAATATTCCCGAAGTAGATATTGCCGTTGGCAAGTCAGGCAGGGTAGAATCAGCGCTCGATCCCGCACCGGTTTCAATGTACGAGAATATAATTAACTACAAACCTGAATACGCGCTGAATGAAAAAGGACATCGCAAAAGATTTAGAACAGATAAAAAGGACCGTTTTGTCTTGAAAAACGGAGACACCTTAACCAACAAAGAGATGTTGTTGCGTGGTATTTCGTCAGCGGAACTGATTGCAGATAAAGATGGAAACTATTTCAGAAACTGGCGTGAACATATAAAATCCTCCGATGATATCTGGAAGGAAATAGTTACAGTAAGCAAAATACCCGGTGTTACTTCTGCCCCAAAACTTCAACCCATTGAAACCCGATTGGTGATGTTACAAACGGGCATGCGGGCGCCTATGGGCATCAAGGTTTTCGGCCCCGACCTTAAAACCATTGAGGGGTTTGGCTTAAAGCTGGAAAGTATTATAAAGGAGGTTCCTTCGGTAAAAGCAGAAGCCGCCTTTGCCGACCGCATAGTGGGAAAACCATACATTCACCTGAATATCAATAGGGATAAAATTTCCCGCTATGGATTAAACATTGAGGATGTGCAACAAACCATTGAAACGGCAATCGGAGGCATGAAAATATCCTCAACCGTTCAAGGGCGTGAGCGTTTCCCCATCAGGGTCCGCTACCCAAGAGAATTACGGGATAGCCCTGAAGCATTAGGAAATATTTTGATTTCAACACCCACAGGGGCACAAATTCCGCTAAATCAGTTGGTAGATATTGAATATGTGCGCGGGCCGCAGGCTATAAAGAGTGAAAACACGTTTTTGGTTGGCTATGTGCTGTTTGATAAACGCGAAGGCTATGCCGAGGTAGATGTGGTGAATGACGCACAGGAAATGATTCAACAAAAAATTGATGCCGGGGAATTAATTGTTCCGGCCGGAATTAATTATAAATTTTCAGGAAGTTATGAAAACCAGGTGCGTGCCGAAAAACGGCTGAGTATTATTGTGCCGCTTGTCTTTTTTATCATATTCCTGATACTCTATTTCCAGTTTAAATCGGTAACTACGTCGCTCATGATTTTTACG
Source organism: Bacteroidales bacterium (assembly GCA_046485045.1). GTDB lineage: Bacteria > Bacteroidota > Bacteroidia > Bacteroidales > UBA10428 > JAFGPL01. The sequence goes on from JAWOHT010000155.1 coordinate 4,575, forward strand.
GGGGTAGCCATGGCTTTTAGCGGAGGCTTCATTATGCTGTGGTTATACGGTCAGGGGTGGTTTGCCGATTTTTCAGTTTTTGGAATGAACATCAGGGACCTCTTCCGGATGAATACAGTCAATATGAGTGTTGCCGTTTGGGTTGGTTTTATTGCCCTTTTTGGACTTGCAACAGATGATGGTGTTTTGATGGGAACTTATCTCGACCAGAGTTTTAAGCGAAACCGAACCAAAACAATAAAGGAAATCAGGGCGGCAGTTGTGGAAGCAGGGGAGCGACGAATCAGTCCTGCAGTAATGACAACCACAACCACCATTATTGCGCTGTTGCCGGTACTTACATCAACCGGTCGTGGCGCTGACATCATGGTGCCTATGGCCATCCCGGCTTTTGGCGGAATGATAGTAGCAGCAATTACCTATTATATTGTTCCCACGCTTTATTGCATGCGTGAAGAGTATAAACTTAAAAAATTGAAATAATGAAGCAATATATAGCAATATTAATGGCAGTGCTATTGTACAGTACTTTGTGTTTTGCTCAAACACCAGACGATTATTTTAAAATTGCTGCCGAAAACAATCCGGGTTTACAGGCTGTGTATAAAGAATACGAGGCCGCTTTACAGAAAGTGCCACAGGTGAGTACTTTACCCGACCCAACTTTTTCATTCGGGTATTTTGTCTCTCCGGTGGAAACTAGAGTTGGGCCGCAACAGGCAAAGCTCTCACTTACTCAAATGTTGCCCTGGTTTGGTACACTAAAAGCCCGGGGCAATGCCGCAGCATTATTGGCCGAAGCAAAATTTCAAAGCTTTATTGAAGCACGTAACAAGCTTTATTTTCATGTGGCTACTGCCTATTATCCATTATATGAATTAAAAGATTGGATTCGAATTGAGCAGGAAAATATCAGCATACTTGAATCATATAAAAACATTGCAACCAAAAAGTTTGAAAACGGAACAGGAACAATGGTTGATGTATTGCGTGCAGATATTATGCTTAAAGATGCGCAAACCAATTTAAGTATTCTCAGCGATAAAGAAAAACCATTGGTAACTACTTTCAACAAGCTTTTAAACAGACCTGATAATGAAATGGTGCTATTCAACGACTCTTTGCAAGCAGAAATCCTTTCAGAAAATTTCAGAAAAGATTCTATGATTGCTGCTAATCCAAAATTAAGGGCATTGGATTTAAAATTGCAGGCAAATAAGGCTGAGGAACTTGTTGCACGAAAGCAAGGCATGCCTATGTTGGGAGTAGGATTAGATTATGTAATGGTTGGTGAGCGTGATTTATCAATGCCCGATAACGGCAAAGATATATTCATGCCTATGATAAGCATAACGATTCCCATTTTCCGGGACAGGTACAACGCCTCTGTAAAAGAAGCCCAATTGATGCATGACAGTTATGCCTATCAGAAAGAAGAAGTAGCAAACACACTTATTTCGAATTATGAAATGGTTTGGTTTGAGGTTCAACAGCAGCAGAAACTATTGTCACTGTATGATCAGCAAATACAAACTTCGCAACAATCGTTGAACATACTTTTTACTTCGTATGGTAATTCTGGTAAGGAGTTCGAAGAGGTATTAAGAATGCAGCAACAATTGCTGAAGTATCAGAAAATAAGAGCTACAGCATTGACACAATATCATATAGCCGTTGAGAAAATCAATTACTTAACATCTAAAACGTACTGAAATGAAGACATTAGATAAAAAAGCAATAATAGTAGGCGCAACTACACTGGTTGTTGGTTTACTGGCCGGATGGTTGATTTTTGGCGGAAATAGGAGCAATTCACGCGATGACCATGAACAGGTGAAAACTGAAGTAAACGGGGAGGCTGTCTGGACTTGCTCCATGCACCCGCAGGTACGTCAAAATGAGCCAGGCGACTGCCCAATTTGCGGAATGGATTTAATTCCGGTGGAGGGTGACAACAACTCTGATATTGACCCTGATGCCATAAGTATGTCTCCCACAGCCATGCAGCTAGCCAGTATTAGTACGGCAATTGTGGGGGGTATGCATCCGGTAAAACAGGTTCGTTTAAACGGGAAAGTGCAATTTGATGAACGTTTGGTTTACTCTCAATCTTCGCATATACCGGGCAGAATCGAAAAATTACTGGTGAATTTTACCGGTGAATTTGTGAACAAAGGACAAACAATTGCCTATGTATATGCACCCGAACTTGTTACAGCACAGGTAGAATTGTTTGAAGCACAGAAAATAGCCGAATCACAGCCCCAATTATTTGCATCGGCCAAAGAAAAGTTAAAAAACTGGAAACTTTCTGATAAACAAATTGATGAAATTCTGAATTCAGGAAAAACATTGGAAGAATTTCCGGTACAAGCTGAAGTTGCCGGTTATGTGACTTCAAAAATGATAAATCCGGGCGATTATGTCGGTAAAGGAGGAGTTATATACGAAATTGCAAACCTTTCTAAAGTCTGGATTTTGTTTGATGTGTATGAATCGGACATGGTATGGGTAAAAAAAGGCGATAAAGTTGAATTTTCAATATCCTCCCTTCCGGGGGAAAATTTTGAGGGTGTCATTTCTTACCTCGACCCTGTGATAGACCCAAAAACCAGAGTGGCAAAAGCAAGGGTAGAATACAACAATGCAAACGGAAAATTGAAACCGGAAATGTTTGTATCAGGAGTAGCTGAAGCGAAATTAACCAAGAAGTCAAATTCACTTGTGGTACCAAAAACAGCCGTTATGTGGACCGGTAAACGCTCGGTTGTTTACATCAAATCTATTTCAGATCAAGGTGTTAATTTTATCATGCGTGAAGTTACTTTGGGTCCCTCATTGGGAGATAGCTATGTGGTGGAAAACGGTCTTCGCGAAGGTGAAGAAATTGCTGTTAACGGCACATTCAGTATAGATGCTGCCGCACAATTGGCGGGTAAACCCAGCATGATGAGCCCCTCCATTGCTAAGTCTTCGGAGGGTAAACCCGGAGGGGGACAGGCAACAACCGGGCATAACCACGCCAGCCTGCCGGATGGGCAGAGAGGAAGCACAAAAGGTGATGGGCTTAAAGAAAAAAATACATCTGCAGAATCTCAATCTTTTTCTTTAAACAGTAAGGCTAAAGAGACTTTACAACCTTTATACACTGCCTACCTTAAATGGAAAAATGCCCTGGTCGAAGACAATTTTGAGGCAGCTCAAAAGATGGCAACAAACATGAAGTCAGCTTTGGATAAAATCGACATGGGCATGTTTAAAGGCAATGCCCATAGTGTTTGGATGGATTACCAGGGTAAACTAAGAAACAGTTTGCAGCATGTTCAGCATTTTTCCGATATCGAGGAGCTGAGAAATGCATTTCAAACCGTTTCGGCCAATATGGTTGAAATGGCCGACATTTTCAATCCGCCTGGCGGGACCATTTACGTGCAACACTGCCCCATGGCCGATAACAACAAAGGCGCTGACTGGCTGAGCACTGAAAAAGAAATTCGAAATCCATACTATGGGAGTTCAATGCTGACTTGCGGCGAGATAACCAAAGAAATTAAATAATCTTTTTTATTCATCATTTAAATTTATAATAACATGAAAACAAAAGTTTTAAGTTTAGTGAGCTTGTTCTTTTTAGGGACAAGCATGGTATTTGCACAGGCAAAAACTGAAAAATTTGAAGTGAAAGGCAACTGCGACATGTGCGAAAACCGCATTGAAAAAGCTGCCAGATCGGTTGATGGCGTTAACACAGCCAACTGGAATCAGGAGACAAAAATACTGTCAGTTTCATTTGATTCAACTAAGACCAATGTGCACAAAGTGCAAATGGCTATTGCCGGAGTAGGCCATGATACACCCATGCACAAGGCAAAAGATGAAGTTTACAACAAACTTCCGGGTTGTTGCAAATATGACCGTACCGAAGCTAAGAAAGAAATAAAAAGTCATTGATTTTTTGGTCTGCTTATGGTCTGGCCTGTTTTAAAAGAATTACATTCACCGTTTGTCATTATCTTTGGTTAAAAGTACGATAGATATGGAACGGATTGTAAACCTGCATATTGAGAAATTGCCGGAAGGTTTTTATCTTGCAACTTCTGACAATGTTCAGGGACTTGTTGCACAAGGAAGAACTATTTCTGAAACCATTGAGATAGCAAAAGATGTAGCAAAGAAGCTCATCGAGGCACAGGAAGAACAAATCCCTGACTAAAAAGTGGTCAGTGACAGTTTCGATTACTGGTATCACCCATGAAGATTTCATTAAATTGAAATAAATGCTGAAGCAGCAAAGCAATGTTTTATAAAAACCCCGGGCACATTCCGGCAGAAACTTAAAAAGAGGCTGTGTAAAAGTCTTTTCTTGTCATTCTGAGACTTCGATAGTGCTAAACCTCCGTCTCATCCTGAACCATATGGCTATTCGCTTTCTGGTCTTGTAAGAGGTTGTTTAAATTTCGTTTTATATTTAATTAACGCATTGATTTTCAATTGTCAAAAGAAGATTTATAAAAAGTCTTTTACTAACACTTATTGTCATATTTCATTCCTGATTTAATTCTATGTACGAGTAAGTTGCAAAACCTCAACCAACGCTATACGCGAAATAGATGTACCTTTTGTTCGAAAAGTACATATATTTGGATGTTTTACCGCCAATTTAAAACACGCTCATCGTCAATAAGATACAAATGGAGAAAATAGGAAAAAAGAGTATTAAAGAAATATGTAAGTTGATTGACCAAATAATTGATGGTTCAGACAATAAAATTGATTATAAATTCATCTATTTGCATTTGAATGAGGCATTAACCAAAAAAATCAGTTATGATGACATAGTATTAATTTGTGAAACAGTAATTAAAATTGCAAAAACCAAAAATACGATAATTAGGCACTTAGAGAAAGATTTTTGGGATTTTGTAAATAAAGTCCCATTTCAAATCTTATTGATACAGAAACTTGAAATAGCGGATAATGAAGAATTATTATCAAATACAGATTATGATAAAACGGGTAAAAAAAATTTATCATGCTTGCTTGGATTAATACAAGAAATTTTAGAAATAAAAGATGATAATAGTAAAGGAAGTGACTTAAGACGTTCAAGTTCTTTAAGATTTATAGGAGATTTGATTAACTATTATCATATTCCAATCGCAAAGGAACTGTTTGTAAAATCAATAAATAGTAAAAATGTAAATGAGCAGTACACTGCACTGGAAGGATTAGAGAATTATTTTAGCGTTTCAGATGAAAATATAGAAGATGACTTAATACAAAGTCTTAAACGTATTAAAGATGAGACAGAAGATAGGACGGTTGCATCGACATGCTTGCAAATACAGATTAATGCCGGATTAATAGATGAAATAACAGCTGTGTTCGAAATGGATGATTGGAAGGATGACCATTATGACTATTGACAAATATAAACTGGCGGTAATACATAGGACTTTAAGCGGCACGCAGTGCCAAGCCCCGATAAAAATCATCGGGACAGGCTGCGAAATCCCGGTTGAACTAAATCCCGGTATAAGTGTATGCAGTTTTCAAGGTTTTTTTAGAGGCGCCTTTTATAATTTAGCAGGTATAAAAAGTTGCCGGTTTTAATTTTACTACACATGCCCCCCCTTGCCATCCGCTCCAAAAAAAAATACTATCTGTTTTAAAAAACATCATTCACACAACATCTCAAGCCCCACGATAAGTCTTTAAAGAAAACCCGTAACAATCCCGCCCAGGTTAATTGTTTACAAACAGTTGAAAATTATCCTGTTGGTCGGGGTGCTTTCATAAAGATATTATGTAAATTACATCGTTTTTTTAATGCAGCAATACAATGTTTTTTTTAAAGCGGATAACACCGGTGAAACAAAACCTCAACCAATGTTATACATGAAATATGTGAACCTTTTGAACAAAAAGTAAATATATTTGGATGTTTTGGTGGTCATGCTAAGAGGACGCTCCGTTTCATAAATTAACAAATTGATTTGAGATAAAAAGTTGTATTTTTGCAATATATGGCAGAAAAAGCATACATAACGGCAAAAGTCTTTAAATGGGCAAGAGAATCAGCTAAAATTACTGAAGAAATTGCTGCATCTAAAGTTGCCGTTTCTATTGATAAGTTCAAGGATTGGGAAAATGGAGAAGATTATCCGACCATTAGACAGGCACAGACTTTAGCGAAAGCGTATAGAAGACCATTTGCATTATTTTTTCTGTCTGATGTACCAGCTGATTTTCAGCCTCTTCAAGATTTCAGGAAAACAGGCTCAAAAGAATTAAGTACATCTTCAATTTTCATAATTCGAGAAATACAACAAAAACAAGCTTGGATTAGCGAAGTAAACGAAGATAATAATGAAAACAGAGTTCCATTTATTGGCAAATTCACTATTAAAGATAATCCAGTACTTGTTGCTAATGATATTCTCGCTACGCTAAATATCAACCCACTAAATTATAAATCTAATAATCCAATCATTGAATGGATTGATAAAGCTGAATCTAATGGGATTTTTATTTCAAGGACTAGTTTTATCCATTCAAGGCTAAAGTTGGACTCAAATGAAATTCAAGGTTTTGCAATTGCAGACAGCTTTGCTCCTTTCATATTTATCAATTCTGACGATTGGAATGCTCCTCAATTATTTACTTTAGTTCACGAACTTTCTCACCTTTGGATTGCCGAGACTGGAATATCAAATTGCGTAGAGCCATCAATAAAAAATGCTGGTGATTATAATCCAATTGAATTATTCTGCAATGAAGTTGCTGCAAGCGCATTAATGCCTAAGGAATTTATTGACAATCTTGATAGAAATGCTTTTGATAATGCAAAAGAAGTTTTCAAAAATGCTAAAATAATCGGGGTTAGCTCTTTTGCATTATTGGTTAGAGCATTAAACCTTAACATTATTTCATTAAATGCATATAAACAGTTGAAGCATTTAGCTGATATTGAATATAACGAATTCTTAAAAAGAGAAGAAGCAAAAAAAATAAAGCAGAAAGAGAAAGAAAAACCAGGCGGGCCAAATTATTTCTTACTGCAACTAAACAGAAATAGTCGATTATTTACACAAACTGTATTAGATGCTTTTCGTGGAGGGGTAATTGAACCATCTATGGCAAGTAACTTATTAAATGTTCAGGTAAATAAGTTTCCCATACTTGAAGCACAAATGTACAGATGAGTATGATTGATAAGAAATTCTGCTTAGATGCTAATGTTCTTATTCAAGCATGGCAAAAATACTACTCTCCAAAAATATGCCCAAGTTATTGGGATATGCTTAATGAGTTGGGCGCTAATAATATCATTTTCATGCCTGAGATGGTTTATGATGAAATTGTTCGAACGGATGATGAATTATCAAAATGGTTGAAGTGTAGTAGAATTCCGATTAGAAAGATTGACGAGCAAGTAACAAAATGCTTAAAAGACATTTATTCTGCTGACCCAAGCCACAAGTATTTAGTTGATAATACAAAGGCAAGGTCGTTGGCTGACCCATGGGTGATTGCGCACGCATTAAGAGAGAACGCAACAGTCGTAACAAAGGAAGAAAAAGTAACAGCCATAAATACTACAAGAATAAAAATTCCTAATGTATGTGAAAAGATGAATGTATCATGGATTAATGATTTTCAATTGATTGTTGAGTTAGGGATTATGTTTAAGTGTGAAATGAAATAAATAAAGCACGAACCGCCAACAATATAGGATATAAGGCACTATTGAGCTAAAAAAGAGGCAGTAAATTGGAGAACCAACTGCTCAAAAAAAGCTTTCTGAGCTTGAGTACCTGCTCATTTGTGTTTTAAATCGTGTTGAAAAACATCCTTCACAATACAATCCGGCAAAATTTCAAGCTCCACGACAATTCTTTAAAGAAAACCGGTAAAAGCCCAACCCGGGTTTATTGTTTACAAACTGTTGAAAATTATCCTGTTGGTTGGGGCGCTTTCATAAAGATAATTTGTAAATTACATCGTTTTTTAATGCAGCAGCACAATGTTTTACTAAAAACCCGGGAACGCCTATGAAACATAACATGCTATGGCCCTAAACGCAACCGACCGAATGGGGTTCATCGAAGGTAATTGTATGTAAGAGTATGTTACAAAACCTCAACCAATGCTATATGGACATAAAACATTTGGAGTGAAGTGGTTATTCGAGCATCCTGCCACGCAACAACTAATTGCAACGGTGGACAAGAACGCAGTCCGATCTCCGAAATGTTTCGTTCTGCAAAAAGTTGTAAACAATGCTAACAGAAATACCCACGTCGGTATTTATTGTTAAAGTCGTATATTTGTGTTTATGATTACGAAGAGTGATATATTATTTCGATTGAAAGAACTAAAACCAATCTTGCATAGGGAATATGCCGTTAAAGAGATTGGCTTGTTTGGCTCGTTTTCTGATAATACTTTTAATGAAGAAAGTGATATTGACATTCTTGTAGTGTTAGAGAGACCAATAGGATGGAAGTTTTTTTCACTTGAATTGTATCTTGAGCGTGTTTTCAATCGAAAAATTGACCTGACAACAAAAAACGCTCTTAAAGAACAAATTAAAGATTCTATCTTAAAACAGGTCAATTACGTTTAATGAAAAAGAAAGATAGGACATATAAATTGTTTCTGGAGGATATGCTATTGGCTATGAATAGAGTAGCTGAGTATATTGATGGTCTAAGATTTACAGAGTTTAAGCATGATTATAAAACAGTTGACGCCGTAATTCGAAATTTCGAAGTTATTGGCGAAGCTTCAAAAAGTATGCCCAAAGAAATCAAAGACAAGTATCCCATGGTTCCTTGGGATGAAATGTATTTAATGAGAAATAAAATATCTCATGAGTATTTCGGAGTTGATTATGAAATACTTTGGGATGTTGCCTCAAATTATCTTCCTGATAATAAATCGCAGATTGAAGATATTTTAAAAAAAGAGCAATAAAGTACAGTTCATAACAACATAGCATTCAAACCACTGCACAGCCAAAAAAAGAGGCAGTAAATTGGAGAACCAACTGCCTCAAAAAATGCTTTCTGAGCTTGAGGACCTGCTCAATTGTGTTTTAAATCGTATTGAAAAACATCCTCCACATTACAATCCGGCAAAACCTCAAACCCCGCAACAATTCTTTAAAGAAAACCCGTAAAACCCCGCCCTGGTTTATTGTTTACAAACAGTTGAAAATTATCCTGTTGGTTGGGGCGCACTCATAAAGATAATTTGTAAATTACACTGCTTTTTGTAATGCAGCAACACAATGTTTTACTAAAAACCCGTGAACGCCTGTGAAACAAAACCTCAACCAATGCTATAATAGCGATAAACGTAATTTGGTTTATCGGTATGTTAGCTGCAACCCTTGCTTACAGCATATATTGACAATTTTGACTGCTAATGGACAATTTATTATATTGTGAAGGTTTGATAAATTTTGTATTTTTGATAAAATTTACTGCTATGACAACAAATGAATTAAAACATAAAGTTATTGATAAAATCAATGAGCTTGAAGATGATGGTTTATTAAAAGATTTGATTAGATTGATTGAAGATAGCTCTGATGATAATGAAATATATCGTTTAAGTGATAATCATAAAAAGGCTATTAATACAGCGATTGACCAGATTGACAAAGGTGATTATTTAACAAATGAACAATCAAATAAACAGATTGACGAATGGTTAAACAAATAATTTGGTCAAGATATGCTCACAATGATAGATTAAATATTCTTGATTATTGGATAAAAAGAAACAAATCAAACACTTATAGTAAAAGACTAAATCAGATATTTGAGAATACCGCTGAACTGATTAGTAAATATCCCTAGATTGGTAAACAAACAGAATTACCAGATATTAGATATAAAATTGTAAAGGACTATTTATTTACCTACAGAGAGACTGAGGATCATATTGAGATTTTGACAATTTGGGATAGCCGACAAGACCCAGATAAATTTGATAGGATAATAAAAAAGGGAAGCAGCTAACACGCGGTCATAAAACATGCCGGGGTCATTGGGTTTTCGGGCGTTTCGTCCCGCCCCAGGTTTTTTTCTCGGTGGATACAGACGCAGCCCCGCAACGGCGTAGCCCTCATGGAGCGAAGCGGAATAATCCGGCACGTTTCATGCCCCCCAATGGCGCACGTTTAGCTTTTGCGTAACGCGTGCCTGCCCGGCCTTGTTTAAGCATAACTTTCGTATAACAAGTACTTAACCAAAAAAATCTCTCTCCCCCGCAACAATTCTTTAAAGAATACCGGTAAAAACCCCTCCCGGGCTTATTGTTTACATACAGTTGAAAATTATCCTGTTGGTTGGGGTGCTATCATAAAGATAATTTGTAAATTACATCGTTTTTTTAATGCAGCAACACAATGTTTTTTTTAAAGCGGAGAACACCGGTGAAACAAAACCTCAACCAATGCTATACGCGAAATAGATGTACCTTTAGTTCGAAAAGTACATATATTTGGTTGTTGGCGAAAATAGCAGGACAGACTTTCAGGCAAAAAACAGCAATAAATTTGAACTTTAATAAAAACATATCATGAAAAGAAACCTAATTGTTATTTTGATTGCAATTATACTTCCATTAAGTGCTTTTTCTCAGATTGGTGATGAAATAGCATCATATGTTGATAGTACTGAAATCCTTGTTCATAAAGGCAGGAAATTGATTCTTAAAGAGCTAACCGATAGTAATTTGATTAAAACAAAAGAAATCTATGATTATTTAACTAAAGAAACAAAAGAAGAACCTTATTCTGCATTTTATTATCTTGAGGATTTGTATATTAATATGCTTGTAGGTGATTGGGAAACAGTAAATAACCTGATGCTTGAACATGAAAAATATAAAAACAAAATTGTTTATCCGAATTCCCAAGAAATAGCATCTAAATTATATGAATTGACCTTGAGTAATAAGCAAGCGATTTTGTCAAGTTGCAACATGTCTCAGATTGATGAACAAGCAAAAATGCTTATTGCTGGTTTATTAAAATATATTGAAAAGGAATCATCAGATAAAGAATACAATGAAATTCTTATTGCATATAAAAAGAAATATGACAATCAGAATTATGAGAGTTTTGTAAAAGGATTTATGCCAAAAAAAATTATAAAAGCATCTTGGAATTTCTCTTTTGGGACAGGTATGGTTTTTACCACAGATGATTTAGCCACTAACTTTTCAAATAATGCCTCATACAATATGGGGATGGATTTTAATATTCATAAAGTTTTTACTTCACTTTATTTACATGGAACAAGTTTAAAATTGCAAGAACCATTTGTGGCAACTTCAGATATTGATACATTAAATTTTGAGTTAAATGAAAAATTCACATATCTAGATGCAGGTTTGAAAGTTGGATATTTCATTGTCAGGAGTAATCGTTTTCATTTAGCTCCTTATGCTTCTATATCAGGTAGTTTTCTGGAAAGCACAAAATATGATGACTCAGATGATAACGATTTAGAATATGAGATTTTCAATTCATTTACCTACGGAATTGGGTTACACACTGAAGTTAAGATTTATGACTTTGAAAGGAAAAACATGTATTATGGTGGTACGACAAATGGGTATTTTAGTATCAAATTTGAAACAGGATACAATAAAATATTAAAGTTTAAAGATACATATGCTATAGGAGATACACCATATTTAATATGCGCATTAGTATTAGGATTTGGACAATTTTAATAGCTACTTTCGCCAATACATAGGACTTTAAGCGGCACGCAGTGCCAAGCCCCGATAAAAATCATCGGGACAGGCTGCGAAGTCCCGGTTGAACCAAATCCCGGAATCAGGGTATGCAGTTTTCAAGGTTTTTTTTTTGAGGCGCCTTTTATAATTTAGCAGGTATAAAAAGTTGCCGGTTTTAATTTTACTACATGCCCCCTAACCAACCGCTCCCAAAAAAAGCTATTTGTTTTAAAAAACATCATTCACACAGCATCTCAAACCCCACGAAAACTCTTTTAACCGCCATTATTCATACCTTTTAACAAATCGTTGATTATGGCGGTTAACCCCGATTTAGCAACACTTAATTTTGAGGTCGAAAAATTTAGTGTTGCTTAATCGCAGCAATATGTTGAAAGATAATGGATGAATAATTCGGGTTAAGAAAACCGGTAAAAACCCCGCCCGGGTTTATTGTTTACAAACAGTCGAAAATTATCCTGTTGGTCGGGGTGCACTCATAAAGATAATTTGTAAATTACACCGGTTTTTTTAATGCAGCAATACAATGTTTTACTAAAAACCCGGGAATGCCGGTGAAACAAAACCTCAACCAATGCTATAATAGCGATAAACGTAATTTGGTTTATCGGTATGTTTGTACGCAAGCCAAATAAACACACTACAAATATTAAACATGATGAAAAAAACTATTTTAATTCTTTTTGCGATAATTAATTCGCTCTATTTAAATGCTCAAGAAACTGAAACAAATAAAAGTACTGAATTAAGAAAATTTGGGATTGGTTTATATGCACATCAATTCAAATTGACTGATGTTCAATCTTCTGGAAATTTCGTCACAACTCCTAAGTTATTAATAAGTTACAATATTCAAAGATACTTGAGACTAGAATCCAATTTTGGATTACAAACCATAAAGAGAGATGATTATAAAAGTAATGGTTATCACCTTGGCTTAAATTGTTTAGGCATGTTTCAAAAAGAAAAAGTCAATTTCTTTTATGGGATAATGGTTGGATATGATAATCAAAAAATTGAAGAAACTACTACATCTTACAATGGTGATCTGGAATATGAGATTGAGAATAAAAGGATTTCATTAGGGCCCAAAATAGGTGCCGAATATTTATTGAGTAAGTATTTCTCAATTGGAGGTGAGATTGGTTTGGTATATTATACTGAAAACTATAAACAAACTGGTGGAAATAGGTATTACGAGGACAATAAAGATTATAAAACAACATCTTGGTTTCTAGACTCAGGTTTATTTGTGAAGTTTTATTTTTAAAACTAATTTGATATGCGTTGGATAAAAGTAATACTTTATATTTCACTTATAACTTTATTTGGAGGATGTGAAAAGGAGGAAATTAAGGTGCCTAATAATCCCAAAGTTTATTTTGGTAATAGGGGAATTGTTGTTGACTGGGAGTCGACCAATATCTCTGGATTTCTTTATTATGAAGTTTTAAGGTCAACAGATGGTATCAGATTTAATACCATTAATAATATAGATAGTACTAATTCACCAGCTTTTGATATAAGCAATACATCTTACACAGATATTCCATATCCTTTTGAAGATATCCTATATTATAAAGTAGCGATTATGGGTGAAGAAAGCGAAGAATTAGAAGTCAGTGAAAAAGTTAGTATAGAAGTTCCCAAGCCCATTGAATTAGAATTTGATCCAAGTGCAGCATATATTATGCCCGAAAGAAATGAAATTTTATTTTTTAAAAGTGCATGGGATGATACTTATTTCTATCTATTTGATTACAAAAACAATGAGATATTAAAATCTTTGAATTTACATATCAAAACAACAGGATATGCTCAAGGTTTTGGTAAGTTTAATGGTAATTATGAATTCTATTTTAATAATGGTTGGGATTTCCTAATGGATATTTATGGTGCATTAAATTTTAGTTACAAATCATCTTTTAATTTCTCAGCTAGTTATACTCATATTTCTTCAGATTATTCAAATTATATTTATTATCACGACTTTGATAATATTTATATCGTCAATAGAACGACTTTAACAAGTGAAAGGTATCATAGCAATAACAATTATTTTCATGAATTGTACCTTATGGAAGGGTTTAATAGACTAATTGGTTTTACATATGACAGAATTCTCTTATACGATATTGATAATGCAGGCAACATTACAAATGAAACATACAAAGATTTTGAATACCCTTTAAAATATGATTATATTCCAGGAACAAAATATATTTTTGGAGGAGATTATTCAGAAAGCAAAATAATTAATACTGATACTTGGGAGGAGCAAGAATTAAAAGATGAGTACAATAACAGTATGGATTTTTCTTTATTTCATGCAAAAAATGGAGTGTTATATGCATATAAAAATAAAGTGATATACTCTTATAATCTGGACAACCTTGAATTAAACGAAGTATTTCCAACAAGAGTAGAACCAAGAATTATTCTGTCTGATGATGAAGATTTATTATTATTGCAATCATCATTTTCAGGTAGAACAATAATTGATAGAATGAAACTAACGGAATAATGGCCAGCGTACAACAATGTATATACAAAATAGGCGAGATAATAGTAAATTCAAGGGTTGTAGCCCGCTTAAAAATTGTAACGGTTTGATAAGCTTGAAGCCCGCAATCGCCTACTTTGCATATACTAAACGTTGTGCCTAATTGCAAGAGACATCCTACCCGATAATAAATGATTGAAATTTAGTGACATGAAAAACTTAAAATTTAAAAAATCTCGATTGATTCCCAACTTGACTGACAATAAGAATAAGCAATTATTTCGTGCGATGAATATTGCCCTGATAATTGGAGGACTATGTCTGATTCTTACCTTTCTCTTTCTGATTGTAAATTTAGACAATGCGGATAGATTAGTTTTATTTTGTCCTCCAGGATTTGTGTTTGGATTGGTTCTAATGATTCTTTATGGCATTGGACAACAAAGACTGAGTAAAATTAAAAATCAACCAAGACTTGAGAAATCAATTTCTTTTGGACAATAGTCATTATATTTGTATAAAATTAAAAGAGTAAGATATGTTGACTAAAAATACTGTAAGGCAATCAATTGACAATCTTCCTGATTCATTTACAATTGATGAGCTTATTGAACAATTAATATTTGTTGAAAAGGTTGAAGAAGGCATTAAACAATCGGATGAAGGTAAAACTATTTCAAACGATGATGTAAAAATTATGATTGAAAAATGGTCAAGTTAGTTTGGACTGAACTATCAACGGAGGATTTAAAAGAAATCTTTGATTACATAGAAAAGGATTCTGTTCGATATGCATCAATTACAGTGAATAAAATCTACAATCGAGCACAAGATGTTATTGATAATCCTTACATTGGACGGGTAGTTCCAGAGATTAATATAAAAGTTATCAGAGAAGTGATTTCTGGAAATTATCGGATTGTTTACAAAATAATTAATGAATTTCAAGTTGATATTTTACGAGTTTATCATTCAGCAAGATTATTAAAAGCTGATAGATTGGAATAAGCAACATAGGCACAATCGAGTTATTTGGATAACGGTTTATACATATTAAAATTAATTATAGACAATAAAGAAACAATAATAAAAATAATAAAAGAATAATAACGTTTGCCAACATGTCAACTCATAATACAGAAAAAATGGAAATTTTTATAATATCTGTTTCAGCTTTTTTTGTTGCAATTCTTACATTTTTTTCAGGATTTGGATTGGGTACAATTCTTACACCTGTATTTATGATATTTTTTCCCGTTGATCTCGCCATTGCCCTAACTGGAATTGTTCATTTTTTTAATAATATATTCAAGCTGGTATTGGTAGGAAAAAAGGCCGACAAAGATGTTTTATTGCGTTTTGGCATAACCGCTGTAATAGCAGCTTTTTTTGGATCCTGGTTGCTGTTAAATATTTCTGATATCAAGCCTTTTTATAGTTATACCATGTTTGGAAAACTCTATGAAGTTTACCCTGTTAAGTTCCTCATTTCCGTTTTGCTGATTATTTTTGCAAGCATTGATCTTTTCCCTTACTTCAATAAACTACAATTTAACAAAAATAAATTGCCCATTGGCGGGGCACTAAGTGGGTTTTTTGGTGGACTTTCAGGTAATCAGGGAGCTTTACGAAGCGCGTTCCTTATTAAGGCCGGGCTGTCAAAAGAAGCATTTATTGCAACCGCTGTTGTGGTTTCAACATTTG
>JAWOHT010000190.1:0-36863 GCA_046485045.1 Bacteroidales bacterium
GGTTTGGTTGTCGAGGTAACTTACGAGGGTCTGACAGAAGCTCCTGTTAATGCCGGAGTTTATCAGATCATTGTCGCGGTTCTTGTGCTGGGAACGCTCGTCCTGGCATTCCACGACGATGCCCGTGGGCAGGTGGGTGATGCGGATGGCGGAATCGGTCTTGTTGATGTGCTGGCCGCCGGCCCCGGAGGCGCGGTAGGTGTCCACCTTCAGGTCCGCGGGATTGACCGCGATGGCCTCCATCTCCTCGGCCTCGGGCATCACCGCCACGGTGGCCGCGGAGGTGTGGATGCGGCCCTGGGGAGGCCTACGCAAACCTTATCCAGCTTGTCTGCCCAAACGATTTCCTGCATCAATGCCCTTACCTCATCGCTCAGGGTTACAACATGGTCGCTGTCCCAACGAATGGGTCTTGTTACGTGGAAAAGCAGCTCGTCAATAAATTGGAATACTGCAGATACTTTGTCAGATACCTGCTCGGTAGGGTGGAAGTGCCCGATGTCGAGGCAAAGCATCATTTTGTTGGCCACTGCATATCCCAGGTAGAATTCGTGCGAACCCACAGTATAGGCTTCAGCGCCAATACCAAATAGTTTGGCTTCAACAGTATCGGCCATATTTTTAGCATCATATTTTTTGGCCAGTATTTTATCAAGCGAATCTTTCAGAATTGTCCTGTGCTTATATCTGTCAACGGTAAGTTCTTTTGTCCCGTCAGGTATCCATATATTATGTACACAGCGTTTACCCAGTTCTTTGCCAAAAAAGTCGCTGATTTCGCGGCATCGTTTCACATGCTCTATCCAGAAATCGCGTATCCCTTTGTCTTTCGATGAAATGGTCAAGCCCGAATCGGCTTTGGGATGAGAAAAAAGTGAACAGTTAAAATCCACTCCGATACCCTGCGATTTAGCCCAGTCGGCCCAGCTTTTGAATTGCTCGGTGCCAATCTGGTCGCGGTCTACCACCTTACCTTTGAAATCGCCATAGAGTGCATGAAGGTTGAATCTGTGCTTACCCGGAATAAGTGAATAAGCTTTTTCAAGGTCTTGTCGTAACTGGTCAATGGTTCTTGCTTTGCCGGGATAGTTTCCAGTGGCCTGAATACCACCACCCGAAAGTATCGAATCGGGTTTTTCAAATCCTCCTACGTCATCAGCCTGCCAGCAATGCAATGATATTGCTGTTTTTGTCATCCTGTCGAGTACCTTTTCGGTATCCACACCTATATCGGCGTATTCCTCGCGCGCTATTTCATAAGCCTTCTGAATTCTTGTTGATTTATCCATTTTTATTATTTGTTAATTTATTGAGTTGATAGTCCATAGTTAATAGTCCATAGTTAATAGTCCATAGTTAATAGTCCATAGTTAATAGTCCATAGTTTGATAGTCCATAGTTTGATAGTCCATAGTTTGATAGTCCATAGTTTGATAGTCCATAGTTAATAGTCCATAGTTGATAGTCCATAGTTAATAGTCCATAGTTTGATAGTCCATAGTTTGATAGTCCATAGTTGATAGTCCACAGTTTGATAGTCCATAGTTTGATAGTCCACAGTTTTACATTTTCAAATTATTTCATTTTTAAATTGTCTCATGCTCTCCTTTTCTTTACTTCTTCACTCACCTCTCATCTCTCAAAGTAAGAACCCGCAACCCCGAACCCTATATCCTGAACCTTGAACCCAGAACCCTGAAACTATTTAACTATCTTTTTAAATTTATCATACGCCTTATCCCACGCATCAAAATTTTGTGGCTGATAAGATTTAAACTCAAACGAGTTCTTAATGGTTTGCCTTATTTCTGCAAGCGATTTCACATGTCCCAGTCCCATTGCCTGAACCATGATGTTTCCTATGGCCGTTCCTTCAGCTGGTCCTGCAACAACAGGTAAGCCAGTGGCATTTGCAGTGAACTGGCATAATAGTTCATTTTGTGAACCTCCGCCTATTACATGAATTTTTTCAATTTTCTTATCAGAAATAACTTTAAGACTGTCTATTACCGCACGGTATTTCAAAGCCAGGCTGTCGAATACACAACGTGCATACTGGGCAGGGTTTTCCGGTACCGGCTGTCCGGTTGATTTACAGAAGTCGGCCAGGGCAGTGGGCATATCCTGAGGATTCAGAAATGTTGAATTGTCGGGATCAACCAACGACCTGAAAGGCTCTGCTTTTTCAGCCATTTTAACAAGGTCAGGAAAAGTGAATTCCTGTTTTTGATTATCCCAGCATCTTTTACACTCCTGTATCAGCCATAATCCCATGATATTTTTCAGTACACGGTAAGTTTTTTCCACCCCGCCTTCATTAGTGAAATTAAAAGCAAGGGTTTTTTCAGAAATGAGCGGTTTTTTCGATTCTATGCCCATCAATGACCATGTGCCTGAGCTGATGTACGCGAAATTTTCATCTTCGGCAGGAATAGCCGCGATGGCGGCTCCTGTATCGTGCGTAGCGGGAGCAATGACGTCTAACTGCGGCATCTGTGTCTCACGCGCAATATCTGCTGTAAGCTTCCCGATGATGGTTCCGGGCTGCACAATCTCCTGCATGATATTTTCTGAAATACCAATGGCATCGACCAGCTCTTTTTCCCAGGTTCCTTTCACCGGATTGAAAAGTTGCGATGTGGTGGCAAATGTAAACTCAGATTTCTTAACCCCGGTAAGCATGTAGTTTATGATATCGGGTACGAAAAGCAGATCGGTGGCCAGTTCCATAATGGGCAATCCGTCTCTTTTTGCAGCATACAACTGAAACAGTGTATTGAACTGCATAAACTGTATTCCCGTAAGTTCATAAACCTTTTCTCTGGGGATAATCCTGAACAGTTCTTCCATGGCTGTATCGGTGCGATGGTCGCGGTAAGCATAGGGAACCCCCAGAAAACTTCCCTGTTTGTCAAGCAGCGCATAATCTACCCCCCAGGTGTCAAGGCCTATTGAAACCGGTTTTTGTGCAAGCCCTGCACAAGCGGCTATGCCGCGTTTGATGTCATCGAAGAGCCTCAGGAAATCCCAATGGTATTTTCCATGTATTTTGGTCATGCCGTTATAAAACCGGTTGATCTCCCTTAGTTCTATTTTCCCTTTGTCTAATGTGCCCAATACGCCCCTGCCGCTTGATGCCCCGAGGTCGAAAGCTAAGTAACTGTGTCCGCTCATCTGAATTTATTTTTTTGCTTTAATGATTTAATGTTCCTAAGCCGCTTTT
The DNA here is from genome assembly GCA_046485045.1 of Bacteroidales bacterium. Taxonomy (GTDB): domain Bacteria; phylum Bacteroidota; class Bacteroidia; order Bacteroidales; family UBA10428; genus JAFGPL01. The sequence goes on from JAWOHT010000190.1 coordinate 3,224, forward strand.
GCAAGTCCGAATACCACTGTAGAGGAAATAAGTATAAGAAGACCTACAACAAGTGTAACAATTGTTTTTTTGCTTACCCCTTTCCATTCGTGTGTAATAAGTCCCCACATGTTACTGAAGATGATGCTTGAGGCCATGAGGAGGCTCCATCCGGCAACACCCTTCAGAATAGACTCTCCCATACCATAGAAGAACATCTGCAAGTACCATAACACCCCGGCGATAATAGAAAATGTATAATTGTTCAGTAAGGGAGCTTTACCAAAGTCGCCCAAAGTTTTATTTTTCACCTGAAGATAAATACAATAAACGGCATTGATCAGAAAGCCGCCAAACATAATCATAATAAAAGATGGATTATTTTGAAACACTTCGCTGGCGCCATGTCCCAGCGTAATGTCGGCAAGAGGTTTGCCTGCGGCCACGCCCATTGCAAAGGCGGCGCTCATTAAGCCCGAGAAGATGGCTACAAAGATCCCTTTTTTCATATCGAAATCTTTCACACCTTCTTTCTTTACCTCATCCGATACCTCTTTGTCTTTCATCATACCGGCTTTACCATTGATGGCAATGCCGAGTATGCATATAAGCACGCCTGCCAGCGAGATAATCCCCGATTTGGTTGTTAAAAGGTCTCCGAACGGTGCAGTTCCAGGAAACAGTTTCACAAACACATCCGGCGCCAAAGAAACGAGCGCTGAAGGCAGCAATGCCCCAAAAACCAATGTAAGTCCAAGCGCTATAGACATACCGAGCGACACACCGAGGTAGCGCATGGACAAACCAAAGGTCAATCCCCCGATTCCCCATAATACGCCGAAAATAAATGGTTTGAACATGGTGGCTGCTGAAGCATCTCTGAATACACCGGCAAGGTCGGGAACTGTGGCAAAAGAAAATATCCAGGGGGCAACAATCCACGAAAAGATGCCGCCTACAAGCCAGTAAACTTCCCACGACCAGGTTTTAACACGTTTGTAAGGAATATAAAAACTTCCGTTTGCAAATCCTCCCAGGAGGATGAATAAGGTTCCAAGTAAGATAGCCATTTTGTTATAGTGTTTAAGATTAAAAACGTTAAAAATAGGAATTTTTTTAGATAATCAGCCCTTTGCCCAAAACTTTAAGATGAATCATCAACCAATGTCGTTTAGTTAAGATTATGCAACCCCGGAAGGGGTCAAACTCATTTCACTAACTAAACGAAAATGAATCATCAACTCTGTAATATCTTATAAATTTTTTTATTCCCTCTCAGGTAGGTTATTTAGGTATTCCCAGTCTACCTCTTCGCCTTCGGTGCAACTCCAGATTATGGTTTGAATTTCGCTGGTTTCGGTAAATGTAAAAGAATCTGTGTCTTTTGTTTTTAGGATGTCGACAATACCCGCGAGGCATGTGCTTGAATTGATTATTTCACACATGGTATATTCCGAAAGTTCATCGGGCGAAGACAGATGAGAGGCAAGGCAAAAGACAGGGATTACAAGGGTAATAGTCTCACCCGGCTTTACCACTTTACTGATACGTACCGCTGAAAGCATTGGCTGATAATCACCCGAACCCGGCTGAAACCAGTCACCCGGTTCAACCACATAAGTTATTTCATCTTCAGTTGTATTGGTAATATACACTGTAAGGCTGAAGGCCCCTGATGACGGTACAAGCCCTATCAGACTAAGACAATTCATCATACATTGGGTCTGGTCTGAAGGATTTGAATAACAGTTGTTGATACAATTTGCATAGTCCTGCAATGTTTGCTCATCAATTTCTGCTTCAGAGAAATAATCGCCGTCAATAGAAATGTCAAGACCGGTAAAAGATTTGGGGATGCAGGTTTCGTTAAACCCCGACATTTTTTTGTATCCGTCATTGTCATCGTTGTTTTTATCTTTTGAGCAACCAAAACAGGCAAGCATTAATGCAAGGAATAAAACAGTAACAGGTTTCATTGTTTAATTTTTAAGTTTTTATCTGAATAATTATTTGTTGTTTCTGCCGGTAATGATATCAGTCTCCAAAAGTAATTTTCGAATAATGTGCCATATATAAAGGCACGGTTACCTGAAGATTGTAGTTGCTGTTAATTGTTGTAATACCCCTTACATTGTGCACAGCAACAGCCCAGGTCTGACATGATCCTTTATATTCCTGCCCATCGCGCGTTTTTAGTTTAAACTGATGCCGGTAATCAAGAAAGTTATTGAACAGATTTATTTCAGGGTCATCCTGGGTAATGGAGGCGATTTTTTTCCAGTCTATCTCATATTCCCCCTGTGATTCACTTTTAAAATCCATGTTTTCAGAATATTCATCCTCAAGATAGCATCCGTTATCGTTTACCTTTTCCTTCATAAAACCTGCACTTAAGAGCTTAACTGCATTACCGTCAGCCTGAATCAATGTAGCGGTATGTTTTCCGAAGGGCTTTGCTTCAAAGCTTTTTCCGGCTTCGTGGTCGAAAACAATCCGGGTCAGGTTTAATTTATCCCTTTGCATATCATCAGCGATGCGTGCAGAAGATTCGCCAAGACTTGTATTGCCTTTGAACAATGCCCATGTTCTGCCTTCAATTACCGAATTATCTCCAAGTACAACCACAGCATGTATATATTCATTATATCCGGTTGAGTCTTTTTTAATTTCGAAGGTTATATTCCGAATGATTTCAAATGGAACATCCGTTTCATAGGGGCCAATATCCACGGGCAGACTGTATTTTTTAACATAAGTAACATCAGGCACATCTGTCCTGATTTCTGAATAGAGGGCATGTGACACAACAAGCCTGTGAAAATTGTCATATTGTTGTACATTGCCGTCTTTAAAACTTATTTTTGCCGAAAATTTTTTATCGTTTCTGCCCGATTTTGAATCTGTGTTGCCGCACGAGATAAACAGGCCGAGACCTGCAATGGTCAATGAAAGTAAAATGATTTTTAAACAAGGATATTTTTTCATAATGGTTTGGTTTTTAGATTGTGTGCAATATATATAAATATTTGAAAAACCTGAAGGATGAATTTTCTCAAAATAAATCAACCACTTTTCTGTTTTTACTGCTCCTGTAGGCTGCCTCAATAATCCTGATGACATTCAATGCCTGCTGTGGCTTTACAAACAGCTCTTTGCCGTGCCTTATTACATCATATATATTTGAATAAAAATGGTTGTAGTTACCGGGTAAAGTTTCATATTTTTCCCTCACCTCCTGGCCATTTATTGTGGTATGAAGCACTCCATGGTCTTTTTCCGGTTCTTTTCCCCAGGTATCATCATTGGGTAATATTCCGTTTTTAAGTTGCTCTTCCTGGGGGTCTAATCCGTATTTAACATACGATCCTTCTGTGCCGTGCAGCATATACCGTGGCCCTGGTTCGCGCACGAGATAGCCTGCCTTGAGGGTAACCTTAATATCAGGATAATAGAGTTTTATGTCGAACGAATCATCAACCCTGGCGCCTGCACGCATAGCCCTTACATCGGCAAAGAGAGCCTGTGGCATACCGAACAGCACCAGCGCCTGGTCTGCCAGGTGAGAACCGAGGTTGTACAAAGTGCCGGTATGATAATCGGGATTTTCTTTCCAGGAGTCCTGAATAAAATTCCGGTAACGGTCAAAATGGGTTTCGAATTCAACAATCCTGCCCAGTAATTTCTTGCCTATGACCTGCTGAAGGGTAAGAAAATCGCCATCCCACCTGCGGTTCTGGAAAACACTCAGCACTTTCCCCTTTTTAACAGCAAGCCCGATTAGTTTTTCACCTTCTGTAACAGTTGGGGTAAAAGGTTTTTCAACAACCACGTGTTTTCCCGCTTCCAATGCCCTGGATGCAAACTCATAATGTGTGTTGTCGGGGGTATTTACCACTATCAGTTCTGTTTCATCATCGTTCAGCAACTCATCAAAACTCTTTACGATCTTCAGACCTGGATACTTCTCCTTAGCCGAATCAGAGGTTCTTTGCATTACTGTCGTCAATTTAAAGCCAGGATGCGCGTGCAGCAGGGGAGCATGAAAAATACTGCCTGACATGCCGTATGATGCTAAAGCGGTTATAATAGGTTTCAAACAGATTATTTTTATGCAATAATATGAATTAATTTACGAAAGATACGCTTCCCCCTCTCATTCCCATTCTCATTCCCATTCTCATTCCCATTCTCATTCCCATTCCCATTCTCATTCCCATTCTCATTCCCATTCTCATTCCCATTCCCATTCCCATTCTCCCTCTCATTCTCATTCCCATTCTCATTCCCATTCTCATTCCCATTCTCATTCCCATTCTCATTCCCATTCCCATTCTCATTCCCATTCCCATTCCCCTGTCGCCCGTTATAAAAAGTGTATTTACCGTCAGCTTTTTGATTGCAGCATAATAGGGTCAGAATCGAATTTTTCAATTATTTCCGGGTTTAGCAACCAATCCCCCGGTTAAACACAATCTTTGCAGCGGCCCAATGGAAAGTCTGACAGCCGGACTATGCAGACGATCTTTCACCTATTGCTACAATCTCACTTCTGTTAAATGTTTTTCTACATTAAAATTAAAAATTTCTTAAACTAAAATCAGGCAACTTAGTTTACTTATATTTGTTTCTTTGTAAAGTTAAGAATACTGATAAAAATCTTTACAACAAAAATTTAAAGAAATGAAAGTTAAAGTTGCATTTGTTCTTGTTATAGCTATTTCTTTTTCAGCATTATACGGTCAGAAAAAGCCGCTATCAGTAAATAAACGTCCGAAGAATATTATTCTTATGATAGGTGATGGCATGGGAATTTCGCAGGTATATGCCGGTATGCTTGCAAGCGATAATGGGTTAAATATTGAAAAATTCAGATACATTGGTTTTTCAAAAACCACTTCTGCCGACAACCTTGTTACAGACTCAGGTGCAGCCGGTACAGCAATTGCTGCCGGAAAGAAAACATACAATGGCGCCATAGGTGTTGATACAGATACAATTCCCCTTGAATCAATCCTTCATTATGCCGAAAAAAACGGCCTGTCAACAGGATTGGTTGCAACCAGCGCCATAACCCATGCAACCCCTGCCGCTTTTATTGCACACCAGAAAAGCAGGAAAATGTATGAGGCAATTGCCGCCGATTTTTTAAAAACAGATATTGACCTTTTTATTGGTGGTGGAAGAGCTCATTTTGAAAACAGGAAAGACAGTCTTAACCTGTCGGATATACTCAGACAGAAAGGCTACCAGGTAATATACGACACCGTTGAGCTAAAGAATTCTGATAGCGGCCTTATTGCAGCTATGCTTGCAGATTCACACATGCCGACAATTTCTGAAGGAAGGGGAAATATGCTGCCCCTGTCGGTGGAGGTGGCGTTAAACAATTTATCGTCAAATAAAAAAGGCTTTTTTCTCATGGTTGAAGGCTCACAAATAGACTGGGCCTGCCACGATACCAATGCATTATACCTTGTTGGCGAGATGCTTGATTTTGATATTGCAGTGGGCAAAGCGCTTAAATTTGCCGAAAAAGACGGTAATACGCTTTTAATCGTGACAGCAGACCATGAAACGGGAGGAGTAGCCATTACCGGTGGAAGTATTGCCAAAGGCGCTGCAGAAATAAAGTTTGTTTCTACCGATCATACAGCCTTGCCTGTGCCTGTTTTTGCATTCGGCCCTGGCGCTGAAGAGTTTATTGGTTTTTATGAAAATACAGGTATATTTGATAAAATGATGAAACTGTTCGGATTCGCCAAATGACAAGGATGTTTAAAATATCTATATTAATTGTAGTAGTAGGATTTATACTGTCCTTAAATTATTGTATAGGTACAGAGAATAATGATGAAAATCCTTCTTATGAACTTGTTAAGCTATTTAACCTCCCCGAAGAGCTCGCAGAATCATCAGGAATTATTTTATACGACAGTCTTATATGGACATTCAACGATAGCGGGGGAGAGCCTGTAATCTTTGCAATTGATCCCCAGACAGGCGAAATATTAAAATCGGTTGAGATTATTAACGCTGCCAATATAGACTGGGAAGACATCGCCCAGAACGATGATTATATATTTGTTGGCGATTTCGGCAACAACGAAGGTTCCAGAAAGGACCTCAAAATATACTGTTTGCAGAAAAAATTGCTCCGTAAAAATGAAACACTGCAGAAAGTCAGTGCAGAGATCATTGAATTCAACTACGAAAACCAGAAAGATTTTGTTCCTGCGCTCTACGCCAATCCTTTCGATTGCGAAGCAATGATTGCCACCGAAGATTCAATCTATCTTTTTACCAAAGACTGGCTGAACCTTAAAACCGCTTTATATTCGCTTCCGATTGCAGAAGCGCAGGTAATAGCAAAACATATTGGCGGTTTTAATTCAGATGGTTTGATTACCGGGGCAGACCTCGAAAAAAAAAGCGGGCAGATTGCATTGTGCGGGTACAATCTTTTTTATCCTTTTATCATTATCCTTGACAACATATACAGTACACAACCCATTCATACAATTGAGATGGAAGAACTGTCGGGAGTACAGATTGAGGGGATTGCCATGGCCGGAAAAGGCGCTTACCTTTTTTCAAACGAAAAGTCGGCCATACCACAATCGCTTCACAGGCTCAAGCTCAAAAAGTAAAAGATGGCAATTTTTTACATCAATTGGAGGTTTTATATTTAATTGCTAAATTTATTCTGCCAACCTCATTCAAATAATTATGAAGAAATGCCTGTTCATTTTTTTAATCTTTATACCAATGTCCGCATTGGCCCAAACCAGTTATACCACCGAAAAAAAATCTGCCATAAAGGCTTATACCGACGGTATTTCTTACCTGAATTTAAGATATTATGACAAGGCAATTGAATCGTTCCTTAAAGCTGTAAATATTGATGAAAACTTTGTGGAGGCCTATATGATACTTGCCCAGGCTTATGAAGACAACAAAGAATATGAAAAGGCGATTGATGCCTATAACCGTGGAATAGCTGTAAATCAGGCGTTTTTCACCTACAGCTACATTCTTCGAGGAAACGTCGAGTTCAGGATTGGACGTTATGAAGACGCAAAGATAAGTTACCAGGCTTTTCTTTCAACAGGGAGCAAAAATAAGAAACACACAGAACAGGCCCAAAGGGGGCTCAGAAGAAGTGATTTCTCCATCAATGCGGTAAAATCACCGGTAGCATTCAATCCAATAAGCCTTGGCGATTCGGTTAATTCCGAATTTGATGAGTACTGGCCCTGCCTTACCGCTGATGAAAGTACCCTCATTTTTACCCGGCTGTTAAAAGACACCACCAATCTTACAGGTTATCAGGAAGATTTTTATATCAGCGAAAAGATAAACGGCAGATGGGGATTTGCCAGAAATGCAGGCCCGCCATTGAACTCAAAATACAACGAGGGGGCACAGACAATCTCTGCCGATGGCAGGATCATGGTTTTTACCGCTTGTGGAAGAGAAGATGCTGTCGGTAGGTGCGATCTTTATATCTCAAAAAAAACCGGTGACAAATGGAGTGTGCCGGTGAACATGGGAAGACCGGTGAACACAGCCGATTTTGAAACGCAGCCCTCGTTATCTGCAGACGGCAAGTTATTGTATTTTGCAAGCGACAGGGCTGGAGGTTTTGGCGATGTAGACATCTACTATTCAGTTGCTGATGATTTTGGCAACTGGAGCCAGCCTGTCAACCTGGGTGAAAAAATCAATACTCCGGGCAGAGACTGGGCCCCTTTCATCCATCCAGATAACCGCACCCTGTATTTCTCATCCGACTATCATATTGGTTTGGGAGGGTTCGACCTGTTCTTTGCCAGAAAAGACACTTCCGGCAAATGGTCAGAGCCGGTGAACCTGGGATACCCCATTAATACCTTTAATGATGAATACGGCCTTGTTATTAATGCTGCCGGCGATTACGCCTTGTATGCATCCGACCGCGAGGTGTCTAAAAAACGGGATATTTTCGGTTTCACTATTCCCGAAAAAACCCGTCCAATAAGTGTTTCTTACCTGAAAGGTAAAGTGTTTGATGCCGATACCAAAAAGTTACTTGAAGCTGAATTTGAACTCACCGACCTGTTAACCGGAACAGCCATCAGTAAGTCTGTTTCCGACCCTGTTACAGGGGAGTTTCTGGTCTGTATACCCGTAAACAGCAATTATCTGCTTAATGTTTCTAAAGAGGGATACCTCTTTTATTCAGACCACTTTTCACTCGACAAAGTTTTTGAAGCAGACAAACCATTTTTAAAAGATGTGCCTTTGCAGCTCATAGTAGAGGGTAAGTCGGTAGTTCTAAAAAATATCTTCTATGAGTTCGACTCCTATCAACTTAAAGCAGAATCAAAGCCCGAACTCAACAAGCTCGTAGAGTTCATGAAGTCTTATCCTGACATTAAGATTGAAGTGAGCGGACACACCGACAATATCGGAAACGAAGCATATAACAATTCCCTCTCTGCACAAAGGGCAAAGGCTGTTGCCGATTACCTTGCCGCAGCATCAATTGCAGCAGAGAGGATTAAGTATAAAGGATATGGCTTTTCCATACCGATAGCAGGTAACGAAACTGAAGAGGGCAGGGCGTTAAACAGAAGAACCGAAGTTGTTATTCTTGAACGATAGAATCGCCAGTGCATAACAAATAAAAAAGTTTTTTCCGTATTTTTTATTATTCATTACTTTAGCGGTTTAAACTATTATAATGAAGAAAAATTCTGTTACCGAATGTCTGGTTTGTGGAAATGCCTGCAAAACCTTGTTTATAGAGTGTAAAGATCACTTTGTTTCGGGAGAAAAATACGAAGTGGCCAGGTGTGAAGATTGCGGTTTTAAATATACGGTTAACCCGCCCGATGAAAAGGAAATACCGAAATATTATCAAAGCAAAAGCTATATTTCACATTCCGATACCAACAAAGGGCTGGTAAACAACCTGTATCATAAAATCAGGAGTATTATGCTCCGGCGCAAATGGAAATTGATAAGGAGTGTCTCCAATGGTAATATGTTGCTTGATTATGGGTGTGGCACCGGCTATTTCCTTAACTATATGCAGCATAAGGGTTACAGTGTTTATGGCATGGAAACCGAACCTGAAGCAAGAATGTTTGCTTTAGAAAATTTTAAAATAAAAGTCAGCCCACCTGATGAATTACTAAAAGAGAAACATACCGGGCAATTCGATATTATAACCCTCTGGCATGTAATGGAACATTTGCATTACCCGACCAAATCACTTCAGTGGATATATGATTCGTTAAAAGAGGACGGCACCCTGATTATAGCATTGCCCAACTGCAGTTCGTACGATGCCCGATATTACCGGCAATACTGGGCTGCATACGACGTTCCGAGGCATTTATGGCATTTCGATCCATTTACACTCAATAACTATATGTCTCAGCATGGTTTTAAACAAGTATTTCTTAAGCGTATGCCATTTGACGCATATTATAACTCGATGCTGAGCGCCAGGTATGCCCGAAAAAAACTATCTTTTGCACATGGCCTGTTTATCGGTTTTATATCGAATTTAATCAGTCTGTTTAATCATAAGAAAAGCAGTTCGGTGATATACGTATTTAGAAAAAATAAACAGTTGTAATGATAGGTGCCGGGACTTGCCTTACCCTGTGAATTGGAAAAATGGGGGACCGGGTATTATACCGAAAACAGAAATCAATTTATAAATGCATGCTTTTATTATAATTATGTAATTTAGCTTTTAAATTTTTAAATATTAACAGATTAAATACGAAAACTATTATGAAATCCATCATTTTTTCTTTCGTGGCAACGGCTATGTTATTGATTTTGTCGTGCAAACCACAGAAGCAGGCAAACTATATCCCGCTTGATAAAGCAAAGTTTGAAACCACAGTAAATGGTAAAACAGTTTCTTTGTATAATCTTGAGAACAATAATAGCCTGATGGTTCAAATAACCAATTATGGCGGACGTATTGCTGCGCTCTGGGTGCCAGACAGAGATGGTGATTTTACAGATATTGTTGCTGGTTATGATTCAATAGAAGGATTTATCGGCAACACAAATTATTTTAACGGAATAATTGGCCGGTTCGGAAACCGGATTGCGAAAGGTAAGTTTATATTGAATGGAACAGAATATATCCTTGCGATTAACAATGCTCCTAACTCCCTTCACGGTGGTAATATTGGTTTTGATCATGTGGTATGGAACGTAGAAAAAAGTACTCAGGACTCACTGGTTCTTACCTATCTTAGTGTTGACGGAGAAGAAGGTTATCCTGGAAATCTTTCGGTTAAGGTAATTTATTCGTTGAATGACAGCAATGAATTTAAAATTGACTACTTCGCCGAAACCGATGCGCCTACCGTTGTAAACCTTACAAACCATGCTTATTTTAACCTGGCTGGCCATGACAAAGGTGATATTCTTTCTCATATATTGATGTTGAATGCTGACCGGTATACACCTGTTGACAGCACCCTGATACCCACAGGTGAGATTGTTGCAGTTACCGGAACCCCTCTTGATTTTACAACCCCGACAGTCATTGGTGACAGGATAAATACCGATGACCGGCAGTTAAAGTATGGTTTTGGATATGATCATAACTGGGTACTGAATAAGAAGGGCAAAGAAATGTCGCTTGCTGCAACCCTCGAAGAGCCTGTAACCGGCCGTTACATGGAAATTTATACCAACGAGCCCGGCATACAGCTTTATGCAGGAAATTTCCTTGATGGAACCATTGTTGGCAAAGGTGGTGCAGTGTATAAACACCGACAGGCATTGTGCCTTGAAACACAGCATTTCCCCGACTCGCCCAATCAGTCTTTGTTTCCTTCAACAGTACTCAACCCTGGAGAAAAATACCAAACCACAACCATTCACAGGTTTTCTGTAAAATAGCGAAATCTTATGACCATCCCGACACTTCATGTCGGGATACGCAAGCCAACTGCGCCACACGATAAAATAAAACAAGCTGCCTTGCTTCAGACAGCTTGTTATGTCGGGGTGAGAAGACTCGAACTTCCGACCACTTGCACCCCATGCAAGTACGCTAGCCAACTGCGCCACACCCCGAAATATTTTAAGAACGTCATTACTTTGTTAGAACATGGACGCCGGCTTCCGACCATCCCGATTATTCATCGGGATACGCTATCCAACTGCGCCACACCCCGAAATATTTTAAGAACGTCATTACTTTGTTAGAACATTGACGCTGGCTTCCGACCATCCCGATTATTCATCGGGATACGCCAGCCAATTGCGCCACACCCCGGTTAATATTTAATGATTTTCAGATTTATTATTGACCGAAATAAAATTAAGTTTCAGCCTTTCTGTTTTTAAATCATTTTGGCGCAAATATAAGTTTTCTTACATAATTACAGAATCTTTTATTCAAAATTGTGAAACAAATTCATTGAAAAATTTTATACGACCGATGTTGAACCGGTAATTTTTTAATATTGATTGTTTCAATTTATTATACAATGCCGTTGAGTTAATGATACATGGTTTTTATTATTAAATAATTGGCAATTTGTGTTTTATGAAATAAAAATGCGATGCAACCATTTTAAAAATCTATTGTCATTAGTAATAAAATACGGAGTACAAGATTGGTTAACTCCTTAATTTTTAACGGCTAACCTGTTAAATAGTATATGTTAACCTGCAAGTTGCGGATTACGGCATAAGAATGAGTTGAGTTATTAACGGCCGTTAAAGAGCGTTTCACAGAGTATAGAGTTAAACCTGTTACCGGTTCTTAAAATCCGGTAAAGGGAAAAGTATTGTCTGAAAATTTAAAACAAACAATGAAATGAAAGCAAAAAATTTAACATTGATGATTTCAGTTTTTGTATTTGTACAGGTTATAAAATCACAGGAAATTACCCAGACCATTAGAGGAACGCTGAAAGATGAAGACGGAAAATCACCATTAACAGGGGCTACGGTTATTATTCCCGGAACAAATCCTGTTAAAGGCGCCATTACCGATTCGAATGGTAAATTCCGTTTTGATAATATCCCTGTTGGCCGCATAGATATTGAAATTAGCTATGTGGGGTATGAAAATAAATATGTTTCTAATATTTTAGTCAATTCGGGAAAAGAAGTAATGCTTGATATTGAAATGCGGGAATCGGTTTTAAATATGGACGAAGTGGTTATTACTGCACGTCAGAATAAAGGAGAAGTGTTGAATGAAATGGCTATGATTAGTTCAAGGACTTTTTCGGTTGAAGAAACAAACCGGTATGCAGGTTCATTTCAGGATCCATCAAGAATGGTGTCAGCTTTTGCAGGCGTTTCAAGCAATCCTGAGGGAAATAACGATATTATTGTAAGAGGCAATTCGCCAAAAGGTATTTTATGGAGATTGGATGGTATTGAAATTCCAAACCCCAACCATTTTTCAAACGAAGGTGCAACCGGAGGCTCAATTAGCGCTTTAAACAGCGATTTGTTGTCAAATTCAGATTTCTATACAGGCGCTTTTGCCCCTGAGTATGGCGATGTTTTCTCTGGTGTTTTCGATATTCACATGCGCAGCGGGAATAATGAAAAGCGTGAATATTCCATTGGTGTTGGCGCACTTGGTACAGATATTACATTAGAAGGTCCATTCAGGAATAATTATGGAGGTTCGTACCTTGTAAATTACAGGTATTCTTCGCTTGCTATGCTTAGTGATGCCGGCATTGTTGATTTTGACGGAGTGCCAAAATACCAGGATGCTGCATTTAAACTGTTGATTCCGACTAAAAAAACCGGGACATTTTCTTTATTCGGACTTGGAGGTATAAGCCATATTTTAACTTTAGAAGAGGATAACGAAGGCAATATAATTGAAGAAGGCGATTTTGGTTCAAAACTTGGAATGATAGGACTGAACCATACCCTGCCTTTTAACAGTAATAATTTTATGAAAGTTTCTCTATCTGTTGCCGGGAATAACAGCGGATATAAAGAATATGAGTCCGATTCGGCTGATATAATGCAATTCAACTTCGAAGGCCTGTGGGCAAAATCAAGTTTCAGATCGGCCTTAATGTTCAGTTCAAAAATTAATGCACGAAACAGGTTGGTATCCGGAATCAAGTTTTCAAGAAACTTCTACGATTTATATGAATATTATATGGACGAGGATTTTGACAGATGGGTATATGGTTTAGATTTAAACCGCCATGCGGATATTTTACAGGGCTATGTCAGCTGGAAATTCAGAATGACAGATAACCTGACTTTTGTAAGCGGATTTCACGGAATTTATTTTTCGGTGAATGATGATTACAATTTAGAACCCCGTTTAGGACTGAAATGGCAGGTTAGTCCGAAACATTCTGTTAACCTGGGATATGGTGTACATTCTAAAGCCGAAAGCATTATAACATACTATACCATTATTAACAATGCAGAAAGTCGCCCGGTAACCCCTAATAGTAACCTGGGTCTTGCTAAATCGCAACATTTTGTATTGGGTTACGATTACCGGTTTAGCAAAAATCTGAACGCCAGGGTTGAACTTTATTACCAGGATATTTTTAATGTTCCGGTAGAGAATATCGACACGAGCAGTTTTACCCTGCTTAACAGTGACGAGGGTTATATAAACAAAGCTTTAATTAATAAAGGAACAGGCTATAATTATGGTATAGAATTTACCCTCGAGAAGTATTTTACTAATCAGTATTATTTCCTGTTTACCACTTCGGTTTATGATTCGAAATACAAAGCCCTTGATGGTGTTTTGCGAAATACCAGGTATAATGGTAATTATGCTTTCAATTTACTTGCCGGAAAGGAGTTCAATCTGGGAAATGGTAAAAGCAAAAAGGTTTTGGGTGTAAATGCCAAAATATTTTATAGCGGCGGTAGGCGCTATATTCCGGTAGATATTGAAGAATCGCGAAAGAAGGATGAAACTGTTTATGATTATTCAAAAGCATGGGATAAACGTTTAGACGATATTTTCCAGTTAAACCTTTCAATTTCATACAGGATTAACAGACCTAAAGCAGGGCATGAAATACTGCTGGATATAGCTAATGTTACAGGTGCACAGGGAAAAACATGGGAGTTTTATAATGAATTAACCAATAAACTTGATTATGATAAACAGGTTTTTATGATTCCGAATATCATGTACAGGGTTCATTTTTAATGATATGTCTAAAGGTTATAAATGGTTGCATAGCATTAAATCAAAAAACCCAAAATCGTGATGCAACCATAATTTATATCAAAAGAAATATCCCGGTTCAAAGGCTATTTAAATAATCATTCCCGCGCCCACTGTTTCGTTGGTGCCTTCATCAATAAGTATGAGGCTGCCGGTTGAACGGTTTTTCCGGTAAGAATCATAACATAAGGGTTGAGTGGTTCTGATGGTAATCTGTGCTATTTCGTTCAATCCTATGTTTTTATCCTCGTTGTTCTTTTCAAGGTTATTGATATTCACCTTGTAGTTTACATCTTTAATAATGCATTTAACATCTTTCGAAGTGTGTTTAAGGTTATATTTCCCGCCAATTTTCATGGGTTTTTCATTCAACCAGCAGATCATCAGGGTGATATCCTGGCTAACCTGCGGAAGGTTGTTTTCCTTCACGATCATATCGCCCCTGCTTATGTCAATATCGTCTTGAAGGGTAAGGGTTACCGATTGGGGAGGAAATGCCATTTCGATGCTTCCGTTCATCGTATCAATTGATTTAATCACAGTGTTCAATCCAGATGGTAAAATTGTAACATTGTCACCGGGTTTAAAAATCCCCCCGGCAACCCTGCCTGCATAACCGCGGTAATCATGAAATTCATCTGACTGTGGTCTGATAACATACTGAACCGGGAAACGCGGATCGGTAAAGTTCCTGTCGCTGCTGATATGGATGTTTTCGAGCAGGTACATCAGGGTAGGTCCGTCATACCAATTCATGTTTTCAGAACGATCAACTACATTGTCACCTTTCAGGGCACTTATGGGCACAAACCTTATATCCTGGATGTCGAGTTTGCCGGCGATATTTTCGAAGTCGATCCTTATTTTTTCAAACACCTCTTCACTGAACCCTACAAGGTCCATTTTATTCACACAGATTATCAGGTGGGGTATTTGCAGCAACGATGCAATGAATGCGTGCCTGATGGTTTGTTCCAATACGCCGTTGCGGGCATCAATTAGTGTAATGGCAGCATTGGCTGTGGATGCGCCGGTAACCATATTACGGGTATATTGCACGTGTCCCGGGGTATCGGCAATAATGAATTTTCTTTTTGGGGTGGCAAAATATCTGTAAGCCACATCAATGGTGATTCCCTGTTCGCGTTCGGCACGAAGGCCGTCGGTTAACAACGAAAGGTTGATATGTTCTTCACCCCTGCTTATGCTGGCCTTTTCGATAGCTTCAAGCTGGTCTTCGAAGATAGCTTTACTGTCATATAGCAATCTTCCGATCAGGGTGCTTTTACCATCATCCACACTACCGGCAGTGGTAAATCGCATCAGTTCCATATTCAGGTATCCGGCTTGTATGTCTTTATAATCTTGCATTTTTATTTTTTTTGATGTTTGATAAGTATTCCATCCCTTCAAGGGATGGAATACTTAATATCTAAAAATATCCTTCTTTTTTTCTGTCTTCCATCGCAGAGTCAGAGCGTTTGTCATCATATCTGCCTCCTCTTTCGGTTACGCGGGTGGCTGCAACTTCATTGATAATATCTTCTAAAGTTGTAGCTCTTGAGAGTGTAAGGCCGGTGCAGGTAATATCACCGATTGTACGACATCTTACATCCATAATCTCAGGTTTTTCTGTTTCCTTCATTGCCATAAACGGAGCAGTGGCCAGCCAAACCCCGTCGCGGTTAAACACTTCACGTTTATGCGTGAAATAAAGATCCGGAATTTCTATATCTTCCATAAAGATATATTGCCACACGTCCATCTCGGTCCAGTTGCTCAGCGGAAATACCCTGAAGTGCTCGCCCATTCTTTTTTTTCCATTAAAAATATTCCATAGTTCAGGTCTTTGATTCTTGGGGTCCCACTGTCCGAATTCATCGCGGTGAGAAAAAAAACGTTCTTTAGCCCTTGCCTTCTCTTCGTCTCTTCTGCCACCACCCAGCGCGGCATCGAATTTAAATTCTTCGATGGCATCAAGAAGGGTAGCTGTTTGCAGTACATTGCGGCTTGCATTAATGCCTATCTCTTCTGTTACCTTGCCAGTGTTAATGGTATCCTGTACAAGTCTTGCAATACATTTACCACCGGTTTTTTCCATCAACTGGTCACGGAATTCAAGTGTTTCGGGAAAATTATGGCCTGTATCTATGTGCATTAAAGGAATCGGCACCTTAGCCGGCCAGAATGCTTTTCTGGCAATATAATACATTACAATTGAGTCTTTACCACCTGAAAAAAGAAGGGTAGGGCGGTCAAACTGTGCAGCAACCTCCCTGATCACAAATATTGATTCAGCTTCCAGCTCTCTCAGGTGGTTGATATTGTATTTTTCCATGTGCTATTATTTATAGGCTATTCGTGATAATAAATATGTGTAAAGTTTATTTATGCTTTCATCTATTGACAGATTGTCTGTCTGTATTTCAATATCAGGCTTTTGTGGCGGTTCAAACGGGGCATTCACCCCGGTGAAATCACCGATTATTCCTTTTCTGGCTTTTTCATATAATCCCTTCGTATCTCTTAATTCGCAGACTTTAAGGGGTGCATTTATATATACTTCAATAAAATCGTTTTGCCCGATGATCTCTTTTGCCATTTTACGTGTTTCTTCGGTAGGGCTTATAAACGCATTGATTGAAATAATGCTGCATGACAGCATCAGCTTTGAAATCTCGGCTATGCGGCGCAGGTTTTCCATCCTGTCGGCTTCTGAAAAAGATAAGTCTTTGTTCAGTCCTGCCCGCAGGATATCACCATCAAGAATCTGGGCCAGATAGCCATTTTCGAACATGATTTTTTCAAGACCGGCTGCAATTGTACTTTTTCCGGCCCCGGATAGTCCGCACATCCAAACAACCTTTGCATGCTGGCAGAGAAGTTCTGCCTTTTTCTTTCTTAAAAGAGACCAGTCAATACCTGTAAATTGGTTTGTTTCTGTGCTTTGCATGCAATCTGTCTTTGAATTTTTCAAGCTGCAAATATAACAAATATGTCGAAAATCAGATAATGCTTTTAAAAGCATTCCCTTTACTTAACCATAATTGTTTCAGAAACAACACTGTTATTGTATTTGATGGTTAAAATATAGTTTCCGGTTTTGAGGTTGTTCAGATGCATTTGTTTTTTTTCAACGAGACTATTTTTCAAAAATTTTTCAGAATACAAGCATCTTCCATCGGAGGCATAAACCTGAACAAGATAATCACCTGAGTAGGAGGTGTTCCATTCAAATGTAAAATTGCCATTATTCGGGTTGGGATAAATTACGGGCTTAACATTTAACGTGACTTCCGGTGAAGGCATCTTCACGGTGTTCAGGTCAAGCGACCAGATGCCCCTGCCATGAGTGGCTACCACCATCTGGTTATCCTGAATAAACATCTGCCAGACCGAAACGGCGGGCAGCCCATTGTCGGCATAATGCCAGGATATGCCGTTATCGGTAGATTCAAAAATGCCTATTTCGGTTCCTGCCCAAATAATATCTGTGTTGTAAGGCATCACAATAAGAGAGTACAATTTTACATCAGGAAAACCGTTGCTGCTTGTATTATTGTTTTCGAAACCTGTAATATCGTTCCAACTATTGCCAAAGTCGGTGGTCATTAAGATTTTGGGCTTTCCTTTATAAGAAAAAAGTGCATATGCAGTTTCTTTATTGAAAGGATGAGTCGCCAGGCCGCTGATATAACCGAGTTTCGTATTTGTGTAGTTTGACACCGGATTGAACTTTATCCCTCTGTTTTTCGAAACGAAAAGGCGTATGTCCGGTTTGGTATACATGCC
This sequence comes from Bacteroidales bacterium, assembly GCA_046485045.1. GTDB lineage: Bacteria > Bacteroidota > Bacteroidia > Bacteroidales > UBA10428 > JAFGPL01. Next base: position 21,201 of record JAWOHT010000190.1, read on the forward strand.
TCCCCCGGCCCAGACTACCGAGTCGTTAGCCAGTGATACCTTAACATTCAGGGCATCAACATCGTTTATTGAGTTTGTCCAGCCATTTTTTATTTCAATTGTTTCCCATGCAAATTTACCGAGACCGAAGTTGGTATGCCTGAGCACACCATTTTGGGTTACACCAAACACCAGATCTGGATTAGCAGGTGAATGTGAAAGTCTTGTAATAAAAGGGCCCTGGATTGTGCTAACCCCTTGAATGGTCCTCGACCATGTTAATCCGTAATCGTTGCTTACGTAAAAATAGTTATTGTAAGATGAGCCCAAAATACGATGTGGATAAACGGGGTGCCATAATGCTTCGAAACCGTCACCTGCAAGTTTGTCGGAATAGTCGGAAGTGGAGGTTGCTTCAGCCAGGCTGGGCGACTGCCATGTGCCGTTATCCTGCATACCCCCGATGTATTCATGAGCGCCTGGCTTTTTGGCCACGCCATAAAACTGTGTGGTAATGTAGCCCCTGTTAATCTGTTCCCATGTTTTTCCTTCGTTGTAAGATATTCCAAGACCGCCGTCATTGGCTTCAAGAATGGTAAATTTCTTATTGACAGAATCGGTAATAATAGTAATTATTTCATGATGGTCAACATGCAGGTTTGAGTTTTTCTGGTAGTCGGCAAGCACAGTAACAATGCTTTCCTGGTTAATTAATGTAAAGGTGCCATATTCAACCAGTATTTTTGATGCTGGTATTGAATCTGCGTTCCATATTTTTTCATCTGCAAGGATAGGCCAGAAGAAGTATAACTGTTTGTATGTGTGCCCTCCGGTCTTGGTTATTTTATCCGATGGTATATTTTCATTATATGGAACAGCATGAATAAAAAAGTATTCCCTGCCGGATATTTCGTCTTCGGGATCTCTTTCGATCAGGTTAAAAGCGCCGTCTCTTTCCTGGTCGCGGAATGAGATCATAAGTTGTCTGTTTTTGTCGATATCCCATGCCTGAAACGGTACATCTGTATAATCCATGTAGGTGTACTCATCAGGCGGCACTCCTGAACCTTCACCCGCAGGCACAGTGAAGCGGTGTGCTTTTTGTTTAATCCCTTCACCGAACCTGATCTCAACGGTAGACCAGTCGGTGGTTAAAATTTCGACTCCGTCTTCATCATCACCGGTAGACATGCCACCGCCAAGATACTTTCCTCCGAAATTGATAAATCGCAAAAAGCTACCTGTGCCGAATGTATCAACTCTTAACACCTGCGGATCGCTTGAACTGGTTCCGCCTTTGAATTCTATTTTGCCAAAATCAACACCTGCAATAAAAACAATATTTTCATCAAACGGGTGGGCTTCGATAATGTTGTTAAACCATCCCTGCGAACCAAGGAAATTTTTGGATGATACAAACTTAGCCCAGTTTTGACCTTTGTCATTTGAAACATAAATATGGGTCTGGCGAACAAATGAACCGCGGACATTTACTATGGCTTCAACGCTGGTAAATACCTTATCGGGATTTACGGGTGAAACTGCCAGGTGAAACCTGAGACCGTCGCCAATGCCTTTGCTTGATAAGGCCCAATTTTCACCTGCATCTGCCGATTTTAATATTCCAAGGCCGTTTGCAGCCGCGTATAGGGTACTGAAATTTCGCGGATCGGCTACAATATCCTGCACTTCGTATGATTTATCATATACCCTGTACCATGTATCACCTCCATCAACAGATTTAAAAATACCAGTGTTTGTGCCGGTTATGACAATATTTTCGTTTAAAGGATCGATAACTATAACGTTCACATACAGAAAATCTAAATTTTGTGCTGTAGACTCCAGTTGGGTCCATGTATTACCCCTGTTTGTACTTTTAAAGATACCATTGCCTGAGACCATTCCATATCCGCCATATCCCTCACCGGTACCGGCAAATATCACATTGCGGTTTGTATGGGCCATAACCAGGGTATTGGTAGAAAGATAGGGGAAGTCTTTGGACAGGTCCTGCCAGGTAAGTCCTCCGTCGGTGGTTTTCCAGATGCCTCCGCTGGCAGAACCGGCAAACCATGTTTTATAGGTTTTATCATCGGGATCAACAATAATACTTCGGGTTCTGCCACTTACGTTGCCGGGGCCTCTAAGTACCCATTGGTATTTCTCCTGTGTGCTTTTAAGTCTTGCATTTGCTGAACGGGCATTGTTAAGCTCATTCATTTTATAGTTCATCTCATAACCTGAAGATTTTGAACCAACGGGAGTGCTTATCATTCTGAAAAAATGGGAATACTTGTCAGGATGGTCAAAACCCGGGGCTGCAATATTTTCTTCAGTATGGTTTATTTTCTTAATTATAAAGACAGAGAAAACCAGGAATGTTGAAACAAATATTAATATTTTAAATATATACTTCATTTTAAACTGTTTACATAAACATTATTTATTCAAAAGACTTTTATATTTGGTGTCTTCAAACCCGGTCTTCCGGTATGCGGTAATTAATAAAGATTCCAGAAGCGCTTTCTCGTAATCGTACAGTCCGACTACGATAAAGAGTATATCCCCTTCGGTATCTTTCACCAGTTGGCCTGAGAGCGATACAAAACTGATATTAAGGCCGCCCTGGTTTAGAAAATTGAGTTGTTCACCCATCCTAATATCAAATTTACCCTGTTTGTGCGTAGTTCTGGCCCTTATTCCCTGATCATAGATATTGTTAATGAATAAACCGGAGGTATCAGCCGGGTCAAGCGCTGTTACCAGGTTGTATTCATCCGAAACAGCAGTAAGGTTTAGCAGGTTTACAAAACTGTTAAAATCTGTAAGCGATTGAAGGTTAAAATCGTTGATGGTATCAAGCGCCAACAGGTGGTTGGATTTTTCAAGTTGATAGTCAAAAGCTGCCCAGTTACCTGCTAATATATTTGGGCGGCCATTTTGATATTCAATATCATATCCGGGTTCTTCACACGATATTATAATAAGGGTGAAGATGATGGGCGAAACCATCAGGATATATTTAATCGAATATAATATGTTGATTTTTAATTCTTTCATGTTTATTCTATTTTACCCCATGTAACAGGAATTTCAATACCTTCATTTGGAGGATCCAGCAAAAAAACTGACCAGGAGACGGCATATTTTGAATAGCTGCCTTCTGAAGCATCATATCTGCCAAAATACCCTTCACCCGGCAATAACGCAAGGCGATTTCTGCCAAGGTCAACAATTTTACCCGGCATTGGTAATCCGGGAAAACCCATTACATCGCTGCATTTATATAATCCCCCGGGGTCGGTTTTTGTGAGTGTCATCTCGGCAGGGCCCCATACATTGCGCTGGTATACACCCGAAAGATTATTATTTGTCACCGGTTCATAGGTAACAGCCAGAATTCTTTCGGCAGTTTTTGAAAAACCTTCATCATTTTCGGCATAGTACTTAATAATGTATACTCCGGGAGTAGTAACATCAAAATAATTGCTCATATAATACCAGTTCACATCTTTTCCCTGCACAGTAGCCCTTACAGAGGGCAGCTTAAAACCAGCCGAATCTTTCATGATAGAGATGAATTCACCTCCTGCCATTTCGAATTCAGGCAGGTAAGTGATATGTGAAATATCGGCTGTATCATCCCATTTGTCGCAGGTAACACAAACAAAAACAAATACTGCAGCAAAAAATATTTTAATATACTTTTGCATTATCTGTACTGTATTTCTTGTAATCATTCAATATATACATCAATAATTCTAAAAACCTTTTGTTCAATCAATTTTCACATCCCACCATATTTTTTCGAACACTTCCTTTTTGGCAGGGGTATTGGGGTTGGATGAATATTCAGATTCGGGATAAATCAACCTTTTAGGAAATCTTCCGCTTGTTACATTGTTTACCGATACTGTGAATTCACCCGGCACATAATTGCCTTCATCCGAGGCAGGCACAGTGCTTTCCTTTGGATATCGGGTGCGGTTATGTTCAAAAAATGTCTCAAGGCTTTGAATCCCGGCCAGGGCGATCCATTTCTGGCTTATAATGGCTTTCATAAAATCCTCAACAGGACTGTCTTCTGCCGGAAATTCATAAGGGCCTCCCGTACCATATAATGATTCTGCCAGGTCGGAGATTTCTGCAAGGCTATACCCGAATGGCAAGAGCAGCCTTTGGAATGAGATGAGAATTCCATCATGATAATAGTCTTTGGCATCGGCATACGATTTTACACCATACCTTACAATTGCCTCAGCCAGGATAAAGTTTGCTTCGCTGGCTGACATAAGGTAAACAGGGGCATTTGCAAAAAATATGGGTTTAGAATAACCCGAACTGTTTGTTCCTGTTGGTTCGTCAGGATCGTTGTAGTTGCCCTGAATAAGTGATTTATGGTTGCCTCCTGTTTCGGGATAATCAAACATGGCGTCGAGCCTGTCAATGTCTCCGTTTTCTGTAAGAAAGCTATAAAGTGTATAACTTAAGATTAAGTTTGGATTATTAAAGACTCTCACTTCTGTTTCATAGAGTGGATTAGATCTGCCTGTTTCACCGGTGAACTGTGTCATTGCAGCATCATTGGTAAGAAATCTAACATCAGGATCATTAAAAACAGCACGAATTCCGCTCCCGGTTTTTTCCGGATTTTTATAAACCTGTCGCAGGTATATCTTCAGTTTTAGGGTATTAGCGAATTGTTTCCATCTCTCAATTTTGCCCGCGAAAATGAGGTCTTCGTTGCCAACCTCTTCAACAGTTTCGGCATCGAAGTCGCGTGTAAGTGCATAATCAAGCCGTATTATAAGGCTGTCATAGATATCCTGTCCATTTTCAAATACAGGGTTCACCAGTTCTTCGTCACCTTTAAGCGCTTGTGAGAATGGAATATCATTATATAAATCGGCAAGCAACTGGAAGGTATAACATTGCATTACAGTGGCGATTAGGTAATAACCCCAGTTTTGTTTCTGATGCGCCAGGTTTCGCACATATTCGAGGTTTTTAAGCGCCCCGGTATAGAGCTCTCCGTATTGCCTGTTATCGTATGTGCTGCTGTTGATATCATACGCATCAAGTCCTGAATATTGTGAAGCCCCGGGCGACTGTGTCCAGTGCTGAGACCAGAGGGCGCCCAATACCTGGTATTTTCCGCCATACACATAAGCAACCGATGAGATGCCCGCCGAAATTGTTAATTTTTCGTTGGCCTGATCGGGGTTGTTCGGGTCTTTGTTTACACCGAGCCATTCGGAGCAGGAGGAGAAGAGAAACAAGAGAACAAAGAGGAATACCAACACACTTTTAAGTGTAGTCTTCAACTCCCCTCCTGTTTCAGGAGGGGCAGGGGAGGTCTTCAACTCCCTTCCTGTTTTAGGAGGGGCAGGGGAGGTCTTCAACTCCCAGCCTGTTTCAGGAGGGGCAGGGGTGGTCTTCAATTCCCCTCCTGTTTCAGGAGGGGCAGGGGTGGTCTTCAATTCCCCTCCTGTTTTAGGAGGGGCAGGGGTGGTCTTCAACTCCCCTCCTGTTATAGGAGGGGCAGGGGTGGTCTTTAATTCCCTTCCTGTTTCAGGAGGGGCAGGGGAGGTCTTCAATTCCCCTCCTGTTTTAGGAGGGGCAGGGGTGGTAAATTCTTTAGCAATATTCATTAATACCTCTTCAATATTCTTAAACACTTCCTGGTTTTCAATATGGATTACTTTAATATTTAAAGATTTAATATATGCATCTCTTTTCAAATCTCTTTCAAAACCTATGTCTGTGAAATGATCCTTTCCATCCAGTTCTAAAGCTATTTTTTCTTGTGGACAATAGAAATCCACAACAAAATTACCGATACTATGCTGTCTTCTGAATTTTCTTCCATCGAGCTTCCGATTTTGCAAATATGTCCACAGAGTGGCTTCTGCACTGGTCAGATTGTTCCGTAAATTCTGCCTGGTCTGTTTTAAATATTTTCGATTGTGTATATTCATCAAATTTTGGTTCATAAAAGCATTAAATCACATTACCATTCCCGGCCTTTCACTTTAGCAAAGTTATAAACTGAGGGGAAAAGAACCACCCCTGCCCCTCCTAGGTAAGGAGGGGAGTTAAAAACCACCCCTGCCCCCTCCTTGGTAAGGAGGGGATAAGAATCACTTTTAATATGATATTCTTTTTTCATTTAGTATTTTCATAAAACAATTCTCAGACTAAATGTTACGCTTCGGGTTGTGGGCTGAGCACCGAATTCGCCAAAATCGCCATTGAGGTCGGTGCCGAAAGTGGTTAATTCGGGATCAATATAAATCTGACCTTCAGGCGTCCAAAGCAGCAGGTTTCTCCCGATAACGCTTAGTTCGAGGCCCTGGAGCTTGATTTTACTGATTAATTTAACAGGAAACCTGTAAGAAAGCGTTGCCTCTCTTAACTTGATATAGGATTTATTAATAAATGAGATGCCATCGAGTTCGGTACCGCCGTTGCCCCAATAGTCCGCGAGATGGGTCGCATCAAGAGGTATAGTATTTGTCTCGTAGATTGGGTTTCCGTTTACATCTTTCCCCGTTTCATACACCGAATTGGGGATGATGAAAGGTTCGCGCATATTGTAAATGGTTATTGGTGCCGTGCCCGCCCAGACAGAGATTTCTTTTGTTTTGGAGTACATAATGCCACCCTGCTTTACATCGAGACTTACCGAGAGAGACAAACCTTTGTAAGATATCCTGTTTATAATTCCTCCGATAAAATCATATTCCCGGTCGCCATATTCCACAAGTTCTTCAGCGGCTTTGGGCAGACCGGTATTATCCACGACAATCCTACCCTGTTCGTCGCGCATGGCAGCACGTCCTTCAAAAATACCAACCGGACGGCCTGGTTTTCCGACAAAATAGATCTGTTCACCACCATCTACTGTAATGCCATTAAATACAATCCTTTCAAGTCCATCGGTGAGTTCTATCAGCCTGTTTTGATTTTTCGAGAAATTAAAGGCGATATCCCAGGTAAAGGTTTTGGATTTTACCGGGGTAAGGTTCAGCATCGCTTCTATTCCTTTGTTGGTGAGTTTTCCCAGGTTGATGGTTTTAGAGCTGTAACCCGAACCGGGTGATAAAGGCGCCGGCCATATAAGATTGGTAGTGGTTTTATCGTAATAGGTGAAGTCAATTCCAATACGGTTGTTAAAAAACCGAAGGTCGGTACCTGCTTCAATTTCGGTGGTAAGCTCGGGTTTCAGGTTTTCGTTGCCGATAAGGTTTGAAACCTCGTAAGAATTAACGCCTGCAAAGGGATATACCAACGATCCGTATCCGTCGGAGTGGCCGGCAGATGTGAATACACTGTTTACAAGATAAGGCGGGGCATCGTTGCCAACCTGCGTCCACGAAAACCGGAGTTTACCATAAGGTAGAATGCGGTTGAGCTTTGGAAGCAGTTCAGTAAACACAAACGAAGTATTAACGGCAGGGTAGAAGAACGAATTATTATCTGCCGGAAGTGTGGAACTCCAGTCGTTTCGGGCCGTTGCCGATACAAACAACATGCTTTTATATGACAGGTCGAGGCTGCCAAACACACCGACAAGTCTTCGCCTGGCAAGGCTTTCTCCGGCAAATGGCGGTTCGGAGGAGTTGCTTATCTGGAAAAAATCTTCGATAATCTGGTTGTTTACCTGGGCAAAGATGCTTTTTGAACTGCGCTGGTTAAGGTTATGGCCGACAAGCGCATTGATTTCAAAACTTTTAATCTGCTTATTAAAATTCAGGATAAAATCGCTGTTTAGTTGCATTACATAACCGGATGATTCGCTTACAAGTCCCGGTTCGTGCACGGCAGTAAATTTGTTGGCGCCTTTGGGGTCAATAATTGCCCTCCACTGCTTGAGCTGACTATTGCTTACATCGCCTCCTACCCGATAGATGGCAGAAAGAAAACTTGTTATGTTGTAGTTGAATTCGAGATTGCCGTATAACCTGTCTTCGTTGTTATCGTTGCCGTTTTCATTAAGAATAAAGTAAGGGTTTACGGTATATTGAGAATAAAAATAGTCTACATTGTTCCAGGGGTTATTCAGATCAGCGAGTTCAAGCAAGCTGATATCCCTTGGTGTTTGCATTATCTGGCTATAAACCGACTGCTCACCCTGGCCGGTGGGCACCGATTTATTGTTCTTTTTTACATAATTAATTGAAGAGGATGCTGAAAACCTGTCCGACAGTTTTGACGATCCGCGCAGCGAAATGGTATGGCGGTTATAACTGTCGGAATTGGTGGGGAAGATGCCGTCGTGGGTGATATTGGCATATGAAAAATAATAGGTTGTTAACTCATTGCCATTTGAAATAGAGATGGAGTTGTTAAAGCTTCTGCCGGTATCAAAAAACTCCCTTACATTGTCCGGCAACCCTGAGTATGCTTTTGCCCTGAGTGAATTATTGTATTCATTGCCCCAGTACCTGAGTTTATTATCGAATTTCGGGCCCCATGACATGTTTTCATAACTTACGGCATCGCCATAAATACCTTGACCGAATTCGTTCTGGTACTGAATAAGCCGCAAAGGTTCTTCAAAGAGAAAAGAGGATGTTATCTCAACTTCGGGTTTAGACCCGCCCAATTTTCCTTTCTTGGTCGTAATAATAATAACGCCGTTGGCAGCCCTTGCACCGTATAGTGCAGCGCCTCCCGACCCTTTAAGGAAATTAATGGATTCTATATCGTTGGGATTAATATCGTTCACGCCATTACCAAAGTCGGTGCCGCCATTGATGGAGGCGCTGCCTGAAAAACCATTGTTCATAGGCACACCGTCAACTACAAATAGGGGCTGGTTTGAGCCGCTGAGCGAAGAAACACCTCTTAACAATATTCGTGTAGAGCTGCCCGGAGCCCCCGACGAGGAGCTGATATCCACCCCTGCCACTTTGCCTTGCAGCGAGTTGAGTACGCTTCTGTCGCGGCTTTGGGTTATTTCATCGCTGCCAACGCTGGTTGCCGAGTAGCCCAGGGCTTTACTGTCGCGCCTGATACCCAGAGCAGTTACAACAATTTCTTTCAGCTCAAATGTTTGTGGCAAGAGAATTACATCAATGGTCTTTTGTTTGTTTATCTGCACTTCGAGGGGTTGCATGCCAATAAAGCTAAAAATCAGGGTGCCGGTGTCGGAAGAGATTGGCAATGAATAAAATCCGTCAATGTCTGTTATAGTACCTGTTTCTGTTCCTTTAATAAATACTGCCACACCGGGAATGGTAGCGCTGTCTTCGGCGCTTCTCACAAAACCCGATACCTGCAATTCTTGTGCTAAAACGCTTAATGGTAATACAAGCGAAAAGAAGAGAAATATTAGAACCAGTTTTTTCATTTCGAGAATATAACGTGAAACAGGTAGTAATGTTTTTTCAAAACTATCAAATTTTGGGATAATTAATACAAATGATTTTTAAATCATTTGAAAATATTATGATAATGTATGATAGATTTTTTTTTCTGGCCTGAATTGAGGGTCATAGTTTCAATAATTTCAAATGAAAAAACCGTCCTGGTAGATTTCCAGAACGGTTTTTAATAATTACATAAGGTAGATATTGTTCTTAATCTTCAGCAAAATATGGTTTCTGATACATATTTAAAACGCCCTTATAATTTGCATTAGCAGTACGTTCATCAATGGAAGCAGGCAGTCTGTATGGAATTCCACCGCTATTAGCCATTGGATCAGGATTTGCAACAAGAGTAGGTAATCCGGTTCTTCTCCAATCAGTCCATACTTCAATTTGTGTGAATAATGCATCATACTTTCCAAGCATAATTGTTTCTAAATTAATATCAGCAACGGTTTTAGAAGCATGACTGGTTACAAATGCAGCAGGAGCATCAGCACCGGTAACGGCAAGAACAGAAGCTAAAACACCTAAGTTATAAGCACTAGCTGCTGCTTCAGGATTGTTCTTTCTTAAGTAAGCTTCTGCTTCAAGAAATTTAGCTTCTTCGTATGTAACCATTGGAACTGGTTTTATAGAACCATTGAAGAGTGGGCCAATCTCACTTGCATTTAGATTAAAATTTCTTGTATCAACGGGTGATCCAACATAACCAACAATAGTATCTCTAAAATCTTTATTCGATGAATAAAAAGGTAATCTTGGATCATTATTAGCTACCAGTTTGTTAATGAAATATTCACCCATACTCATGTACCCAGTTCTGGTTTGGTAAAATGCATACCACTGATTTGCATTATTTGCGTTGGCACCGAATTTTGCATAAGCATTATCTTCAATACCGGTTAACCCCGCATTGGTTAAATATGTTAGTACATCATCGGCACTGGTTGTTGATTTTTTACTTACACGATTTGCATACCGGGCTTTCAATACCCATGCCATTTTAATCCATTTTGAAACATTACCTTTAAAAATAAAATCATCAGAACCAGGTAGGGATTTGTTTGCACTTTCAGCAGCGCTTAAATTTGTAATACCATCACTAAGCATGGTTTGAACAGCAGCATATATTGATTGTTGTGAATCGAACACCGGATTCAGATTATCAATTCCCTGCAAAGCCTCAGAAAAAGGTACATCACCCCATGTATCTGAAGCAAATGCACCTGCCCAGGCTTTGAGTACCAAGCCCATACCCTTGTAATAAGGATTTTCATCACCAGCCTGATCTATCAGGTTCTGAGCGGTTTCCATCCAATCTCCATAAATCGAACCCCAGTCATTAACATTATCTCCTTCAAAAATCTGATAAGTTGCCTGCTCATTTAAAGACTGATTTGATACACCGGCTTGACTCTGTACAAAAATAGAAGCCAATCTTGCCAATTCTCCAGTTACGTTTCCAAAAACCGCAACTTCAGCGGCCGACAGAAGATTTGATTCCAGTACTTCTACCGGATCATTTGGGGATATTTCGTATCCCTCGATATAACTTTCAGTGCAACTGTTAAAAAGTAAAAATGCACTAAAGAATCCTATTATTATAATGATTTTTCTTTTCATATTAATTAGTTTTAGAAATCAACTTTAATACCGAATATATATGATTTACTTCCAGGCATATTGAAATAATCAAATCCTGTTAGATTAGAACCGGCACCGGTAAGACTTGTTTCCGGGTCAATTCCGGGATAATCAGTAGAGAGCCAAAGGTTTCTTCCACTAGCGGTAAAAGAGATGGCCTTAATATATTTGCCCAGCTTTGATGAGTTATTGATACCATATCTATATTTCAGAGATAAGTCTCTTAAACGCACCCATGACCCATCATATACTGCATTTTCTCCAGGGCCCCAGTCTCCAACTACGTAAGTGTAGTAATCCTCAAGAGGTATTTCTACCGTATTTGGAGTTCCTGTTTCAGTTACTCCATCAACAACTATTGTACCTTCCCTATCAGCTGTAATGTCTGTACGACCTATTTGATTTAATCTTGCAATGGTTCCGTTCCATATTTCTCCACCCTTACGTATGTCAATGAGAAAACTTAAGCTTAAGCTCTTGTAAGTGAGCGTATTTCTAACATTGGATAACCAATCAGGAAAAGGATTACCCACATTTCCTCTTTCATCAGCAATTATCGGATAACCAAATTCATCCACCACCATTTTTCCATTAGCATCACGAAGCCACATATCTGAATAGAGAGCACCGTATGGTTTACCAACGATAGCATATGATCCCATTGAATAAAATGCTGACTCAATACTAATTTCATCAACACCCTCAGCAAGCTTAAGGACTTCATTTTGATTTATGGTGAAATTCACCATAATATCCCAGGAAAAACTACTGGTTTTAATTGGTGAACCTGATAGAGTTAATTCAATACCTTGATTGAGCATCTCTCCACTATTCTCATAAATAGCTGCATATCCAGTAGATGGAGCAATCGGCCTTTGAACCAGAATGTCAACAGTCTTTTGATTATAATAGGTAACATCGAGATTTAATCTTCCATTAAAGAATCTTAAATCCAAACCACCTTCAATACCAGTTGTCATTTCAGGCATTAATTCACTATTACCTAAAATGGTAGATTTACTAAATCCGCTTTGTTCAAGGTATGGCCAACCTAAACCTCCAGTCATGCCAGCTGCAACATTTGGCTGTGTGTAATAAGTAAGTGTTCCGTATGCACTAGGATTGTTACCGGCTTTAGCCCAACCTAATCTCAGTTTTCCAAATGTCAGAACCGAATTTTCAGGAAGTAATTCGGTAAATATGAAAGATGCGCTTACTGAAGGATAGAAGAAGTTATTCTTATTGCTTCCTAATGTTGATGCCCATTCATTTCTTCCGGTAGCATTTAAGAATAGTGTACTTTTCCAATCTAAATCTGCAATAATAAAAATGGCAGATGTTCTCACTGTTGTAGAACTTTCATCAGTATATAAATCGGAACCGTTATTTAAATTATAGAAATCAGGCGCAGATAATACACGTGATCTACCAAAAAGATTTTGATAGTATTGCTCATTGAAATTATGCCCAAGACTCAGATTTCCTTTTATTTCTCCAATCTGATGGTTTACAGATGCCATAAAAATAGAGGTTAACTCACGATTTCGGATAATATTCTCGGTAACTTCACCTAATCCATCACCGGCATCTCCACCGTTAGAATTTAATGCAATAATACCTTTACGGGCGTCAGTATAGAAGTCTGTCCCTAGCTTGTAATCAAGAGTTAACCAATTAAGCGAGTAATTTCCGTAAAAATTTCCCATAATTCTGTCTACATTACTTACAAAGGTGTTATTATATGTCGACCAGTATGGATTGTCAAATGCAGCAAAATATGTTCGCTGTTGACCATCTGGAGTTTCATAACCTCCTTCTACAGGATCATTCAGGTTATAATTCTCCGGAGCGCGAAATAGGGCAAGCATCAAACCGGCTAGGTTACTTCCATTTTGACCGAAATTACCTTTTGTTTTTGTGTAATTAGCTGTTCCCCCAACTTTCAAATTTTCACTAACACTGGTTTCACCGGTTAATCTTACATTGGTACGATCTAAAAAAGTGTTAGGTATGATACCATTATTATTCAGATTTCCAAAAGCAACACGGTAATTCGAAACCTCATTTCCTCCGGTTACTGAAACGTTATGTGTATGAGAATAGCTGTTTTCAAAAAATTCTTCAACATTATCTGCTGGTGTTATACCTAAATCACTCATTCGGGCACCCCAACTTCTGTATCCACTGGAAGAAAAAGCTCCACCCTCACCTTGAGAGTATGTGCTTTGCCATTCGGGTAATTTATTAACCTGCGCTAATTCAAATTTATATTCATAGGTAGCTTTTATTTGTCCCTGTGTACCTTTTTTCGTGGTGTATAATATTGCACCGTTAGCAGCTCTTACACCGTACAAGGCTGCAGCAGCAGGGCCTTTAAGTATGGTAACTGTTTGAATATCATCTGGGTTAATGTCTAATGCACGATTGGCATTATTAACTCCTTCAAGATTTTTATTATAAGGATTGTCTCCGGCACTTGTCTGATCTGTAGTGTTATCAATTGGAATTCCATCTATTATAATTAGCGGTTGGTTATTTCCGGTAAAAGATGAATTTCCACGGATCAATATTTTACTGGATGCACCTGGTGTGCCACCTGAGCCAATTACCTGAACTCCAGATGCTTTTGCGGCAAGTGCTTCAATAATATTGTATTCACCCGAACCTGAGATTTCTTCAGAACTGACAACAGAAGTTGCATATCCCAGTGCTTTCTTCTCTCTTGTAATTCCCAAAGCAGTCACCACTACTTCATCAAGACCTATGGCTTCTGACTCAAGTGTTACATTAATTACCGATTGCCCAGCAATGGCAATTTCCTGCGATTTCATACCCACAGCGCTGAAAACCAAAATGGCACCTGTAGGTACGGATAAGGAATATTCCCCGTTTATATCCGTGGCCATCCCCGTTTTGGTGCCTTTTATCACAACAGAAACTCCTGGAAGCGGTTCACCATCGTCTCCGGTTACCGTTCCCCTAATTTGTATGTCTTGCGCATGCAAGGCAAAAGAGCCAATTAGCATCAGGCATACAAACAAACTTGTAATTCTTTTCATAGATAAAAATTTTAGGTTTATAATAGGTTAACTAAACACACACATGAGCTAAACTTCTTAAGTTTATACCCTGAGTCAAATCTAATAAAAAAAATTAAAAAGACAAAGTGTATAAAAAAAATTTAACTTATTAAATATGAATTATATACATTGTATTTTTATAATAATTTGTAACATAAAAATTCATAATTCAATATAATTACCAGTAGTACAACTCGATAAGCCACAAAATATTCATTAAATATAGTTGAAATTTTGTCTCTTTACAAGCTAAAAAGAATTCTGCAGGCAGTGTACTTTTTAATCAATATTTTTAAACCGTCCTTAATCGAAGAACAGATTCTTTGTTTTAATGCAGGTTTTGAATTTTGCAGGGTAATGCTATCTTTATGTTCTGTAATTAACTTCTAAATTTTTATGTTAAAAAAATTTCCTCACACCTATGTAATCATTTTTTACCTGATTCTTATTTCCGCAATACTTACCTGGATTATACCCGGAGGTAAATACACCGAAGAATTGGTTTCTGAAAATGGCATTCAGAAAAAGGTGATGCAGTTTGGTTATACCGAAAATGTAAAGCAAAGCTGGCAGGTGTTCTCTGCTATTTTCTCCGGTTTTCAGCGCCAATCTGGAATTATTGCATTTATTCTGCTTATTGGCGGGGCATTCTGGATAATGAACGACAGCAAAGCAATAGATGCCGGAATATTTGCTTTTTTAAAGTTTACCAAACGGTTAGAACATTACCGGTTCCTGAATTTCATAGGAATTAACAATGTAGTGCTTACCCTGATTATGCTCATGTTCAGCATATTTGGGGCAGTATTCGGAATGAGCGAGGAGACCATCGCATTTGTTATTATTCTTGTTCCCCTTGCCATAACCTTGGGCTATGACTCTGTTACCGGTGTTGCCATTGTGTTTGTGGCTGCAGGTCTTGGATTTGCAGGCGCTATACTCAATCCGTTTACCATCGGAATAGCCCAGAGCATTGCAGAAATACCCATGTTCTCAGGTATAGGTTACCGTATGTTCTGCTGGGTAATCATT
Organism: Bacteroidales bacterium; assembly: GCA_046485045.1. Taxonomy (GTDB): domain Bacteria; phylum Bacteroidota; class Bacteroidia; order Bacteroidales; family UBA10428; genus JAFGPL01. The sequence goes on from JAWOHT010000190.1 coordinate 36,316, forward strand.
AATTTTACCGGCATCTCATATATTTTGTGGTATGCCCGCAGAGTAAACAAAAAGCCTGAGAAGTCACCGGTTTATAATGAAGATGAATATTGGCGCAAACGTACATCAGTAAATAATTCGGTTCTGAAATACCACACCCCCGCATCAGCATGGTTTACTTTTTCATTGATCTCGGTGGTGCTTATTCTGATATCGGTCAGCCATTTAAATACACAGGTGGAATTTGGAAATATAAATTTTGCATTACCATTAATACCGGTTGCATCATTCCTATTTATTATTACCGGCGTTTTGTCACTGAGAAAAAGTGTCCACTTCTTTATTCTTAACCTGCTTCTGTCTACAATTCTCTTTCTAATTATAGGAGTTATGGCTTATAAGTGGTATATTCTGGAGATAGCCACCCTATTCTTTGCTATGGGAATAATGGCCGGTATTGCTATGAACAATTCACCCAATGAAATTGTAAAACTATTTCTTGATGGAGTGAAAGACATTTTGCCTGCAGCCCTGGTTGTGGGCCTTGCCGGCGGTATTATTGTAATTCT
>JAWOHT010000198.1:0-5359 GCA_046485045.1 Bacteroidales bacterium
GGTCAGCCGATCACCGGATCGAATGATGCAATACTCAGGTCGTTCAATAAGAATATCAGGTTTATTACAGTTCCAAGGGCAGCATCGACAGAGCCACAGGATGATTTCAGGGCAGACTGGCTGACTGCTGAACCTTCAACCGTGTCGGAGTTTAGCGCCACAGCCTGGTATTTTGCAAAACTGCTGAATGAAATACTTGATGTACCGGTGGGCATTATCAATGTAAGTTATGGCGGTTCCTGCATTGAAGCATGGATGAGCAAAAAGACTTCACAACCTTTTGAAGGAAGAGGTATTCCACAGACCGGAGATACAATTAAAGTGCAAAACAGGACACCTACCCTGTTGTTCAACGGAATGCTTTCTCCCGTTATCGGTTACACACTTAAAGGAAGTATCTGGTACCAGGGGGAGTCAAATTCTAAATACCCGGAGGAGTATGCCCAACTGTTTGCCAAAATGGTTGATGAGTGGCGGTCGCTCTGGGGGATTGGCAATTTCCCGTTCTATTACGCCCAAATAGCCCCGTACGAATATAAGACAACCGGTAAAGGTAAAACCCCTGAAAAACATTATTCTGCATATCTTCGCGAAGCACAGCTTGAAGCCATGTACCTGATCCCAAATTCAGGGATGGCAGTGCTGATGGACATCGGAGAAGAAAAATGCATACATCCTTCAAGAAAAGATATTACCGGGAACCGCCTTGCTTATTGGGCGCTTGCCAAGACTTACGGTATCGGGGGAATTGGCTATGCAAGTCCTGTATACAAAGGAATAGAAATTAAAGATTCCACCATCGTGGTATCATTTGAAAATGTTTCCAATGGCCTCACAACATTTGGGAAAGAAACCGGGAATTTTGAAATTGCCGGAGCCGATAAAGTGTTCTATCCTGCCAGCGCCAATGCAGGAAAAACAACAGTAACTGTATATGCAACAAATGTCAGGCATCCGGTTGCTGTGCGTTATGCCTTTAAAGATTTTACGATTGGCGGTTTATTCAGCACCGAAGGTTTGCCCGTAAGCTCTTTCAGGTCTGATAACTGGTAAAATATAACCGGGGTATAACCATTATTTTTAACAACTTATTCATTTAAATATTACTTTAATTAACACTTATTTTAATATGATAATCAGAGTTTTATTACCGGTATTGTTCCTTATTATAACAGGTCAGGCAATTCGATGTCAACCTGCTTTGCCCGATGAGTATAACGTTGTCTGGAACAGACAAAGCGTAAATTCATCTGAATCAATGCCCTGTGGGGGTGGAGATATTGGATTGAATGTTTGGGCAGAAAACGGTGATATCCTGTTTTATATTTCGCGCAGCGGTACATTCGACGAAAACAATGGTTTCTTAAAAATCGGAAGGGTACGGATAAAAATGAACCCCGGTCTGATAAACGGCAAGATATTCAGACAAGAACTCGACCTGAAAAAAGGAAATATAACAATAAGCTGTTCTGATGGTATTACTGAGGCATCGGTACTGATATGGGCAGATGTATTCAATCCGGTAATCCACGTTGAGCTTAGCAGCACCCGGCCAATAGAAATTGAAGCCATTTACGAAAACTGGCGTTACCATGACCTTCCTGTCAGAAAAAGCGAGAGCTTTGCCAATTCTTATAAATGGAGTTCGCGAGATAGTCTGAAAACCTTACAGGATGAAATTCAATTTCGCCAGGGCAATGTACTCTTTTATCACCGGAACAAGGCCGAAACAGTTTTTGATGTGACTGTAAACCAGCAGGCGCTTAATGAGGTTAAAGACCAGTTATACAATCCTTTAAAAAACCTCACATTTGGAGGTATGATGACAGGAGTAAACATGAAAACCGCTGGAACTTTAGACGGAAAATATCTTGATACCGGATATAAAGGATGGAAATTAATCAGCCAGGGGGCATCAAAATCGCACCATGTGTGTATCTATCTTCATACTGCCCGGACACAAACCCCGGAAGAATGGGAAGATGGCCTTGACAAAATGATAAAGCAGTACAGTAAATCCGAAAAGCAGGCCTATGCTAAAACCGTTGCATGGTGGCAAAACTACTGGAACAGAAGCTTTATAGTTATTCAGCCTGACAGCGCCTCTCGCAATTCAACCGAATGGCAGGCCGGACGTAATTATCAGCTTTTCAGGTACATGCTTGGTTGCAATGCATACGGTGAATATCCGACCAAATTTAATGGCGGCTTGTTTACATACGATCCGCGGTTCACGGATTCTACTCGTAATTTTACCCCCGATTACAGAAACTGGGGAGGAGGTACATTTACCGCACAAAACCAGCGGCTGGTATATTTCCCGATGCTTAAAAGCGGCGACTGCGACATGATGAAATCCCAGTTTGATTTCTACCTGAGAATTCTCAAGAATGCCGAACTGAGGTCTGAAGTTTACTGGAACCATCAAGGCGCCTGCTTTACCGAACAGATGGAAAACTTCGGCTTACCGAATTGCTCTGAATACGGATGGAACCGTCCGGACTGGTTTGACAAAGGGGTTGAATATAATGCCTGGCTTGAATACCAGTGGGACACGGCGCTTGAGTTTTGTCTGATGATACTTGAAACCGAGCGATATGCCGGAAAAGATATAAAAGATTATATACCCCTGATAGAAAGCTGTCTTACTTTCTTCAACGAACATTACCAATATCTTGCAAAAAAGCGCGGTATCAAGACTTTTGACGGCAAAGGAAAACTCATCCTGTATCCGGGAACAGCATGCGAAACATATAAAATGGCCTACAATCCGGCTTCAACCATCGCCGCCCTGCAAACGGTCTTATCAAGACTGATGGAACTACCTGACAAGTATATTGATGCACAGGCTAAAGAAAACTGGCGCGTAATGTTAGACCGTATTCCCCCGATACCCTTCAGGGAAATCAACGGGCACAAGACCATTGCACCAGCCATGTTATGGGAACGCGTTAACAACACCGAAACACCCCAGTTGTACCCGGTATTTCCCTGGGGAATATATGGTATTGGAAAACCCGATATAGAATTGGCACTGAATACCTGGAAGCATGATCCTGATGCAATAAGGTTCAGGAGCCACGTTGGCTGGAAACAGGATAACATTTTTGCAGCAAGATTGGGATTGACAAAAGAAGCATCAGAGCTGACACTTCTTAAACTGAAGGATTCCGGCCGCAGGTTCCCTGCTTTCTGGGGCCCCGGTTTTGACTGGGTGCCTGACCATAACTGGGGAGGAAGCGGTATGATCGGGCTGCAGGAGATGTTGATGCAGGTTCATGACAAAGAGATATACCTCTTCCCTGCCTGGCCACAGTCAATGGATGTTCATTTTAAGCTTCATGCACCATACAACACCACTGTTGAAGGTATTCTCAAGGGTGGTAAACTTGAAAGCCTGAAGGTTTTTCCCGAGGCAAGAATAAAGGATATCACGAATATGTATGATAAACAATATTAATTTTTTGACTTTTATTCAGTTAAAACACATTTTAATCAATAAAGTAATTTCATTTATATGACCGGTATAGAACGAATAACTAAGACATTTAAGCTCGAAAGCACCGATCGCATCCCGTGGGTGCCATTTGTTGGATGCCACGGAGCGAAATTACTGAATATCAGCGCTGAAGAATATCTTAAATCTGCAGACCATATTTTCAACGGGGTAAGTAAAGCCATTGAACTTTACCAGCCAGACGGTATCCCGGTAATGTTTGATCTTCAGATAGAAGCAGAGGCGTTGGGGTGTAAACTTGCATGGGCCGAAAATAATCCTCCGGCCGTTGTATCTCACGTTCTGTCTGATGGTCTGAAATTATCTGACCTGAAAATCCCTGACAAAAACACCGGACGAATACCACTGGTAATCGAGGCAACAGGTTTGCTTCGTAAAAAGTATCCCGGAACCGCATTGTACGGACTGATCACAGGACCTTTTACTTTGGCGCTGCATCTTCTTGGCACCGAAATATTTACAAAAATGATGGAAGCGCCCGATGAAATCGTCATGTTACTTGAATTTACAAAAAAGGTGAACATTGCGATGGCAGATTATTACATAGATTCAGGATGTGATATCATTGCAGTGGTAGACCCTATGACTTCACAGATTGACCCGGGATCGTTCGGGACGTTTGTCACACCCCCTGCAACCGAAATATTTGACCACATTAGAAAAAAGGGCGCCCTTAGTTCATTTTTTGTTTGCGGCCATGCCCAGCAGAATATCGAAGCGATGTGTGGTTGTAAACCTGACAACATTTCGATTGATGAAAACATACCACTCGATTTTGTGAAAGAAGCTGCCACAAGATATAAAATCAGTTTCGGCGGAAATATCAAACTCACTGTTGTTCTGTTAATGGGAACACCAGACGAAACTCAGCATGATGCACTTGAGTGTATAGACCTTGGCGGAAATATTGGTTTTGTGCTGGCCCCCGGATGCGACCTGCCGATGGATACCCCGGTTAAAAACCTTCAGGCCATAACTCAATTGGTCAATGACAAATATTTGCAAGAGGTGGTCCGGGCAAAGGAAAAAAGTGAATCTGACCGTGCCCTTCTGAATATGAAAGATTACGGTAATGCCAACAAAGTGATCGTAGACATTATTACCCTTGATTCTGAATCGTGTGCTCCCTGCCAATATATGGTAGAAGCGGTAAAAACTATTGCACCTCATTTTGAAGGTATTGTAGAATGGAGGGAACATGCAATTAAAAAAATGGAAGCAGTTACTTTTATGAACTCATTGATGGTTAAAAACATACCAACCATTTGCATAGACGGTAAAATTGCTTTTGTATCACAGATTCCACCCAAACATGAATTGATAGCCGCCATACAAAAACGAATTAACGAAAAGCTTAAACTACTCATCAAATCAAGAAATGCCGAAGTTTTAATTCTCGGGAAAAATGAGGAGGAATGTAAAATTGTAAAGATAAATGTTAAACAAGCCATTCAGGAAACAGGGAAACGCATTAATGTAAACATTACGACCGATGAAAACATCAGGCTGTCGTTTGGCATAAGTTCAACACCTGCGGTAGTATTGACAGAACATAAGGTAAAATCGCAGGGTGAAGTCCCTAAAGTTGAGATTGTGAGAGAGTGGCTGAAGGAGTTGTAGGATTGTTAATGTGCTAATGTGATAATGGGGTAATATGTTAATGTGTTAATGTGCTAATGTGCTAATGTGTTAATGTGTTAATGTGCTAATGTGTTAATGTGCTAATGTGATAATGGGATAATGGGATAATGGGATAATGGGATAATGTGCTAATGTGTTAATGTGCTAATGTGATAATGGGATAATGGGATAATGGGATAATGGGATAATGTGCTAATGTGC
>JAWOHT010000204.1:0-42782 GCA_046485045.1 Bacteroidales bacterium
TTCTATCATCACCGGTGGGTGCACCTGTAATAGCTGCTGAACTCACATTGGTTTCGGGTGGTGATCATTATGTTGTGGTCTGGAACCCGGAAACAAAAGACAGTGTTGCTTATGCAGATATACCAGATATGGTAAGTCAGTCAGAACAAGCCAGGCAAAAAATTTCCGGTCGGATACAATTAAATACTCCCGATAAACATATAAATACCCTGGGCGCTGCATTAAGTATAGCTGCCGATGCCATATGGGAAGCGCCTTCATATCTGCATGGCGCAGTTGCCTGGCGTATGCGTTTGCCCGGCTGGCGGGGCGCTTATGCTGCCGATTGGCTGGGGTGGCACGACAGGGGCAGGATACATTTTGACGCATACCTCAAATCGCAATACCTCACACCCGATTCAGGTCCTAATATGCCCGATCCGAAGACCAATCTGGCTCGCCAGGAAGAGAAAGAGGGAAACTCTTTGTTTACAAACGGGTATATCAGCCGCCACCCAAACCAGGTATCAAAACCGCATCATTACGACATGAACATGGTGTTTTTTGACCAGCTGCTCTGGCACCTGAAATGGACAGGGGATAAAGCATATGCACGGGAAATATGGCCGGCCCTGAAACGCCACCTTGCATGGGAGAAGCGATGTTTCGATGGTAACAACGACGGTCTTTACGATGCCTATGCTGCCATTTGGGCAAGCGATGCCCTTCAATACAGCGGGGGAGGGGTTACCCATTCTTCGGCATACAATTACAGGGCAAACAGGGTTGCAGCAGAAATAGCTGAATGGATTGGTGAAGACCCTGAAACTTTTATTCAGGAGGCTGAAAAAATAAAAAATGCAGTAAACACCATGCTTTGGCTGCCGGAACAGGGTTGGTATGCCGAATACAAAGACCTGCTCGGATTGCAACAGGTTCACCCCGCCGCCGCGGTATGGACTGTTTATCATGCACTTGATGCCGGTCTGGGCGATCCGTTTTCTGCTTATCAGGCATTGCGGTATATTGATACCCGAATACCTCATATCCCCATAGTTGCTGAAGGCTTGCCCGAAGGCAGATATCATATTCTCGGCACAACCAACTGGATGCCTTATACATGGTCAATAAACAATGTGGCGCTGGCAGAGAACCTGCATACTTCGCTTGCATACTGGCAGGGCGGGAGGAATGAAGAGGCCTTTAACCTATGGAAAAGCGCTATTTTAGAAAGCATGTTCCTCGGATCAAGCCCTGGTAACTTTCAGCAGTTATCGTTTTACGATGCCTTCAGGGGTGAGCTGTACCGCGATTTCGCCGATCCTGTAGGTATAGCAGCACGAACGCTGGTTGAAGGACTGTTTGGCATTCAACCCGATGCAATAGTTAAAACACTTATTGTTCAACCCGGACTTCCGGAAAAATGGGATTTTGCTTCGCTTACCACACCCGATTTTGAATTTCGGTATGCAAGAAAAAAAAATATGGAGCATTATCATTTCAGTCAAACCCTGCCGGTAAAAATGAAACTTCGGTTCAGATTTGCGGCAAAGACTGAAAGTCTAAAATCGGTTTCGGTGAATGGTGAAAAAGTTACATGGCAGGCAGTTGAAGAATCATTAGATATTCCAAGGATAGAAATACTTGCAGACTACTCAGAAAATTACCAGATTGTAATTGAATGGGAGGGAGCGTCTCTGGAAAACCCGCTGTATCCTGCATTTTGTTCAAATTCCTGCAATCTGTCTGTAGCTTATCAGAAGGCTATTCCATCAGATATTTTCGATCCGCAGGGGGTACTAAATAACCCGGAATTTGAACAGGGAAAATTTTACACTACATTTCAGCAAATTACCGGACATAAGACCTTTTTTATCAAGCTGAAACAGGCTGGTATGACATGGTGGAAACCAGTGAATATTGAGCTGAGAGAACCACTCGAAATTATTGCTGATCATCAGCAGAAAAAGGATAATGTAAGGTTTAAAATCAGGAATAATACTGATAATCAGATTACAACAGAATATGCGATTAATCCGGGTATAGGCAGTAAAAAGCAAAAAATAGCTGTGCCGGCCAATGGCAGTACACCAACCATAGAGTGTAATACTGGGAATTTGCTTCCCGGCTCTAACCTTGTGAGAGCAGAAGCTCGGGGTATTGTAATTACCAAATCTGTTCTTAACTGGAATATAGACAACATGCAGAAGGTAAACTACAAAACTGTTGATCTTTCGTCCTATTTTAACGATAGTATAACAGCAATATTTAAAAACCGGTATTTATCACCCAGATCGCCCTATCCAACACTTCAATTGCCTGTTCATGGCATTGGTGACTGGTGTTCGTTCAAGGAAACTGCAGATATAAATGATACCGGTTTAAGGCAACTTGCTGCAGAAACAGGCACTTTTAGAATTCCCCAGGGTGTGCCTTTTAAAACGCCCTCTGAAAAACAATCGTACAACATTATTTACACAAGTTGCTGGGACAATTATCCCGAAAAGGTGGTTGTTCCCCTGTCGGGCCGGGCGAATCATGTATATCTTTTAATGGCAGGTTCGACGCATCACATGCAAAGCAGGTTTTTAAACGGAAAGGTTACTGTTATTTATGAAGATGGCGACGCTGAAGTGCTCGGGCTGCAAAACCCTGAAAACTGGTGGCCCATTGAGCAGGATTATTATGACGACGGATTTGCATTTTCAACAGGCGCCCCAAGACCCCTCAGGCTTCATCTTAAATCGGGAATGGTTACTAATGAGGGATATAATGTACTTTCGAAAAACAAAACAATTCATATTGAAGGAGGCGCTGCAAATATCCTTGATATCCCGCTTAACAGGTCAAAGACTTTAAAAGAACTTCACCTGGAAACCACTGCCAACGATGTGGTTATTGGTTTATTGGCAGTTACACTGCTTCATACAACAGAATAAAACAGGCTTTTTATAAAAAGAAATATGCCCCCATGGTTACCATTACAATGGAGGAGTTCACCCATAAGGCTTAGTATCCTGGTTTATTTTGCTGCAGTCCTTGTTCCTTTGGCACTCGTCTTTTTGGCCGTAGCTGGTTTTTTATCTGCCCTTACAGTTTTAGCTGCAGATTTTTTGGGAGTTTTTACAGCCGTATCTTTCTTTATATCTTTATGGGCAGTATCTTCTGTATTGTCATTGTTTTCAATGATTTCATCCTTTTCTTCTTCAATATTCAGCAGGTTGTTATCGAGAAGGAGGTTATACCAGGAAATCAGTTTCCTAATGTCTGAAACATACACCCTTTCCCTGTCATAATCGGGCAAAACCTTAGCCATATATGCCTTCAGTTCTTCATTATCTGATTTCGGGTCAATGGCGGGCCCTCCGTTCTCTGTTTCGAAGATTTTTTTTAATACATCGGCAAGAGGCTTCTCCTCTGTTTCGGTGTATATTGCAATGTCTTTCAGTGAACTAACCTTGGTAGAAGCATTTACAAACATTCTTTTTTTAGAGTCAAAAGCTTCAACAATGATACCGTTTCTACCGTCTGAAACATACTTAAATAAGCCGCTTTGGCCCGAGATGGCTAAAATGTCCTTTAAATCCATAATAGTTTATATTTAATCCGCCTGCAAATATAATATTCTTACACTAAGTTAAAAATATGTTTTTTAGTCTCATACGAAATATTAATAAATATTCAAGCAAATTATTATGTTCGTTTAAAAAATGCTATGCCAGAAATCATTTAATGCCCCTTTCTTTTTTAATGGATTCATAGGCTTCATTTATTTTTTTAAATTTCTCATCGGCCTGCTTTTTAATATCTTCGCCAAGATAACTTACCTTATCCGGATGGTGTTTTACTGCCATCATCCTGTATGCTTTTTTCACCTCCTCGTCAGATGCCCCGGGGTTTAACTCAAGTATTTTGTATGCCCATTCACTCGATTTGACAAACATATTTTTTGTAGACTCAATATCGGCAGCAGTTATACCAAGATACCCGCATATTTCTTCGATAGTTCTAAGTTCCGATTTATCAATATGTCCGTCGGCATTGGCCAATCCGAATAAGAAATGTATCAACTGCAGCCTCGAAGAATAGTCCATTCTTTGTTTAATCTGCATACACACTTCCATTAGGGGGATATTTTGATTAAGGATATTTTTTAGCATTTGTAATGCTTCCAGGGCAGTTTCGCGTCCAAATACCTGAATAAAATATGTTTTTACAAAGTCCAGTTCCGATTTTAACACCCTGCCATCGGCTTTCATAACCCCTGCAATTAGTGTAAGCAGGCTAACAATAAAATCACCTGTGGTGGTTTTTCTTTCTTCTGAAAGAATATTTTCGCCCGAAATATCAATAAAAGAGCCGAAGGCAAAACCGAGAATGGCTCCCAATGGTCCGCCAAAAGTCCATCCAAGCCCTGCACCTATCCATTTACCGAATTTTCCCATAATACATTTATAGCATTTAGATTAAAGATGACAATGTTTCATGAATTTTTATTACCTGGGGTAATACAGGGGTTTTATCATCGTTGGTAATTATATAATCGGATAATTCCGTTTTTTTTTCTTCGGGCATTTGGCTTTTCATAATATTTCTTACATGGGTTTCATCAACATTATCACGTTCCATTACCCTTTTTATTCTAAGGGCTTCGGGTGAAGTCACCATAATTGTATTATCAAACATGGGTACCATTCCGCTTTCAAAGAGTATTGCTGATTCGTGTATGGTGTATTTTCTATGCCTATGTTCCCTGAGCCACTCTTCAAAATCCCGTATAACTTTAGGGTGAATAATAGCGTTCACCGACTGAAGCGCATCTTTGTCATTAAAAATTATCGTGGCAAGCTTTTTTCTGTCGAGACCAAAGGATGTGTAAATTTTTTTACCAAAAAGACGCATGAGCCTTTGTTTTATTTCCGAATCATTATCAGACAAAATTTTGGCCCTGATATCGGCGTTGTAAACCGGTATGCTTAATTGTCTGAATATATTGCAAACAATGGATTTACCGCTTCCTATTCCTCCGGTAAGGCCTACCCTGGTCATCTTTTTTCTATTAAATATTCAACTATGCCGGGATCAATAGTCATACGGTAAAGGTAATCAGGTGTGTCAATCAGGTGTACCTTTAGCATCGGGCCTTTCAGTTTGCCTAAATGATTATAGTCAACATAAGGGATGATCATACCGGGATTAATCATGTCGTAATTGCTTAAACTTATCCTGTAAGTTACAGTAACGTTTTTTGGAAAAGTCTTAAGCATGAGCGTATCCGGAATATTGATTGTTCTGATCTCGAATGTTAGTGATGTCTCGGTGAATTTGTCAACGGGGATGATTACCCTTACTTTTTTCCTGTTAAACTCAAGCTGGTCGAATTTTTGCAGGCTATAGATTTTGCTGAGGGTATCGTTAAGGTTTCGTGGTATAATGGGTTCGGTAAGTACACTTTTTAGCGTATCAAGTATGGTTGCCGGTCCGGTGGCAATAATGCTGTCGGGTATGCATACTATCTCCCCGTTAAGTGTGTACTGTTTTGTAAGCATGCCGGGACTGTTCTGTACATTGGCTGCAACAGCAACTTTTCTTGTTACAAGGTCGGTAAACCTGAAAAAGAGGGTGTCGGGTGAAATACTAATAATCCGAATATTCTCGAGGTCTTCTGTTATATATTCTTTTAACTTGCTGGTGAGTACATAAAAAGAGTTATTGCCCGATTCCTGCAGGGCAAAAGATTCGATATTGAACTTAAGCGCTTTGATATTCACAGGAAGTTTGTGTGAAAAAATATCAATTCCGCTGGCCTGGACTTTTAATGTCAGTTTATCTGGCAGGTCACTTACAAGCATTTTATTGGGCGGGAACCGGGTATATTTTACCGGATAAACAATCTCATCCTGGTATTGCTCGCCAAGTGAACGGATAAACCAGAACAGCGCGGAAAGTAAAAGAAAAAAAATGAATAACGGCAATCGTCGCCTGTATCTTTCTTTAGATGATTTTAATAATTCGCGAAACTGTTCTGCAAGGCCAATGAATAAACGTAGATATCTGTATTTATTGCTCACTTAAGATTTTTTGTGAAATACAAATATATGCCGATTTTGTCGTTGAAACCAAATATTTTTAAGAAGGCACCATTAAGTCAATTTGGTGAGTCCGGTAAAGAGAGCCGGGTTATTAACTTAATGGCACATTCCCGGTTGAAAAACACTGAACTTTACTTCTGCTGTTCAATATCGCTGGGGTCTCTTAATACGGCGCTTTTATCAACTTTTAACAGAACATTGTTTCCAACATCTATGGTGATGATATTTTCGCTCATATTGTTTATTTTGCCATAGATACCGCCGGTAGTAACGACACGGTCTCCTTTTTTAAGCGAATCCCTGAAGTTTTTCAGTTCTTTTTGCTTTTTCATCTGGGGTCTTATCATGAAAAAATAAAAGATCACGAAGATCATGATCATCATGATAAAAAAAGATGTCTGGCTTGATTTTCCACCCTCGGGCGGAGCCATTAAAATAACACTTAAAAATTCAATCATCGTTTTATTTATTTAGTTTATACTATTAATTTTCACGGTTTTGCAGGCAGGTTATTCACCTACGAGTCCCCGTCCCTGTTTTTGTATTTTATCGGTGTCTTTCAGGTATTTGATTATTTTGTCGAGCACGCCGTTGATAAACATGCTGCTTTTGTTTGTGCTATAGAATTTGGCAATTTCAAGATACTCATTAAAGGATACTCTCGTGGGAATAGATTTAAACTCAATAATCTCACTTATGGCCATTTGCAGTATCAGGATGTCCATAAAGGCGATGCGTTCTATCTCCCAGTTTTGCGTAAAGTTTTTAATCAGGTCGAGGTATTCATCTTTATGCAGGACTGTTTTTCTGAATAGCCGTTTTACAAAATCAACATCGTCTTCGTTTTTAAATAGCGGAAACAACCTGATATTTTCCCTGTCTTTTTCTTTAAACCCTTTTATTGTTTTAATAATAATGCTGAGTATGAATTCCGCTTCATCGTTCCAGTATATGCTCTGTTCTTCGAGTATGGTATAGAGGTCTTCAGATTTTGCAATTTCTTCGGTACATATATTGTACAATATCTCTTTTTCGTCTTCGTAAGAGATTTCAGGTTTGCTCATGTATTCATTGTAATAATCAGATTGCCTTATGTTGTTGTAAAGCTTTTTTACAAGTTCGGGATGGTTTACCCAGCTTATTTTGGTGGAGTGCAAAAAACCGTTGAGCTCGGTACTTATCCTGAATTGATGAATGACCTTGTTGTCAACAAATCTGGTATTCGGATTTAAATCTTCGGCCGATGGAATGTTTTTCTGCCTGGCAATTTCGTGACGACTGCTGGCATGATCTGTTATTTCAAGCAGGAGCAATATCAGGTAATGATATAGTTCGTAAGATTTATTAATGCTGTGGAAGAGTTCTTTTTCTGCCTTATTTATACCGGGATCAGGACTTTTATAAAAGGCGTAAAGTACCTGTAATGTCTTAATTCTTAATATCCTTCTGCTAATCATATTTCAACGAACCTGCCAATGGTTAACTGTTTATTAAATGAAATGCAAAATAAATGGTTTTTTTTAAACAATTGTCATTTATTCAAAAATTTCATACTTGAAATATATAATATTTGGTTTTATGACAATGCCATTTCATTTATTTCTCTTTGTATTCCTGGTTTTCATTATAGTTTCATTTACCTTAACTGGTTATAATGTATCGTCATAAATTCTTCAACTTCATCATCAGATAATATTTTGACATTGGTAATAAGGTATGTCTGGAAAAGGAAACTGCCAAGCTGGTTGCATTCGTATATGATTTTGTCGAATAGTCCCTGAACAGGCACGCTCAATGGAAGAAGCGCCAAAAGGGTGACGAAATTCTTTTGCATTCTTATCTCTTCAATTTCACCTAAGCTCCTGCGAATTGCAAATTCTGATTCTTTTTTAACAATGCTTTTTTGTAATTCAGAGAACCTGTTGGTACCACGGGCGATAAAAACGACAAAATACCTGAGTCTTAATCCTTTTCCACCCAATCCTGTAGATATAAGTACCTGGTTTTCGTCAAGAATCTTGCTTTGGAGCAGTAATTTACTCTCCTGCAGGGCGAGTTTTGCCCAATCCTGAAGGTCATGATCCGGGTCGTTTGCAAACCGTTCAATGGTTCTGAAGGCTTCAATACTGTTAATGGAAGCAAGCTGCACCAGCATACATTTTTTATTCTCTTCGGGGGTATGCTGTTTAAATATCGTTTCTTTGTTTTTTATTACGTATTCAGGGTCAAATTCCTGGTGGAAGTTTTTCGAATATTCGTAGTATTCAGACTGGACATCAATATCTATTTGCTCCTCAAGAATCTTCAGGTTACCATCAAGATAACCGAACAATTCCTGCAGCTTTTCATATATGTTTTCTTTTGAAGCCAATCAATTTTGAATTTAAAGGTGCTCATTTGAGAATAGTTGTCAGTAAATAAATATATGAAAATTAAAAACAAATCGCAACCTGTTTTTTTAGTAAAAATTATTAATAATGATGAAACCATTTTTACCTATTCATAGGTATTGTGATTGGGCAATATTTAAATTAACATTGTTCCCTGAAAGATACCTTCTGTTAAGATGAGATTATCGGAGTTAAAAAATAATGAAAGTGGTATTATTACCAAAGTTTTAGGCCGTGGTGCGTTTCGAAGGAGACTTACAGAAATGGGTTTTATCAGGGGTAAAAAAGTTACAGTTATTAAAAATGCCCCATTAAAAGATCCTGTTGAATATAAACTTATTGGTTATAATATTTCGCTCAGAAGGTCTGAAGCCTCCCTAATCGAGGTTGTCACAAAAGAAGATGCAAAATCGGGTAACGAAGACAAATTCAATGGTACAATAACCGAAAAAGAACTAAAGGTTTCGGCAAGGGAAAAGGGTAAGATTATAAATATTGCCCTGGTTGGAAACCCAAATGCCGGTAAGACCACTATTTTTAACCATGCCTCCAAATCAAGAGAGCGGGTAGGTAATTACAGCGGGGTGACCGTTAGTTCCAAAACAGCAGTTTTTGTGCAGGACGGATACACTTTTCAGATTACCGACCTGCCCGGGACCTATTCGCTTTCGGCTTTTTCGCCCGAAGAAATAGCCGTAAGGGATTATATTGTTAAGAATACCCCCGATGTGGTCGTAAACATAGTTGACGCCTCTAACCTCGAACGCAACCTCTATCTTACCACACAATTAATAGACCTCGATATTAAGATGATCATTTCTCTTAATATGTACGATGATCTGCAGAAGCACCAAGACCAGTTTGATTATGAGGCGCTTGGAAGAATGATCGGGATTCCGTTGGTGCCTACGGTGGGTGTTACCGGAAGGGGCATTGCCGAACTTTTCAGGGAGATCATCAGGGTATATAACGATGCTGAACCGATACTCCGGCACATACATATTAATTATGGCGCCGAAGTAGAAAAATCAATTGCCCGTGTCCAGGAAAAAATCAAGACCAAAGAGAATTACAATCTTACCGACAGGATTTCATCACGTTTTCTGGCCATAAAGCTTCTTGAAAGAGACCGGCATATATCAGAATATATCAAGATCACGGCAAATTATCACGAAATAGAATCGGTTGCCGACCGTGAGATAAAAAGAATTGAAGCTGAATATCATACCGATAGTGAAACCATCATATCAGATGCAAAATACGGATTCATTTCCGGTGCACTTAAAGAAACTTTTAATCCGGGTAAGTTTGAGCGCAATGAGATTACCCGCTCAATTGATAACATTCTAACAAATAAATATTTTGGTTTTCCTGTCTTTTTTCTTTTTATGTACATTATGTTTACGGCAACATTCAGACTGGGCGAATACCCAATGCGGTGGATTGACAATGGTGTTGCTGCACTTGGCGGGTGGATGGAACAGTTATTGGCGCCCGGTCCCCTCAAAGAACTCATTATTGATGGTATGATCAATGGTGTTGGGGGGGTGATTATATTTCTCCCGAATATCATTATTCTGTTTATGTTTATATCGCTTATGGAAGATACCGGTTACATGGCGAGGGCGGCATTTATCATGGATAGATTAATGCACAGGATTGGCCTTCATGGCAAATCCTTCATCCCTTTGATCATAGGATTTGGTTGCAATGTGCCTGCCATTATGGCAACACGAACCATCGAAAACCGCAATAACCGCTTGCTCACCATGCTTATTGCACCGTTTATGTCGTGCAGCGCCCGATTGCCAGTGTACATTCTGCTTATCGGCACTTTTTTCCCAAATTATCACGGTACAATATTGTTTGGCTTGTACCTTGCAGGTATCGCCATTGCTGTGCTTTCTGCGCTCTTGCTTAAAAGAATTTTTTTCAGGTCAGAAGAAGTGCCTTTTGTTATGGAACTTCCGCCATACAGGGTGCCCACTTTTATATCTACCATAAAGCATATGTGGTTTAAAGCATCGCAATACCTCAAAAAAATGGGAGGGGTTATACTTGTTGCCTCGGTTATTATCTGGGCAATGGGGTATTTTCCCCGGCATGTAAATTTCAGTACCAATTATGATGAACAGTTAGCCGGATATGCCAGCATGCTTGAGCAGGTGAGAAGTATTAATGCAGAAGACAAAGATGAAAAGATTGAAGGCATAGAAGAGAGAATTGATGAGCTTACACTGCTTAAAAAAGCAGAACACCAGGAAAAATCTTATCTTGGCATGATCGGAAAATTTATTGAACCAGCGATGGCTCCACTGGGCTTCGACTGGAAAATAAGTATCAGCCTGCTTACAGGCATTGCAGCAAAAGAAATTGTTGTCAGCTCAATGGGGGTAATTTACCATGTTGATATTACAAAAAAAGACAGCAATGAAACATTATCCGACATTCTTCTCGAAGCCGAATTCAAAGACGGAATAAGAAAGGGGCAGAAGGTGTTCACTCCTCTTGTAGCTATGTCGTTGCTTTTGTTTATACTTATCTATTTTCCGTGTGTGGCTGTAATAGCAGCAATCAGTAAAGAATCGGGTTCATGGAAATGGGCGATATTTACTGTGTTCTATACTACCGGTCTTGCATGGGTGGTCGCATTTTTTGTTTACCAGTCGGGTAGTTTTTTAAAAAATGTCTTTTAAATTCAAATACTTATGACACAATACCTTATTGTATTTTTAATTATATCAATATCTGTAATTTATGTTGTAGTAAAAGCATGGAATGCTGTTTTTCCTGCACAGAAAACTACCTCATCATCTTACTGTAACGGATGTGCCGGGTGTAATCTTAAAGATTTCGCTTCTGAAAATAATTGTACCGGTTATAAACCATCGCGGTAAAATTACAATCAGACCCGAATGAGAAATATTCTCGTGGTTACATACCAAATGGTAAAAATATTAATTATATTTGTACCCAATTTGAGAATTGAGTTCAGAAAGTCATTATCTACTTTTGGCTTATATGCATAAGTTATCTTGTTTGTCTGTCTTCAACCTCAGTATTTAAATATTTCTAATTTTTAATTTTTAATTATTTTTTTAATGAACATCTACATTTCGAACTTAAGCTACGATGTTAATGACAGCGACTTAAGAGAATTATTTGAAGAATACGGCCCCGTATCTTCAGCAAAAGTTATTTCAGACAAGTATACCGGAAAATCAAGAGGTTTCGGTTTTGTTGAAATGGACGACAATACTCAGGCGCAAAAGGCCATAGATGAACTTAACCAGGCAGAATATGATGGTAAGGTAATAAGTGTTTCGGTAGCCAAGCCCAAAACCGACAGGCCAAGGGGTGGTGGTAGTGGCGGATCTTACCAAAACAAAGGTAAAGGCGGATATAATTCCGACAGAAGGAACAGGTATTGAGAATATCAATAGTTATACAAAAAAAGGTATCATTCGATACCTTTTTTTGTTTATAATCATTTGCATTACCCGGCTCATTATCTATTTGATAATTGCAGGGGTTAATGCGTTAATTAACTATTTACCGCAATTCTTTGCCAGTGTTTTAAAAGCATTCATGATATTTTTCGCGGTTAACACGTCGTCGGTGAACAACTCAAGAGAGTAAGTGAAATTCTGGGCTTCACCGTTTTTATAGGGCTTAATGAGTTTCTGTTTGCCCTTGGTTTCAAAGACAACTTTCATCTCTTTGCCCGATATTTGAAGTTTTACAGCTTCTGTATTGATATCTGCCATGTTCAACTCATAGATAAATCCCGTAGAGGTGTTTTTGCTGTCAAGCTGAACGACAGATAGTTTTATTTTGCACATATCATTGTCAATCATCTCTAAAGTCTGGTCATAGGTATAGCTGCCGGTTGATACCGAAGGAAGCGACCCGGTAATATATTTAAATGCACTGTTGTTATCGGCAAAGTTTTTCTCAGACAGTTTTACCGCAGCAGCCAGGTATTTCATGGCACTGATGAAATTTCTTGCCTGCCTGGTGTCCTCAAATACAAATTCAACAGAAGCAGCATAATTCTGTATCTGGTTAAATTTATTTACCTTAACCAGCTTCTCTTTTCCGGTAGTAACACTTACCACCATCTTTTTACCGCTGATCTTGAGCGCTATTGCATCTTTGTCGGCATCGGTGATATAAAATTCGAATGTTTCTTCGGTGTCGCCGTTGCTATCGGTTGTGGTAAGCTGAAGAACAGTTTTGTAAGAATTGGCGGGGTCTATGGCCAGTTTTTGATTATAGGTTTTTGATAATTCGGCTACAGTGCCTGTATTGGACATTATCCATGTCGCTGCTTTACCTGCATCGGTCCAGCTGATAATGCCGTCATCGCGGTTTTGAATGGCATACGATAAAGCATTGATAAGTTCACGGGCAGATTCTATATCATGCGCATACAATTCGATTTGGTTGGTATAATTCTGGAGTACATCATTTTTAACAACCTTTACAAGTTTCATTTTGTCTTTAACAATAGCCTTTACCATAACATTTTTACCACTGACAGACAGATTTACCTTCGGATCGAGTTCGTTCAGATAGACATGATATTTCTCTTCGGTAACAGCCCCTTTTGAATCGGTGGTTATTGCTGTAAAAGTGGCAATACCATCGGGTTTGGAATCGTATTCAAATTGTTGTTTGCAATTTACACTGCCGGTATTTACTTCCTTAATGTTGACTTTAAGATAATTAAGGGCTGTATTTACATCGTTATAAGCTTTATATTCAGGCTTGCTTTCCTTCACTGCATATTCAAAAGCCTTTACCATGTTACGGGCAGACTCCAGGTCAGGGACGTAGATACTTATATTGTTATCGTAGCTTTGCAACTCGCCGCTTTTAATAAGCCTTATGTATTTATTGTCATCTGTGGTTTTAAGCTCTACTGAGAGGTCTTTGCCGCTTACAACCATTGATACTTTGCCAGGATTTAAATCGGCCAGGTTTAAAGAGTACTCTTCTGTAATTTCGGTACCTTTTGAATCGTTAAACTTTCTGGTAAAACCTGCCAGGTAAGCTTTGGTCGCATCAGATTTAAATTCCTGGTTATATTCTGTACCGCCTTTTGCTGTTTTCGAGATATTTGAAGCGAGCCATTTAAGGCATTCCGATTGCGAACCCCAGGTTGCCTGCTGTTCCTTGCAGTCTTTAAGGTGGGTTTTAAAAGCATCTACCAATGCACGGGCTTTCTCAACCTGATCGCTGTATATCTCTGTTTCTGCCGTATAACTTTTAAATTCGCCACCGTCAAATACTTTGATAAATTTCTGGGCATTTTTGGTTTTCATGCCGATGGTTAAATATTTACCTGTGACTTTGAAATTTATTGAATTTGGATCTATATCGGTAAGATAAAACTCAACATGACTTTCAGATTCGCTGCTTTTTTTGTCAGTTTTTATGTTGCTGATGGTAATGCCGCACAACTCTTTGTTAAAGTAACTGAAATCATACCTGTAAGTATAACTCCCGGCAAGTACATCGTTTTTGAAATCCGTTAACCAGGCAACCGGCTCATTTTCCTGTGCTGTTACCAACTGGCTTAAAGACAAGATTAAGGTTACACACAGAATAAATCCTTTTTTTAATCGTTTCATAGTAAGTATTATTTTAGGTTTTGAAGGTATAAAATTATAAAACAGTAAGTATATTTTTAAATGAATTATCAAAAAAGTATTCACGGCATGTTGATGTTTATTGGCTTATTCTTCATAAATTTGTTTATCAACAGGGTATTTCGGCATATCTAACCATCTCTGCAGCAATTATGTTACAAAAAAATATCATATCATATTTCGACGACAAGATGAGCCAATTCTCTTCACAGTTAAAAATTGCAGAAATGTCTGATAATCCTGATGCAGTGCATGACCTGAGGGTGAATATTAAAAAAATACGTTCTTTAATCAGAACATTCAGGTTGCATAAAAAGAACAGAAAAATAAAAAGGATGTTGAAAAACAACATCGGGAATATTTTCAGTAAAGCGGGAAAAATTAGGGATTTGCAGGTTCAGAATGTGCTGGTAAAAGACTATGAAAAGATATTGAACAAAGAGTTTTTTAACCTTAAGGATTTTATTTCTGTAAAAATAAAGTCTGAGCTAAAAAGGTTCAGAAAAATTTTACCCGGTGATCCGGTAGTTTTTTTTAATCCGTTTTTTACTGAAATATCTGCTGTTATTGAAGCAATGGAAGAGAAAAAAGCCAAAAACAGCATAGTACATTTTGTTGACGACAGAATTCGGAAATTTAACAAAACCAGGGTGCGGTTTTATTCTAAAAAACTGCATAAACAGCGAAAAATTCTCAAAGAGTTAAGGTTTATGTATGAGATGTTGTTAAATATGCCTCTGCAACTCGATTTTGAAGACCAGGTTCTCAGGATTAAAGAGGTAGAAGAGCTTCTGGGAAGGTGGAATGACTATAACATGTTAAAGGTTTCGCTTGAGAATCATCTGAGAAAATTAAGGAAGCCGGATTCAGCATATGTAATAAAAATTAACGCTTTAAGCGAGACTATATCTAATGACATTGTTAACCTGCTCGACAATTACCAAAAATTGATTGTTGCATTAAAGCCTGCTCCAGTCGTATTGCAAACCGACCTTTAAAATATAGTTTCATTGGTTTTGTTCTTTTTCATTTACCTTATTCTGGTCTTTTTTTCTGAAGAGTCTTTTAATAAGCTCTATTACACTTTCTCCTTTCTCTTCAAGCAGTTCTCTAAACGAATCGTATTGTTGTTCTTTGAAATCGGCACAATTTAATTCAGATTGAATATTTTCCGGAATATTGAATCGGGATTGCTTTGAAAACCTGTACAACGGATCGGTATAAATCTTATTCATGAACATGGCCCATATGGGCATGGCAGCATGAGAGCCCTGTCCGTAAGCCATTGAGCGGAACCTGATACACGGGTTGTCTCCACCCACCCAGACTCCTGCGATGAGGTCGGGAGTATAACCGATAAACCAGCCATCGGTATTTTGCTGGGTTGTACCTGTCTTTCCTGCCAGTTCGTTGTTGAAGCCATATACAGTCCGCAGGTTTGATGCTGTTCCCTGGTTTACCACATTTTGAAGCATGGCCGTCATGATGGCCGCATTATTTTCTGATATAGCTGTTTCTTTATAAGTTTGGGGTTTTTCTTCATAGATGATATTTCCAAATTTATCTTCAATCCTTTTCAGGTACAATGGTTTCACCACCTGCCCTTTGTTGATGAACGCGCTGTAGGCCCGGATTATCTCGAGCAGCGAAACTTCTGCCGTGCCCAGCGCCAGTGAGGGTACTTCCGGGAGTTGTGCTTCAATTCCCATCTTAGCTGCCAGGTTTTTAACCTTACCAAATCCTATGTTCATAATAATATTTACACTAACAGTATTTACAGAGTGCGTGAGTGCACCTTTAAGAGAATAAAAACCTCCATACTCCCTGTTGGCATTGCGCGGTGTCCAGTTGTCATAACCGGTATATACCACCGAGTCGTTGGCAAAAAAATCACATGGTTTAAGTCCGCTTTCAAGCGCAGCAGCATATACAATGGGTTTGAATACCGATCCGGGTTGTCTTCTGGACGTTACATGGTCATACTGAAAATTACGGTAGTCAATGCCGCCCACCCAGGCCCTTACAAACCCTGTTTTTGCTTCCATGGCAAGAAAGCCTGCATGCAGGAATTTAAAATAGTGTTTTACAGAATCTATGGGTGAAATGGTTTTTTCTGATTTGCCATTCCAGGTAAAAATCTCTGTTTTAACAGGCTTTGCCATCTCTGCCAAAATGGCTTCATCACTCATTCCCAGATTTTTCAGCGATTGGTAACGCCCCGACCTCTTTATCTGTTTTAGAATAATACTTTCATCTTTCCCCCAGGGGTCAGCATTACTCCATGACTTATCGAAAAGTTGCTGAAGATATTTCATATGGCTTTGGATTGCCTCTTCGGCATACTGCTGAAGGTCTGCATTTATGGTGGTAAATATTCTCAGACCATCGGTATAAATATTGTAACTTGTACCATCGGGCTTCGGGTGTTCTTTAAACCATTTCACAAGCTCAAGCCTTAGGTGCTCCCTGAAATAGGGGGCAAGCCCTTCATTATGGGTGTATTGTGTGTAGTTGAGCTTAATGGGTATTTGCTTTAGTGAATCTGCCTTAACCTGATCAAGATAGCCATACTTCACCATCTGCAACAAGACAGTGTTTCTTCGTTTAAACGCATTTTCCGGATGAACCTGCGGGTTATATATATAAGTTGCTTTAAGCATTCCTGCAAGTAAGGCCGATTCTTCGGGATGAAGCTTTTCTGGCTTTTTTCTGAAGAACTGAAGTGTGGCAGATTCAATACCGTATGTATTCTCTCCGAAAGACACGGTATTAAGGTATAATTCAAGGATATCTTTTTTGCTGTAAGCTTTTTCAAGCCTTACGGCCAGTATCATTTCACGGAATTTGCTAATGGGCATTGTAAACATCATGTATTTTTTTCTGGGATACAGGTTTTTGGCCAGTTGCTGGCTCAAAGTGCTTCCTCCTCCTGACCCTTCTTTTTGCAGAAGGATGGATTTGAATACTACCCGTAAAAGGCTCCTCTTGTCAATGCCATTGTGATTGTAGAACCTTGCATCTTCGGTTGCCACCAATGCATTGATAAAAAATTGCGGTATGTCTTGAAAGGCTGTATTTGTCCGGTTCTGAATATAATACTTTCCCAGCAGTACATTGTCTGTAGAATATATTTCAGATGCAAGATAGTTTTGTATGCTTGATAGCTCCTTTACTGAAGGTAATTTGCCAAATACTCCCGCAAATACAAGAAATAATAGGAAAGTGAAAAACACAGTAACTGTTCCTGTAGCATAAAGCAATAAAGTTACATACGAAATTTTACCTTTTTTAAAAATCAAAAATCCCTTTTTTTTTGCCATTTCAATGGATAAACAATGGTGTAGTATAAATTATTATAATTCAACACTATACTGATAAAATGCCCTGAAATACGATGCTTCCGGGCACTGTTTTTTCTCTTTCCTGTGTTTCAATATCATTCAGTCCGAATGGCTTTATGATCTCCCCAAAATTAAAAATTCAAATGACAACCATCACCACTGGTTGGTTAAATATTATATTATTTTGTATTTTTAACATTATTTAATAGACAAATGGATAATAAAGAATTGGTATACATTACACTCACACGATCAGGCAAGTCGCTTAAAAACAGTGAAATAGCCGATTTATCAGGCTTAGATAAGACAGTGGTGGAAAAAGTTATAAAGGTTTTAAAATCAGAAGACAGGGTGTTTTCACCACAGCGCTGCTTCTGGCAATCAAAATAGAAGTTATGTTGAGGTTAACATTGGATGAATTTAAAGAAACACTCGAGGCGCACGAACCGCCGGAATACCTGAATAACCTTTTGCAGGCTTTATGGTTTGATGCCAAGGGTGACTGGGAGGCTGCTTTTGAACTGGCACAGGTTGTATATACTAACGAGGGATACTGGGTGCACGGTTACCTGCTTCGTAAGCAGGGCGATCTTGAAAATGCAGCGCTATGGTATAAAAAGGCCGGTAAAACAATTCCGAAAAACTCTTTCGACGAAGAGTGGAAGATGATACTATCCGATTTTCTTGAATAAATTATCATTTAATACATATTCGATGTATGTGGCTTATTGCAGGATATTGGGAGTAGAACCGGGTGCCACTCAGGAGGAGATAAAACATGCATTCAGAATTAAGGCAAAACAGTTTCATCCCGATATCAACCCTTTGCCATCGGCAAATCAGGATTTTATTAAAATAAAAAGGGCATTTGATTACCTTACAGGAAATCCTTATGCCAGAACCTCTTCAGCTAACCGTAATTACAGTTATACCAGGAAAAAGTATTACGAAAGGCCTGAATCATATGACTGGGAGGCATACCGAAAATGGCAGGATGGATTCAGACAAAAGAACCACACCACAAACAGCGAAGTAGATTTCCGTAATACCATCTTTGGCAGAATTGTTTTTTATTTCTTTCATCTGCTATTTTTTTTAATTGGACTTTATATTCTTGTTACTCCCACCTGGTCGATAATATCAGAAGGTATTGATCCCGAACGCGGTATTGCTACGGTTATTTTTGCTGCTGTTTTTGCTTCGCTCTTCGGGCTTTTGATGATTACAATGATCATCATCTCGGGCTTTTCTATCAATGTGTTCAGAAAATAATAGAAGTTTATTCTTGAGGCAGAAAGTTTTATTTTCTAAACCTGTTACCAGATAAGTATGGAGGCCGAAGCCCGGTTTACAGCCCGTGGTTGTTCCCCGATTGTAAATATTCTTTATCTTTGCCGGCAAAAGCAAAAAAAAACCATGCCAGGAAAAGTCAAAACCGGATACATACAAATGTCATGCGAACCCGACAAACCTGCCAACATTCGTAAGGCAGGTGCGGCAATTGCCTCACTTGTTGATAAAGGGGCACAGATCATATGTCTGCAGGAGTTATTCAGCACCGTCTACTTTTGTGAACGTGAAGACCATTCAAATTTTTCGCTGGCCGAACCTATACCGGGTGCAATAACAGACCATTATTCAGAAATCGCCTCAAAAAACAACATAGTTTTGATTCTTTCGCTTTTTGAAAAACGTACTGCCGGGATTTATCATAATACTGCGGCTGTTATTGATGCCGATGGTACCTTGCTTGGTATTTACCGCAAAAGCCATATACCCGATGATCCGGGTTTTAACGAAAAGTTTTATTTTACCCCCGGAGACACAGGCTATAAAGTTTTCAAGACAAAATTTGCCGATATCGGGGTGTTGATCTGCTGGGACCAATGGTATCCCGAAGCAGCGCGAATTACAGCACTTATGGGGGCTGAAATACTTTTTTATCCTACTGCCATTGGCTGGGACATCAGCGAAAAGAATGAAGAGATCAACAAGGAACAATTACAGGCATGGCAGACTATACAGCTTGCGCATGCTATTGCCAACGGTATCCATATTGTGGCAGTGAACAGGGTAGGGGTCGAATCGGGTACGAAATTCTGGGGCAGCTCTTTTATCAGTAATCCATTTGGAACAATGGTTTACCAGTCGCCGGCAGATAAAGACGATTATCCTGTGATAGAGATTGACCTCGACACTTCGGAATATTACCGCACTACCTGGCCTTTCCTTCGCGACAGGAGAATTGATAACTATAAAGATATTTTGAAACGATTTAAGGATTGATTTTATGATATCTCCAAAATCGCTGGGATACTTTTTCCCTGCCGAGTGGCACCACCATGAGGCTACCTGGCTTACTTTTCCTTATCACGAAGAATCATTTCCGGGAAAAATGGACGCTGTGTTGCCTTCTTTCATGGAGTTCATTAAGGTAATTTCGAGGGGTGAAAAGGTAAGGATAAACGTGTACAATAGTCATTCAGAATTCAAGGTAAACAGTCTTATTGAAGAATATGGTATCAGTCCCGGGCAGGTTGAATTTTTTATTCACCCGTCCGATGATGTCTGGTGCCGCGATCACGGCCCTGCATTTTTAATAAACCCCGGCGCTGTATCCGATAAAAAGGTAATCGTTAACTGGGAATTCAATGCATGGGGAGGCAAATATCCTTTTCTGAATGACAATGCCATTCCGGGACTCATCGCACATAAGCTTGGTTTGAAAACCTTTAATCCGGGAATTGTAATGGAAGGGGGAAGCGTTGATTTCAACGGGGCAGGTTCCTTGCTTACTTCTACAGCCTGTTTGCTGAATAACAACAGGAACCCGCACCTTAACCGTGAAAATATTGAGTATTACCTATGTGAATTCTATGGTGCTGAGCAGGTTTTGTGGCTTACCCATGGTATTGCAGGAGACGATACCGATGGCCATATTGATGACATTGCCCGGTTCGTAAGTGAAGATACCATAGTGACTATGGTTGAAAAAGATAAAAATGATATCAATTATCAACCCCTCATAAGTAATTTAAAACTCCTTAAGTCATTCAGGCTATTGAACGGAAAGCCATTGAATGTAATTGAAATACCGATGCCTGATGCAGTTTATCATTCGGGACAGAGGTTGCCTGCTTCGTATGCCAATTTTTATATATGCAACAATGCTGTGGTAGTGCCAACATTCCGCTGTAACAAAGACCAACAGGCACTTGATATTTTGTCGGGAGTGTTCCCCGGGAAAAGGTTGGTTGGAATTGATGCTACCGATATTGTATGGGGATTTGGAAGCTTTCATTGCCTGAGCCAGCAGGAACCAGATGTATCCTGAAATTCTTTAATTCACTCAGTTTTGGTATCTGTAGTCTTTCCTGTTTTTCTTATCTTATAACCAAGATAGGCAATGGTCACTGCCATCACCGGATTGATAATATTAAAGAAGCAGTAGGGCAGATAGGTTAAGGTTGAAACACCAAGTACCCTGGCTTGTGTGGCGCCGCATGTATTCCAGGGAACAAGCACCGAGGTCATTGTCCCGGCATCTTCGAGCGTACGGCTTAATAACTCAGGTTTTAAGCCCCTGTCGCGAAAGGTTTTTGAAAACATCCTTCCCGGTACTACAATAGAAATATACTGATCGGAAGCTGTCAGGTTAAAGAAAATACATGTGGCAATGGTTGAGGCAACAAGAGACCCTGTTGAGTGGGCAAATTGTATTACACTTTTTGATATACGGGTTAAAAGCCCGGCAGCTTCCATCGCGCCACCAAAGACCATGGCTGATAGTATCAGCCAAACAGTATTCAGCATTCCTGCCATTCCGCTGGTGGACAAGAGCTCGTTTAATGTTGCATTATCAGTCGGAATAGAAATATCTCCAAACATTGACTTCATTATAACCTGATACGATGCTTTAAGTTGTGTGATGCCTTCGGTATTAAGCTGCCCAATAAGGTTGTGCTGAAAAACCAATGCAGCAAGTGCGCCCAGTAACGTACCGGTTATCAAAGCAGGTAATGCAGGTATTTTTTTTATAATGATTACAATAAGGATTACCGGAACCAGCATCAACAGCGGGTTAAGGTTAAAACTGTTGCTTATGGAACCAAGAACCAGTTCTACATTGTTGTCAGACAAATGGTAACTGCTGTTAAAGCCGATAACAAGAAAGATTAAGGCGGCTATAATAATGCTTGGTGTAGTGGTGATAGACATATACCGTATATGGGTAAAGAGGTCGGTTCCTGCTACGGCAGAAGCCAGATTGGTAGTGTCGGACATCGGCGACATCTTATCGCCAAAATAGGAGCCTGAAATGATTGCCCCGGCCACAAGTCCCTCGTGAATTCCCAGCGTTTTTCCAATACCAACCAATGCAACCCCTATGGTGGCAATAGTTGACCATGAACTGCCTGTTACAATACTTACCAGGCAGCATACAACAAGCGCTGTGAACAGAAAAACCGGCGGATGGATGATTTTCAACCCATAGTATATCATCAGCGGTACAATGCCGCTGACAAGCCATGTGCCCGCGAGCGCACCTATTATTAGAAGAATAAGAATAGAAGGCATTGCAGTATTGATACTGTTCGTAATTGAATCGCGGATTTTAGTCCAGGGAACTTTCAACCTGAATGCTATGATACCGGCGATTGTGGCAGCAAAAAAAAGGATCATCTGGTTG
Source organism: Bacteroidales bacterium (assembly GCA_046485045.1). Taxonomy (GTDB): domain Bacteria; phylum Bacteroidota; class Bacteroidia; order Bacteroidales; family UBA10428; genus JAFGPL01. Next base: position 22,147 of record JAWOHT010000204.1, read on the forward strand.
GAGCCGCCAAGGGGGTCATCAAAAACAATTACGTTTACTGACAGAAACACGATCAGAAACACAATTGGTGTCAGGGCAATTAATATTCCCGGCTCTTGCTGCTTTTCCATAGGTATTTTCCTTGGCTACAAGATAGCAAAAAATCCATTATTTAACATTTGATTAATAAAACACATTGATTTTTGTCCTAAATTTGTTCTGATTTACCGGTAATGAATTATGGAACTGGATTATAATTTTTTTGATCCTGAAAATATCAGACCGCCTGCCAAAGGTATGGTACTCATCTCTGAACCTTTCCTGCAGGATAATTATTTCAAGAGGTCTATTGTGCTTTTGGCAGAGCATACAGCAGAGGGCACTGTGGGTTTTGTTTTAAATAAACCGGTTAACCTGCATGTAAGCGAGGTTATCAACGATTTTCCCGAAACAGATGCGCTGGTATCGCTCGGAGGGCCTGTAAATACAAATACATTGCATTATATTCATACACTCGGCGATATAGTGCCTAATAGTGTAAAGGTACTCGACAACATTTACTGGGGCGGTGATTTTAATGTGATTAAGAAGCTGGTTGAATCAAAAAACCTGAACAAAGATAACATCAGGTTTTTTCTTGGTTATTCGGGGTGGCATGAGAACCAGCTCGAAGATGAACTGGCTGAAAATGCATGGGTAGTTGCCGAAATTGACCCGATAGAAATTATGTCTCCTATGAACAAGCATTTCTGGAAAAATACCCTGAAAAAAATGGGCAAAAAATATGAAATGTGGAGCAACTTCCCTGAAAACCCTCAGATGAACTGACCCCCGAATGCCAAACGGTTGAGTTTGTTTAACAATAATTTTGACATCTTGTTATAGTACCTGCGTTGTCTGAATGCCACCACCCATCTTATACCCGAAATGGCGTTGGTCAGGAACATTTCATCAGCAGCCAGAAGGTCAGCGGCAGTGAGCCTGTCATCATACAGGTCAAACCCTTCCGATTTGATAATCCCGCACATAACACTCCTCATCACCCCCGGAAGACATCCTTCTGACAAAGCAGGAGTATACAACTTATCTCCCTTTACGATGAAAATATTTGATCCAACCGACTCACAGACACGCTTGTTTTCATTCAGTACGATACAATCTTCAAGATTATTCTCTTTTTTGTATATCCCGGCAAGGACAAATAACAGCGCATTGGTTGTCTTAACCTGCGACAAAGCATTTACCGGCTTGTACAAACCGGTATACAAGTCTACCGTGTATCCCGCCTGGTTAAGGGTATAAACATCGCTGTCAAGTTTGGCACTCTCTATAATATATTGCACATCATTTTGATCCGGAGTATATAATCCGGTGCTGTTTCTGTAAACAGTTATCCTTACCCGGGCCCCTTTAAAAAACTTGTTTCTTGTAAGCACACCCCTGATGTGTTCGGCAAAATATTCGTTTGCGAAATACCCGGGAGTATTCATTCTAAGCAGTTGCATCCCTTTCTTCAGCCTTTCGAGATGAAGGTTGAGAAATTGTACCGCGGTGCCGTTGGCATGTATTGTTTCAAACAGGGCATCGCCATATAAAAAAGCCCTGTTTGAGGCAGATATTACCGGATTCTCATCTTTAATATAGATGCCGTTGTGGCATATGTACCTGATTAATTTCATTTTATAGTTCTGAAAAAATCACCTTCCCATAAGTTCGAAAATGAAATGATGGATCAGCCTTATGTCTAACAGCAAAGGAAAAAGGAGCCCAAAAACGGCGCCGATAAAATGGGCATCGTGATTAATGTTGTCGCTTTTTCTTTTGCCCATATACTGCGAATAAAAAAGATAAGCTACTCCCAAAATGATACCTGGTACAGGAATTAGTGCATACACATACAACTTTTCCCATGGATTGAAAAAGATATTGAAAAAAAGGATGGCAGAAACTGCCCCTGAAGCCCCCACCGAATTATACCAGCTATTGTCTTTATGTTTTATCAGGCTTAATAAAGATGAAATAATTATTGCAGAAAGGTAAAAACCTGCATATACAAGGCCTGGATATTTAATCAGGGCATCATTTTCGAGTACCCTGAGCCATCGTTCGGTGGCTGTGCCAAACATAAACAACACAATCATATTTACAATCAGGTGTGTATAGTCTACATGCAGAAAACCATGTGTCAACAGACGGTACCACTCTCTGTGATGGTATATCTGGTAGGCATTGAAATGTAGCTTCGTAAACAGGGTATGGTTCTGAAAGGCGGCAATGGAAACCAGTACAGTGACTATTATAATGGCAATGGTCATCGTTGAATAATTTAAATTGTACTAAGAATGTATTATTTTAAATATCAATTCTTTCAAAAGGTCGCCGGGTGTTGCCGATACGTTGCCCATACCCTTTGATTTAAGGTCGTATTCGCGCAGCCATGCGATTATATTTTTTACTTTACCTGCCGGATAACTTTTGGCTGCTTTCTGATAATCAGAAACAAAGAATGGACTGATTTTAAGCGCTGCTGCAACGTTGTTCCTTCCCTTGTCTTCAAGTCCGTGGTACATAAATACCTTACTGAAGAAAAAGTAGAGCGAAGTGATGGTCAGGGTTATGGGATTAATCTTCTGGTTCTTATCAAAATAGTTGATGATTCTGTTTGCCTTAAGGGCATTGCGCTCTATCAAAGCGTTATGAAGTTCGAAGTTGTTATAGTCTTTGCTTATCCCTATATTTTTTTCGATGTGTGCCGCATTTATAGTTTTTTCGCTGGGGGGCAAGGTAAGTTTTAGTTTCTCAAGTTCGTTGACGATTCTCCCCAGATCGTTTCCGAGAAACTCGGTAAGCATGGCCGCAGCAGCAGGTAATATTCTTATCTCTTTCTGTTCTAAATAATTGGTTATCCATTCGGGTATTTTGCTTTCGTAAAGCTTATTCGATTCAAGTACCACTGCATTCTTCGACAATGATAGAAACAGCTTCTTACGCTTGTCAAGTTTTTTATACTTGTGGTTGATAACGAGAATGGTTGATTTTAGCGGTGATTCAACATAATAAACGAGATCGTCGATATTCTTGATATTCTGTGCTTCTTTGACGATTACAACCTGATGTTTCGACATCATCGGGTACCTTTTTGCAGTATTTATTACTGCTGCAGCATCAACATCGTTGCCGTAGATCACCACCTGGTTAAATGGCTTTTCAGTTTCAGACAACGCGTGCTTTTCAATATAATCAGAAACCTGGTCAATATAATAAGGTTCATCACCAGTGAGGAAATAGATCGGGTGAAATACCTTATTCGTGAGTTCGGTCATTATTTTATCGAAGGTCATGGCCACTGTTTGTTATGAATACAAAGAAAAGAAATTTTAGCGATTAATACTTTAAAAATTGCGATGACAGAATACACAGATTATATTTGCCTGAGAAATATACCATGAAAAGACTTAACCTGCCGGAATACCAGTTTAGGATCGGGGGCGAAGAAGGAAAAATCCATATCTTCGACGAAATCAGGAAGAAATATGTTGCCCTTACCCCTGAAGAGTGGGTGAGACAGAATTTTTTAAAATTTCTGGTCACCGAACTTGATTATCCGGCCGGGTTACTGGCCGTGGAATACGAGATATCGGTAAATAACCTGTCAAAAAGGTGCGACGCGGTTGTTTTTTCGCGATTGGGCAAACCTGCCATGATTTTGGAATTCAAAGCACCTGATGTCAGGCTTAATAAGGCTGTCTTTGAACAGATAACCGTATATAACATGAAACTGGGGGTGAATTATCTCACCATATCAAACGGGATGAAACATTATTGCTGCATGCTCGACCCTAAAAAGAGAAGTTACCGTTTTCTGCAAAAAATACCTGATTTCTCTGAATTACATGAATTAGAGGATATTTAATCTTTGGTGAATAGCGCTGCTATTTTTTGCCTGAATGGTTTTTTGGCATCCGAATGGCCATAGCCATAGCCATAACCATAGGCATAACCGTAACCATAACCGTAACCAAAACTATTTGATGATATTTTCACATCATTGACCACAAGGTTCAGATTATTGAGGTTGCGTTTTTCAAGGTCGTGAATAATTGAAGATAGCAATGGTTTGGGTGTGAATCCCTGCCTGATAACAAAAATATTGACATTTGTGTTCCTTATCAGCAGCAAAGCGTCAGATACCATACCTATAGGCGGGGAATCAATAATAACATAATCGTACTTCTTCTTTAACGACGCTATCAGCTCAATTGTTCTTTGGGAGGCAAGCAGTTCGGTAGGGTTTGGTGGTACCGGGCCTGCAAGAACAACATCCAGGTTTTCGATGCCCGAAGGCATAACAAGGTCTTCGGGTTTTGACCGTCCGCTCAGGAAGGTGCTTAATCCTTCTGCATTTTCAATATTCAGGTATTTCGCAAGCTTTGATTTTCTGAGGTCGAAATCAAGCAGTATAACTTTCTTGCCAGCCTGCGAGAATACTGCCGCGAGGTTAATGGCTACATAACTTTTTCCTTCTCCTGTGACGATGGAAGTGATGAGCACCACATTTTCGTCTGTACTCCCCAGAAACTGGAAATTGGTCCTTAAAGACCTGAACGATTCTGCTACCAATGATTTTGGAAATTCATGCACCACATTGTTTACACGATGTTTATTATGTATGATTTGTCCAATCACCGGCAATTTGGTGATTTTTTCAATATCAGATTTATCGGCGATTTTGTCCCTGAAAAGATCTTTGATGTAAAGCAGTACTGCAGGAAAAAATATACCGAGGAGCAGGGCGAGAATGTAGTTCAGTTTTTTATTCGGGTGCACTGCCACGCTGTCTTCAACCGCTGCCTTGTCGAGAAGCTCGTTTGACGGGAGGTTAGAGGCTTTCGAAATTTGCATTTCGCTGCGTTTGGTCAGAAGAAAGGTGTACAAGGCATCATTCAGGTTGAATTTGCGTTCGTATCCCAGCAGCTCGCGCTGTTCTTTGGGCAGTTTGCTCATCCTTCCTTCTGACTCGCTGATGCGTGTATCAATTTCCGAAAGAGAGATATTGCTTGTGTTTATAATGTTTTCGATGTTTTCAAGCAGTTTTGCCTTGATATCATTTATTTTAGCTTCAAGCGAAATAATAGCAGGGTTGTCTTTTATTGAGTTGAAGGCATATTCTGATCGTTCGGCATATTCACGCGATAACTCCATGATAAGGCTGTTCAGCAGCGGGTCGTTAATATCGAGCGAAGACGGGGCAATCAGGTCATTTATGTCGTTGTTCTGCACGAGGTAATCTTTCAGGTACTGGTAATATTTTGATTTTACAATCAGATCGGCCTTTCTTGTCTGCAGATCTTCAAATTTTTCGAAAACCTGTTTTGCCTGGTAATCGAGGTTCATCAATTGTTTGGATGATTTGAAATGCTGAAGCCGGTCTTCTGATGTACGCAGCGAATCTGTAATATCTTTTAACTGGCTGTCAATGAAATTTATGGTGTTTTCGGCAATTCTGTTATCACGTTCAATCCCCTTTATTAAATATATCTCGGTGAGGTTGTTGAGAAAGGCAACAGATTTTTCTGCATTGCTGCTTTTAAGAGACATTACAAGTATAGAAGAATTCTTGGATGACTCAATGTCAAAATTCCGGTATTTTGCAATCAATTGGCCAAGGCTATTAAACTGAAAACTATACTTTTGATGTTCAATACCCTCCTTAAGCAGGTTAAAATTAGGCAACACCCTGAACCTGCAGTAGTTGTTTCCTGTTATCTCGCCAAATATCACTGTATCAGAAAACTCAAAGTGGTTAAGTATGCGTGTATTGGTCTTTCGCATATAGTCGTGCAATACCACATCTTCGGCATCGGCAAATACCGATATCATCGAATCGTTAAGCAAAATGACAGAAAACCTCACCCCCACCGGTTGTTCGAAAAGTGAGTCAGGCTCTACTATAAAGGGGCTGTTTTTATAAATCTCTTTTGAAATAAACTTTTCTTCGCGGAAATAGGATATTTCAAAATCGAGCTGTTGTAAGGCACGTTGCGTAAGCTCCTTCGATTTAAGAATGCCTATCTCATTCTGAAGTTTATAAGGATTGCCGTACAGCGAAGCCCCGACATAACTTTGCATGTCGAGGGGGTTTTCTTCGTCTCTGATAAGCACCCACGCACTGACCCTATATATAGGGGTGGAAAACTTGTTAACTAAAATGGCTATGAAAAAAGCAATTACAAGAAAGAAAACATACAGGTACCAATACCTGAGATTCCTGATGATGAATGCCCTGATATCAATAGATTCCTCTTCTTCAAGGTAAGGGTATTTATCTTCCATGTATTACTGCTTTGATTTTTTCCAACCATGTATAGGGTTTGTAAAGTTACAAAATGTTAATCGTTAAAATGCGTGAAATAAATGTTTGCGCCCAAAATTAATGTTGTCATGGCCATAAACAGCGTATTGTATGGGAATGTAGAGTATGCTGTTGATTTGCTGTTCATTGGTTCTACATATACCACGTCGTTTGGCATCAGGTAAAAATAGGGCGATTCAAGGACTTTGTTATTTGTAAGGTCAATCATATACATATTCGATCCGGTTTGGTTTTGCCTTACCAGCCTTACTTTCTTTACATTGGCAAAATCTTTGACACCGCCGGCAAGACCGAGCGCCTGGAAAAGGTTTACCTGGTCGCGGTATACCGTGAAGCTACCGGGGCTGTTTACTTCACCCAGCACTGTGACTTCAAAGTTAACCAGCTTTATAACCACTGTTGCCTCTTTGAAATACTCATTGAGGGTTTTCTGTATAAGGTCTTTTACCTCTGAAACGGTTAGGCCTTTTACATACATTTTTTCGACAAAAGAAAAGTTGATAAAACCGAATTCGTCAACAGAATAACTGTTAAGATAGAGATAAGTAGGGTTCATCAGGTTTGGGAAATCGGTCTGGAAAAATTTGCTGGTTTTGGGGTCTACACTGTAAATTTTAATGTACAGGTGGTCACCTACCTGTATTCTGTAGGTTGTGTTTTTGGGGTTCTCGAATTGTTCCGTCGGAACCTTAGCGTTTTCCTGCAAAAGTTTTACCTTATTCTGCGATATGCAGGATGAGAATACCAGGGTAACAGCCATTGCTGTTATCAAAGTTAGTTTCAAGGTTGGATAATCTTTCAATTTCATAGCCATTCTATTTAGTTAATTATTATATTTTGACTTTTCACGGGCCTGGTGTAAAGGTATCTTTACAGCACGGTCGTAAGCAACAATAAATGCTTTTGGCACGCCTGCATTGTTTTTAATGCCTTCAGCTTCTTCAAACGATTGTCCGGCTTTTATGCGGTATTTATACCAGCCCTCTTCAAAAATAAGTGTTATTTTAAAATTGCCGGGATAGATACGGGCCAGTTCTGCAGGGCGTAACGGGTATTGTGAGGCCGCAACCTGCACATAATAGTCAATATCGTTTACTCTTCCTCTTCTGCCGTATGTCTGAATTTCTTTTTCCGTTTTCTTCGACATTTTAACAGCTTCGAGCAGGTTCATCTTTTCGTAATTATTGTACGCAGAAATAAAAGCACCTCTTACCTTTATATCCCTGATTATCTTTAATGCATCTGAAAAAAGACGAACTCCGGTTATCTGGTATTTATACCAGCCGTCTTCTTCAACCTGCTCAACAGGGTAAGGGCCAGAGTATATTCTTGCAATTTGTTCTTTGTTAAGTGTAGTATAACTGGCTGCTATCTGCACCCTGAAAGACAAACCTTCTGAACCCGGGGCAACAGCATATTCAGCCGATTGAGTTATGGCAATTTCTTCTGCCTGTGCCGTAGCATCAAACCGTGTGCCTTTACGGTAAGCTACGATAAAAGCATTTTTTACACCGCACTGCGCCCTGAATTTATCGGCCGATTTATAATCATCAAAGTCACCGATTGAATATTTAAACCAGTTATCCTCCATGATCATTTCTACCTGTTTGTTACCATAATATATTTTCTGCAACGCCCGTTGTGTCAGCTCTGCTTTGTTTGCAGCAAGCTGCACCCTGTAGATAACATTCCCGTCTGCAGGCAGCATAGATAGTTTTTCTTCTTCACCTGCATGAATTTCAATAAGCTTCAGGTCTGTTTCTGCATTCTGCTGTGCCTTTGAAACCTGTTCCTGTACAGTCTTTTCCTCAAAATCCTGGTATTGCTCGGCAGACAGGTCTTCTACAGGTTGTGTAATGGCATCTGCCTGTTCTTCTGCAAGCAGCTGTTCTTCATATTCGGGAGAATAGGATTGCCCGTAGGCATAGTTGTACCAGATATTTAAAATCTGATTGGCATCAAAAGATGAAATTCTCTGCAATTGTTCCGGGGTAAGCAATGAGGGATTTTTTCCAAGAGAGTCAGCCATGTATCTTCTGTACATTTCGATCAATTCCTGATTAACCCCTTCGCCTGATGTTGCGGGATGCTGCACCGGTGTTGTATAGGCAGGAGTATGTACCTCGGGGGAGTAAGCGCTTTCGGGTTGTGTGTATACTGGTTGTTGAGGCTGTTCCTGTGCCTGGTAAACCGGAGTTACAGGTTGTGAGGGAGTTGTTGTTTCAGGAAGAGTTTCAAAAGAATAATAGGTGCCAAGGGCGGTGATTTGTTTTTCCAGCGCCCTGATATCAAGATCGTTGGCATCGTTCAGTTTTTGAATCTTCTCTTTCCTGTCTTTCAGTTTTCCGGCATCATTACGGGTGACTGTGGCCTGATAAAAATAGTCATTAGACTGCTCCTCAATTAATTTCGCGTTAATGTATTGATTTTCATCCCCTGAAAAATCAGACCAGAATTGTTCAATATACTTCTTATAGGTGCCATATTTTGTCTCGTTACATTTCTTATAAAGTTCCAATGCTTCAAATTGTTTCTGCTGTGCTTTTGTCTCAAGCTGGCTTACCTTCTTTTGAATGGCTTTTTCATCGAGCTGTATGTCTGCCTGAACAGAAAATGTCTCCATGTAAAGCTGGTTAGCTTCCTCAATGAGGGCATCGCCCTGGCTCTTATATTCGTTAGCCTTTTGAATCTTGGTCAAATCTGATTTGCTCAAAAGCGACTGTATGGCTTCGTCATTTTGTGCATAAATATAATTCAAAGGCACCAAAGCCATGAATATAAAAAGACAACCAATTTTTCTCAGTATAACCGTTTTATCATTCATCCAGGTCAGCTTAGGTAGTTAAATTACAAATTGTATTGGTAAAAATAAAATAAATTATAAAAATAGTTCGTTTAAAATCAGCTAAATATAGGGTTTATATAAATATTATTATTAACATTTTTTCAACAACGTCTGTTTGTGAAATATAAATACAAGATTAACAGTAAATTAATAATAATAGAAGAATATTGTTTTTTGGCAGGTTGCCCGATATAGGCATTCGTTTCTTAATACAAAGGCGCTGGCTCTGTTTTATTGATCATCTGCATAAAAAACACATCTTTGTAGCCGTCTTTGGTTTTCAGCCACTCTTTTTTTACGCCTGCTACTTTAAATCCTTTCTTTTCAAATAGCTTAAGGCTTTCGGGGTTGTCTTCGCCAATGTTGCAGAACAACTGGTGCAGATGAAGCGTAACAAAAGCGTATTCAATTGTTTTATCAAGCGCTGCAGAAGCATAACCCTTTCTGCGTTCACCGGCCTCACCTATAAGTATGCCAATACCAGCCCTGTTGTGAAACGGGTCAAATTCAAAAAGGTCTATGGCCCCCACCGGTTTAAATTTTCCTGCTTCGCCTGCTACATCAATTATCAGGCGCAACTGCTTTGCCTCAAAGATATCGAGGTGTGCATTCTCAAGGTATTTACGCAATATGTGTTTAGAAAAAGGAGCAATGGTATTACTTACCTTCCATACCGATTCATCATTTTCCCATTTGTATAAAAGGTCAATATCTTCGGGTTCAAGCGCTCTTAAAAATATTCCTGGTTTACTCATATTTTTTTCCGGGTATTGATTTTACTGTTCTGATAAATGCATCGTGGTAGCCATAATCGAGTGCTTTGCGGAGCGTTGCATTTGCTTTGTCAAAAGAATCAAATTCACCAATGACATACCGGTATAGGTTATCATTGCCTTCATAAACCACGATGTCGCTAAACTCTTTAAAGTAATTTATTTCAAGGTTTTTTCTCAGTGCCATTACCTGCACGGTGTAAGATATTGATGAGTCCTTAGTGTATTGCCTTACAGACTCAATTTCAAGGTTCACCATTTCCATCTCTTCATCTTCGGTTATAGCTTGCTGCATTAATTCGTTTATAGGGAAGTCAATCCGGTATATGTCATTGCGGCCAAAACAGTTGTCACCTTTTTTAGAAATGTAGGCCACCTCCCCATTTTTTAATGGAATGTAAAAGAGGTTGTCTTCAGTTGTATTCAAAGGATATCCGGCATTTTGGGGTTTCGACCAGCCATTGTCGTTAAGCTTTGTGCTGATAAAGATATCCATTCCGCCCATGTTACGGTGTCCTTCGGAGCAAAAAAAGAGGTGCTTCCCGTTATGTGTAATAAACGGGGCTTCTTCATTGTAAGGGGTATTTATTACATCGCCCATGTTCAGTGGCTTTTCCCAGTCGCCATCTTTTTTAACGGAGTAATAGATGTCGAAACCGCCATATCCTCCCGGTCGGTTGCTGCTGAAATACAGTGTATTTCCGTCGGGCGATACCGAGACGCTTGATTCATGTGATAGTGAGTTTATTTTATTGTTCAGCTTCTGCATAATGCTCCATGCTGTGTCGTTGAAATGGCTTACATAAATCTCGGTGTTGTAATCATCCTGTTTCACAAGGTATAGGTCTTTACCGTCAGATGAAAGCGCGCTGGTATAAAAGGAACCGTCAGAGCCTAACTGTTCGGTTATATCGAGAGGTTTTCCCCAGGCGCCGTTTTCGAAGCGCGACATGAATATAAGGTCGGCTGATTCCCAGAAAGAGGTATAAACCAGAATACTTTCATCGGCAGATACTACAGGGTTATAATCCGAGAACCTGGTGTTGATCAGCGGGCCAAGGTTGGTTTCAACTATCTGCAACGGATTTGCCATCAATCCTTTGGCTATGGCAATGCTTTGAATTTTATTGTTTGCCTTCTCATAATTTATTTTGTCAGGCCCACCAAGAAGGTCTTTATAATCAAGGTAAGATTGCAGCGCGCTGTCGAGCATGTTTTGCCGCTGGTACATTTCGCCCAGCCTGAGGTAGGCATCAGCAGGGGCAAATCCTTTGGCGTAGGTGATATCTGCTTGTTTTACCGAAACCTTTCCTGTAGCTTCGTGATAATAACACAGTGATTTATTCCGATGTTCGGGAAGGTAGAAATAGCATTCCCCTATACGAAAACCAATATAATGGTTGATATTTTCTTTCTGATAGACAGAGAGATAAAAATCCAGCGCTACCGGATAATTTTCTTGTTCAAAATAGTAATCGCCATTAAGTACCGCTTCTTTTACTTTTACATTTTGAGAAAAGAGGCTGATAAAAGACAGCATGGCAAGTATGGCAGTAGGTAAAAATCTTTGCTTCTTAGGGTTCATAAGCCATATGCTTGTTTTGGCTGCTAAATATAAGTAAAAAAAACACAAGGATAAAATGGTGATTGTTAATAAAGTCAGGAAAACAGCAGTTGCATACAATATACGTTTAAAACTTTCGTTTTTATGCTTAAAATACAATCTGCAAAACAAAGTTTGTGAAATTAAGGAAATGAGAAAGAGCGGGCGTGGAAAGGAAATGGGTAGTGGGCGATTAACCCTGACAGGGTTGTATTAGAAACGTGCAATTATTTATAAACTGTTTGCACGAATAAACCAGGCCATTAGGCAATAATTATATATTTATAACCATTTAAATTTTTCAACTATGCCAATTAAATTTAAAGTTATCGAAAGAGGGCAGCCCGGAGTGCAGGGCGGCGGTGAAAAAAAGTTTTATGCATCTCCTGTTATGGAAGGTGAAGTGACTCTTGCAGGGCTTACCAAAGCCATAGAAAAGATTTGTACGGTAAGCGGCGCTGATATTCGTGCCGTGTTGTATGCACTGGTAGATGTTTCAATAGATAATCTTTCAGAAGGAAGGATTATAAGGCTTGGCGACCTTGGGAGCATTAGGGTTAGCTTGAGTTCAGAAGGCAAGGCAACTGTCGAAGAGGTAACCGCCAATGCCATCAAAGGAGGCAGTGTTATATTCACTCCCGGCATCCGCATTAAAGAAATGCTTAGCAGCGTGAAATATCAAAAAGCATAGCATAAGGTGTTTTATGCGCAGGGAAATTTTTTTCCTGCGCAATCGCGATTTGTCCGATGCGCATCCGTTAAACAACCAATGCGCATCGGTTTTATATTTTGTGCGCATCGGTTATAAAAGCAATGCGCAACCGATGATACGCGGCTGCGCATGAAACGGGGATATCTTGAGAATGAACCCTGACAGGGTTTTGAACCCTGTCAGGGTTATAACCGCAAACTACTAAAATGCAAAAAACAGACCCCCTCATACATGGTAACTATTACCACATATACAATTGTGGGATTAACGGCGAAGCTTTATTCCGCGAAAGCTCCAATTATGAATACTTCCTGTGGTTGTATGAGAAACACGTAACTCCTGTTACAGATACATTTGCCTGGTGCCTTATGGGTAATCATTTTCACCGGTTGATGAGGATAAAGGGGGAAAATGAGATGGCGGCTCCGATGAACCCTGACAGGGTTTCGAACCCTGTCAGGGTTAAAACCAACGCCTTCATTTCATGTGTTGCTTCACATGTTTTAAAAAGACCTTTCAAAATACTGTAAATTAAAGCATTATTTTATTGCCATATAATCTTCTTTTTTGTAATTTGCATGTCGAATTAAACCGCTGATAACAATAGCAGCAACAGAGACTCGGTTTTACTGATGATATGGAATGAACAGGTGATTAGAAGCAGAGGGATTTAGGATTATTGGATCAACCCTGACAGGGTTAATCAGACAACTTAAATTGTACTTTTTAATTATGAAATACAAGTAACTTGGAACTATGAAAAAATGATAAAGTAAAGAAAAAAAACCCCACGGAGTACGCAGGGCTGAGAAATTCTTCGGCTTATAGCCTTATTGTGATAAGTCTTTCAAATTGATGAACAAATATATATAATAAATTAAGAATAATTTAAAAATATTTTTACCATGGATAAAATACTTGGTCTTGATTTAGGAACAAACTCAATTGGGTGGGCAGTACGAAATCCACTTTTTAATGGCGAGAATGGAAACCAACTAGAAAAATATGGTGTAACCATATTTAAAAAAGGAGTTGGTGAAGGTAAATCTGGAGAATTTTCATTTGCTGCAGAACGAACTAATAAACGTTCTATGCGCAGGTTATATCAGGTCAGAAAATATAGACTTTGGGAAACGCTTAAAGTTTTAATTGAAAATGAGTTTTGTCCTTTAAAAATTGAAGAACTTGATGCTTGGAGAAATTACAAAAAAGGTATTGGAAGAAAATATCCATTAACAGATTCTTTTGAATCATGGATAAGGCTTGATTTTAACAATGATGGTAAGCCTGATTACTCCAGTCCATATCAATTAAGGGCTGATGCAATTAAAAAGAAATTAAAACCATATGAATTGGGGCGAATTTTTTATCATATTGCACAGCGTCGAGGTTTTAAAAGCGGTAGAAAAACGGGGGATAAAGAGAATAATTCAGTATATAGTGGAAGCAAGGATTCTGGTGCAAAAGGTGTGAATGATATTGTTGATTTTATCAACCAAACCGGAACGCTTGGAGCTGCACTTGCTTTCATTGAAACAAAAGGAGAGAGAATAAGAAACAGATATGCGTTACGCAAACACTATGAAGATGAAATTGAGATTATATGTGAAGTACAAGGAATATCAAAAGATTCGGATTTTTTCAAAAAAATTGTCAAAGCTATATTTTTTCAACGGCCTTTACGTTCACAGAAAGGATTGATCGGTAAATGTACACTTGAGAAAAATAAACATCGTTGCCCTGCAAGTCATCCCACTTTTGAAGAATTCAGAGCTTGGGCATTCCTGAATAATATCCAATTTAGACCACTAACAGATAAAACGCTAAAGTGGAAACAGTTACCATTGAATCTTAGACAGGAAATTTACACCGAAAAATTTTTCAGAAAATCAGTAGATTATTTTGATTTTTCTGAGATACGGAAATTCATACAGGTTAAAGGATATAACTTGGATTTAAATTATAAGGACAAAACTACAGTTACAGGTTGCCCTGTTTCTGCACGCTTAAAAAATATTTTTGGCGAAAATTGGAAACAAGTAACTATTGGGAAATTAAAGCACAAAGATGGTAAAACAGATAAGAACATTTATACCATAGAGGATATCTGGCATGTTCTTTTCTCGTTCGATGATGAAGATTGTGTAAAAGAATTTGCTTCAAATAAAATCAAGCTCGATGAAGTAAAATCTATAGAATTCGTAAAAGCTTGGAAAAATATTCCTGATGGGTATTCTATGCTTAGTCTGAATGCAATTAAAAAAATACTCCCTTTTCTTAAACAGGGATTTATTTATACAGAAGCAGTTTTATTGGCTAATATGCCCGAAGTATTAGGTAAAGAACAATGGCAAGAAAATGAGAACTTACTTATAAAGAGTATTGCCGGTTTAATCCAACAAAACAGAAAAGAAAAGCAGATTCTTAATATTGTGAACGACTTGATAGCTCAATATTACGCCTTAAATTTTGATGATAAATTCGGATGGAAAAATACTGACTACAAACTTGACGATTCGGATCATAAGCAGATTATTTGTAAAATAATTGACACTTTTGGTTCAAAGTCCTGGCAAACCAAAACAGAAGAAGAAAAAGGACAGATACTTAACGATGTAATATGCAAATATCAGGAATTCTTCACCAACAGCAAAAGAGAATTTTTCAAACTGCCAAAATTAATCGATACTATTCGTGGTTTTCTGAGTGATAATTTTAATATTTCAGATAGACAACTTGATAAGCTTTACCACCCGTCTCAAATAGAAATATACCCACATGCAAAGCCCAATGATACTGATGGAAAAGTTTACCTTGGTAGTCCGAAAACAGGCGCATTTAAAAATCCGATGGCTATGAGGACTCTTCACCAATTGCGGAAACTCATCAATTACCTGATTGAGACTGATCAGATCACCGATGATACAAGAATTGTAGTTGAACTCGCCCGCCAACTGAACGATAAAAATAAGCGATGGGCTATCGAAACCTGGCAAAGACGTCGTGAAGAAGAAAATCAAGAATTTGCAAAGGCTATAGAACAATTATTAAATGAAAAGCAAAATTTAAAGGCAAATCCCCACAGTTCCGATGACATTGATAAATTCAGGCTTTGGTATGAACAACTGGAAAATCAAGATGGTATCTTTTCAGGCAAAGATGATCTTAAAAAATATAGTTGGAGAAACAATACCCCAGATGTCCTCAAAAAAGTCATCGAAGAAAAAGACTTAATTAAGAAATTCCGGTTATGGAAGGAACAAGGCTGTCGATGTATTTATACCGGTAATACAATTAATTTAACTGATTTATTCGATGAAAATGTAATTGATTTTGAACATACCATCCCGCGCAGTATTTCTTTCGATAATTCGCTGGCAAATTTAACCTTATGTTACGCTTCGTATAACCGGGATATCAAGAAAAAACAAATTCCTTCAGAATTACCTAATTATAATAAAGACGCAGTTGGTTATAGTCCAATTCTACCAAGACTGACAGATTGGGAAAAGAAAGTTGAAAGTATTAAAGACAATTTAGAATTCTGGAAAAAAGAGTCAAAAAGGGCATCTGATAAAGAACGTAAAGATTATGCAATAAGACAAAGACATCTCTGGCAATTTGATCTTGATTACTGGCATAACAAATTAAATCGTTTTAAAATGACAGAAGTTACAAGTGGTTTTAAAAATAGCCAATTAGTAGATACCCAGTTAATTTCCAAATATGCCCTACATTACCTGCGAACTGTCTTTAATAAAGTTGATGTACAAAAAGGAAGCATTACTGCCGAATTCAGAAAAATCTACCAAATACAAGGTGATGAGAAAAAAGATAGAAGCAAACATTCACATCATGCCGTTGATGCGGCAGTACTCACATTGATACCAACAGCTGCAGAGCGTGAGAAAATTTTAGCAAAAGCTTTTAATTATTATGAAGAAAACCGGAAACAATACCATGAAAAACCATATCCTGCATTCAATTATAAGCAAATACAGCAAATTTCTGACGATATTCTTGTAAATAATGTCATAAAAGATCAGGCTTTAACACCATCAAAAAAGATTGTACGACACAGGGGGTCTGTGGTTTATATTCGTGATAAAAATGGTAAGCTGCTCTTAGATAATCAGGGCAAACGTGTTTCAAAAATTGCACAGGGTGACTGTATCAGAGGCCAATTGCACCTTGATTCCTTTTATGGTAAAATCAGAGTAGTTAAACGAGATATAGAAGGAAAACCTCTTCGGGACGAAAATGGTAATTGGATATACATTAGTAAAAATGATGGGTACGGATTTGTGAAAAGAAGGCAAATAAATGAAATTAGCAATATTAATCAAATAGTCGATCATGCTTTACAGAAAATAGTTTTACAGCAATTAAATGGCAGAACTTTGGAGAAAGCTTTATCTGAAGGCGTTTATATGCTCGACAAAACGGGTATACCTATTGGTAGACCAATCAGACATATAAGGTGTTGGGAGGATTTCTCAGAGTTATTACCAATAAAAAGACAAACTTATCTATCCAAATACGAATATAAAAACGATTACTGGGCAGATAATGCTGAAAATTACCTATATGGACTATATTCTAATAATGATGGGGTCAAAGGGTTTCGTTTACTTAATCTATTAGACATTTCTAAACTAAAAAAATTTCAGCCTATTAGTTTATTGTCTGAATATTTTGAACCATCAATATCAACTTTAAGGCCTAAAGCAACTGTTGAGTTATTGTGTGTATTGAAAGTTGGCCATAAAGTTCTTTTTTACAAAAATGAAAAATATGAACTCCGTGCATTAAATAAAACTGAACTATCAGAAAGACTATACATTATTGATGGTTTTGAGAAAGATGGTCGTGTCAGATTTACTTTTCATATGGAAGCAAGAAAAAATGATGATCTAAAAAAAGATTTAGAACATATTTTAGGCAAAGCTGCTTGGCAAGGGAAATCTGATGTGAATTTTAGTAAAAAAGAATATGGCTTACCTTATCCCAAACTTAAACTTTCAAAAGATAATCTTAATTTTCTTTACGAAGGTAAAGATTTTGAAGTAAAACCAGATGGTGCAATATTGTTTAAGGATAAATAAACACAAAATAATAATTTGTATTTGATACTTAAAAATTATTATGCAAAAAACCGTCCCCCTCATACACGGCAACTATTACCACATTTATAATTGTGGGATTAATGGCGAAGTTTTGTTCCGCGAAAATTCCAATGATGAATATTTCCTTTTGTTGTATGATAAACACGTAACACCGGTTGCAGATACATTTGCATGGTGCCTCATGGGCAATCATTTTCATTTGCTGGTAAGGGTCAAGAGGGTGAATGAGAAGGCGGCTCCGATGAACCCTGACAGGGTTTCGAACCCTGTCAGGGTAAAAACCAACACCCGATAACATGCAAAAAACCGTCCCCCTCATACACGGCAACTATTACCACATTTATAATTGTGGGATTAATGGCGAAGTTTTGTTCCGCGAAAATTCCAATGATGAATACTTCCTTATGTTGTATGATAAACATGTAACGCCGGTTGCAGATACATTTGCATGGTGCCTCATGGGCAATCATTTTCATTTGCTGGTGCGGATAAAGGAGGGGAATGAGATGGCGGCTTTGGAGAATCCCAAGCCTCCCCATCAAAACTTTTCCAACCTTTTTAATGCCTACACGCAGGCATTTAATAAAATGTATTCACGACACGGTGCTCTTTTCGAACGGCCTTTCAAACGCAAACCGATAGGTAATGAGTGTTATTTCAGGCAAGTAGTAGTGTATATACATCAAAATCCGGTACATCACGGGTTCTGCGAACACCCGGGCGAATATGGATGGAGTTCATACAATACCTGTATTTCTGATAAACCAACAAGGCTTAAAAGAAGCGTTGTATTAGACTGGTTTGGCAAAAAAGATCGCTTTACATTGCTTCACCAGGAAAGGATTAATCTTATGAAACTTGAAGAATATCTTGAAATAGAACCGCATTATTCATAAAGCTTTGAAAAATGATTAAACGCACGCTTTATTTTGGAAACCCCTGTTCGCTTAAAAAAAAGAACGATCAGCTTCTTTTTGAACCACCTGAAGACGGTGAGGTTAAAACTGTGCCAATTGAAGATATTGGTATTGTCGTTTTAGACAACCAGCAGATTTTCATCAGCCATGCATTAATCATGGCGCTTATGGACAACAATGCAGCCATAGTAAGCACCAACTTTCAGCACATGCCCGAGGGTTTAATGCTGCCAATGACAGCCCATCATGCATTTACCGGGCAGGTAAAATACCAGTTAGAAGCTTCGGAACCCCTCAAAAAAAACCTTTGGCAGCAAACAGTTGTAGCGAAAATTAAAAACCAGGCAGCGCTTCTGGCGAATTTTGGTGTAAACATAGAAAACATGAATTACTGGGCATCTCAGGTTAAAAGTGGCGATCCTGACAATTATGAAGCAAGGGGGGCCGCATATTACTGGAGCAGTATTTTTGAACAGCCCGAAAATTTCAAACGCCACAGGTACGGCGCTCCACCGAACAACCTGTTGAACTATGGTTATGCCATACTCAGGGCTGTAATTGCACGTTCGCTTACTGGCAGCGGCATGGTTTGCTTTGCCGGTATACATCACCGCAATAAATACAATCCTTACTGCCTGGCCGATGATATTATGGAACCATACAGGCCTTTTGTAGACAAGGTAGTTGTTGGCATTCTTGATGAAGAAGAGGAAATTGAAGAACTGACGCCTGCTTTGAAAAAGAAACTTCTCATGATTCCTGCAATGGATATTGAAATTGACAAACAGTCAAGTCCGCTGATGGTTGGCGCCCAGCGCACAACAGCATCGCTGATGCAATGTTTCGAAGGGGAAACAAGGAAGATATTGTATCCCCAGATGTAGTTGATGTACGAACCACGACAGTGTTCGAAACCCTGTCGTGGTTATAAATATCGAATATGTCATCACAACCGGTAAACCGTTTAAACCAGTACCGCATCATGTGGATTTTTGTATTTTTTGACCTTCCAACCGAGAGCAAACGCGACAGGCATGAATATGCAGTATTCAGGAAAAAGCTGATGAAAGATGGTTTTACCATGCTACAATACAGCATATATGTTCGGCATTGCAACAGCCGTGAAAATGCCGATGTGCACATTAAAAGGGTGAAGCTTTTTTTGCCGCCAAAAGGAGAGGTAATCTTATTTACGCTTACAGATAAGCAATTCGGAATGATGGAGTTTTTCCGGTCTGCATCCGAAGCGAAAAGACCGGATACACCCCAGCAACTGGAGTTGTTTTAACACGGATGAACCCTGTCAGGGTTTCAGTACCCTGCCAGGGTTAAACGAAACAGAATAAAAACACCGCCCTATGTTTATCATAAAGCGGCTTAATGGTACAGTTTTTTAATCTCGTTTTTAACATTAATTTGTTGTAATTCAATTTGATCTTTGTTTCTGAGGGGAGGCTGTATAAAAGATCGTTATATTCTCCCGATAAAAATTTTTGTGGGTTTTTTCAAAAACCTTACAAAATTAATATCGGAAAAAGCAAATCACGACACAACATTTAATTTTTTTTCGTATGTTTGTATTTGGTGAGCGGTTACATTCGGTTGGTCGCACACCCCAAAAGCCGGTTTTCCGGCTTATTTTTTTGTAAATATTTTCAATATATTTTCCCTGTTAAATATAATACATGAGGTATTTTGCTATATCAAAAATTGTTAAATACTTTCGATAAAAATTTTTGTGGGTTTTTTCAAAAACCTTACAAAACTAATATCGGGACAAGCAAATCACAACCTTCACAACTGGCATGAACCCTGTCAGGGTTAAACGAAACAGAATAAAAAACCGCCCTATATTTTATCATAAAGCGGCTTAATGATACTGGCGAGGTCATAAAGCGAAAAGACCGGATACACCACAGCAACTGGAGTTGTTTTAACACGGATGAACCCTGCCAGGGTTTCAGTACCCTGTAAGGGTTAAACTAAACAGAATAAAAAACCGCCCTATGTTTATCATAAAGTGGCTTAATGATACTGGCGAGGTCATAAAGCGAAAAGACCGGATACACCCCAGCAACTGGAGTTGTTTTAACACGGATGAACCCTGACAGGGTTTCAGGGATCACATGAAAAAGTTGTGGAAGAATAATAAAACTATAACCTTTGTAATTTATCCATACAATAGATTATGTTTTCAGATAACGAACATTTTAACAGTTTAATTAAATTATTATTACCACAAGAGATATTTGAATATTTTGATATTATTCAAATAGATAAAGGAGAAAGAGAAGTGAATATTCATTTG
>JAWOHT010000220.1:0-51300 GCA_046485045.1 Bacteroidales bacterium
GTTTTTGTCTTAACACCTATTACAATATTCTCTTTAATTAAAAAACCAGTAACACTATCCTGCCATAAATCAATATTATCTATTTCTTCAATAATTCGTCTCCATTCAATCGAAAACAGCGTTCTATCACATTGAGCCCTGGGACTCCACATTGCAGGACCCTTAGATAAATTAAGCATGCGAAACTGAATCATTGATCTGTCGGTAACTATTCCTGAATATCCCCCCAAAGCGTCTATCTCTCTAACTATCTGTCCTTTAGCTATACCGCCCATTGCAGGATTACAAGACATTTGTGCAATTTTCGTCATATCCATGGTGATCAATAATACTTTTGATCCCAGGTTTGCAGCAGCACATGCAGCTTCGCAGCCAGCATGTCCCGCACCAATAACAATTATATCATATTCAAAACTTAACATGTACTTTACAAAATAATAATTTCTATTTAAGATCTATTTTCATCAGATAATAGTCTTCCATTTTCTTCATCTCTTCCTTTTCTTCTTTTTCTTTATCGTTGTATCCGATTAAATGCAAAAGACCATGTATTATTACCCGATACAATTCTTCAATAAAATTTCCATTAGCAAATTTTCTGCTATTATCGACAATACGAGTTAAACTAATAAAAATTTCTCCACTAATGCTATTTTTTTTTCTCTCAGCAAATGTAATAACATCAGTAAAATAATTATGTTGCAGAAATTGTTTATTAATCTCTCTGATATATGAATCAGAACCAATTACTATTTGAATATAACTTGCAGTAAACTTAGAATCTTTGAAAACACTATTTATACAATTCCCAATAACCTTTTTGTCCAGATGAATTTGTCCGATGTCTGTAAATGTAACTTGAAAAGTCAAAATTATCTTAGATTGAATTCTAACTCTACAGTTGCCCCATTTCGACTAAACTCAATATTATCAGAAAGCTTTTCCATAAGAAATATCCCTCTGCCATTAACATTTTCAATATTTTCAGGTGCAGTAGGATCTGGTATATTTTTATAATCGAAACCATCGCCCTCATCTTCGACCATAATTTTCAATTTACTATCGTCTTTTCTTATAAGAATATTTACCAATTTATTTTCATCTAATTTATTTCCGTGCAATATCGCATTATTAGCGGCTTCAAGAGCAGCAATTAAAATATTTCCATATAAATCAGATCCAATTTTTAATTCGGTTGACAATTCATCAACCATTTTCTCAACTTTTCTTAAATTCTCAATTTTTGACGACAATTTGAATGACTTTTCCATTAATTTTCATTTTAACGAATTTCTTATCTATATACTATGATTCGCCAAATTTGTTACTAAATTAATCAATTAATATCTAAACTTAATAAAATTAATTATTTATTTATTCATCTCGTAAGCCAACTTTCAGGGTTATTCTTCTCCATTTCCTTCCATATCTGAAAATGCAGAATTGATTCACCTTTTTCAAAATCGGTAAACACTGTACCAATTTTTTGCTTTATATCTACCATGTCACCTTCTTTTACAGCAACAGAAATCAAATTATTATATAATGAAAAATAGTTTCCGTGTTTTACTATCACAGCAAAATTAGAACCTGGTAATGAAAATATTTTTGAAACTACCCCTTTATAAACACATTTTACATCACTACCTGCAACAGTACTAAGGTATATTCCATCGTTTCGTATTTTTACATTTTTTAACACCGGATGATCATGAATTCCAAACTTACCCGTTATGATACCCCTGTCAATAGGCCAAGGCAACCTTCCTTTATTTGCCGCAAAATCTCCCGAAATAATTTTTTCTTCAGGTGTCAGCATTTCATATAAACTCTTATTTTTATCTTTTACTCTCTCTTTAGCAATAATTTTTGCTATTTCATTTTCTAATTTTCTTGCGGTTGACTTTTTCTCATCAATCTCCTTTTTCAAATCACGTTCGCGCTTTTGTAATGATTTATAAACATCATTCTGCTTTAGCTTTTCTACCTGAATATTCCTTAAATCATTATTAAGATTTTTAACAATAAACTCCTTTTCCTCGATTTTTATTCCTATTTCCTCATTTTTCTTTTGTATTACCCTATTATATGCAACGATAAGACTTACCTGTCTTTTCTTATAGGCATTATAAAGCTGCAAATACTTCATTCTTTTGTATGCCTGATTGAAATTACCTGCTGATAAAATGTAGATTAAAAAACTCTCCTTTCTTCTTTTTACATAAGCATTATAAATCAATCTTGCATATTCATCTTTTACTATTCTCAAATCATTTTTCAAAGACTCAATTAAATCATTATTCTCTTCAATTTCGCTTTCTAATAATTCTATATCCCTTTTTGTGTTTTTAATAAATTCGCTCTTAAAATCAATCTTCTTGTTAATGAGATTTAGTCCTAAAAGCGATTCATTTTTCTTTACACTTGTACTTTTAATCAGATTATCAATTAATTCAATTTCCTTTTTTATTTTTTGTTGCTCTTTACTGATATCACTCCTGCTTTGGCAAAATACTAAACCATTTACAAAAATTAACCAGCTCACTATGTAAAATTTAAAACACTTCATAATTAATGAGTAATTAATTCATTCTTTAGGTTCTTAATCTTTTCTTCCAAAACTTCATTTCGGTTTAGTTTGTAAGCATTCAACCATATCTCCAAAGCTTTTTTCTTCTTATTATTTACATACAATATATCGCCATAATGCTCTAAAATCTCAATATTTTCATTATTTATACTAACTGCTTTTTCAATATAATTCAATGCAGTTTTATACTTCTTTAATTTGTATAATATCCATGCATATGTATCAAGATAAGTAGCATTTTCAGGTTCTCTTTTTATAGTTAAATAACTTAATTCCTTAGCTCTTTCTAAATTCTCATTTCTAAGCGCCAAATAATAGCTGTAATTATTTCTTATTAATAGATTATCATTATTGATACTTAATGATTTTTCGAAAAAATAATCACTGCTGTCATTATTTCCGGCCCTGAAATAAGACTCAGCAAGATAATTGTAAAAATTAATCTCATCATTTTTCTCAGTATTTCTTTCAAGTCCGGTTCTTAGTGAAACAATAGCGTTACTAAAATCATCTTTTCCAAGATAAGCTACGCCTTTTACTAAATAAAATGGTGCTTTGTTATTATATAAAGAAATCGCTTTATCTGCATAATATATAACAGTGTCATAATTATTTAAATAATTTTCAATATGTAATAAACGTTGAAACTCGTATTCATCGTATACATAGTTTCTGATCATGTCTTTTGAATATAATGCCGCCTTTTCAAAGTCTTTAGCTTTTATATTCAAATCTATAGCCAAGGCAATGACTCTCTTATCTGAATAAATATTAAGCAAATAATCAATCAGATCAAAAATATTTTCATTATAATCCTTAATATAATCGTAATTCTTAATAAAATTAGCCATCAATAAAATTTTATCTTCTAACTCAGCATCTTCATCATAAATAATTTTATTGTACAATAAAAATGCTTCATCTCCCCTATCATTGTTGAGCAAAAAATCAGCATATGACAAAATAACCTTTTCATTGGCAGAATCTTTATTGTAAACTATTTTATAATATTTTTCAGCATCTTCAAGCTTATTTTCATCATAAAAATGTTCAGCAAGTAATCCATATAGATTTATATTATCAGGATATTTTTCTATTCCATCAATCAAAACATCTGCAGCCTTATTAGCTTTATTCAGATTTTTTAACAAATCATGCTTTATCATTATAACACTTTCATTTATAACATATTCTTTTTCAACTTTCGTAACAATATTTAACGCTTTTTTATATTTACTATTTGCCTTCAATAGTAGAGCAAGATTCATAGTATTAGTCAGATCAGGGCTTTTTATTTTTAAAATCTTTTCATACATAATAATAGCACTATCGAGATTCATCTGCATTTTATAAATTGAGGCCAAATGCATTAAGTACCAATAGTTTTGGTTATCATGACGATAAGCGTCCAAAGCAAATTTTTTTGCCAAATCTAATTGACCTGTTCTTAATAAAATACCTGATATCTGATAATAAACAGCTGAACTTTGCGGTTTTACCCTTAAACACTGGTTATAAAGTGATAAAGCATCTTTATACCTTCCAAATAATGAAAGTTTCGTAGCTTCGGTAAAAGCATAGTAATATTCCAATTCTCTTCCTTCATTATATGTAACATTATCAGTATTATGAAGCTTTTTATTACTGCATGAATAATTCAAAAAAACACTCAGACCAATAAAAAAAATAATAATTCGTTTCATCCATCTTAACATTAAATACCAGTATGCCCAAAACCACCCGATCCGCGATGGGTATCATTCAGAACATCTACATTACTCCATGAAATCTTTTCATATTTTGCAATAACCATTTGACAAATACGGTCACCGTCATTAATCACAAAATCTTCATTTGATAAATTTACCATAATAACTTTTATTTCGCCACGATAATCAGCATCGATTGTTCCAGGTGAGTTCAATATACCGATACCGTTTTTAACAGCCAAACCACTTCTGGGCCTTATCTGTGCTTCAAAACCATCTGGTAACTCAATAAACAAACCTGTTGGAACAAGATATCTATCCAACGGCCTCAAAATAACAGCTTCATCAATATTTGCCCTCAAATCCATTCCGGCAGAATATAATGTACTATACTCAGGATTATTATGCTTTGATTTATTAACAATTTTAATTTGAATCATTCTAAAAAAGTATTAATTATTTTTTCTTTCTTAAATATATAAGTTATGAATAAAACAAACATTATTGAATTCTTAACTGTATTCAATATATTGTTTTCTATTCTTACATAATATCCAATTATAAATATTACAAAAGCAATAGTAAAGTATAATAATATTTTCTTAACGTCATAAGGTATCATATAATATCTATTACTTAAAAAATATGACAATAAAACCATACATACAGTACTAGCAAGGTGAGTAACAGCACATCCCAAATAACCAATTACAGGAATCAATAATACATTTAACACTACAGTAATAATAGCACCTGTACCTATTATATAAATACCAAAAACAGTCTTACCGGTAAGTCTGTACCAAACATTTAAATTAAACAATACACCAGTTAAAAAAGAAGATAATACAATAATGGGGACAATGTGCAACCCCGAATGAAACTTTTCATCAATAAAAAATTTAAAAAAATCTATATATAGCGTAATCAATAAGAATATAATAAGGCAGAACACAACAAAATATTTAAAAACATTAGCATACAACAATTTTGAATTTTCTTTTTTATAATTTGAAAAATAAAAAGGATCGGCGGCATACCGAAACATTTGTATAAACAACGTCATTAAAACTGCTATTCGATAATTAGCACCATAAATACCCAATTCATAAAGTGTATCAGTACCTTCCGGGAGAAATAAACGTAATAATATCCTGTCTATGGTTTCGTTAATCGTTCCTGAAAATTGAGCAATCAATAGTGGCAAAGAGTATAAAAGAATTTGCGAAATTAAAACCCTATTAAAACGTAACTGAATATTTTTCAATTCACTAAGCACAATAATCATTCGAATAAAACTCGCAATAAAATTTGCAAGAAATATATAATACACCTTCTCCTTATACCCAAAAATCTTGAAAATTAAGCTTTCAGCATTTTTTTCTACTAAATCAGGCAATTTCTCCAAAAAGAATAAAACCAAAATAACTGTGATTATAATATTCAATAATTGAATAAAAACAAATTTGTATGTTTTTTCTTCTATTCGGAGTTTTGCAATAAAAATATTTACAAAAGAATCAAGTCCGACAATTAAAACAGACCATCTGATGAATACCGGAAAATCATTGTATTGTAAAGCAACAGCAATATTCTTACTAAAAATTATTCCACCAACAATAAAAGCTAAATTCGTAAAAAACAAAAGCAAAACGCAATTCGAGAAAACGGCTTTTTTATCGTTATCAACAGAAAATTTAAAATAACCTGTTTCAAGACCAAGGGTAAGTACTACAAGAAATAAAGCAATGTAGGCATACAATTCTGTGATAATACCATATTCCTGGACTTCTAATTTTTTAGTGTAGTAATAAGTAAGTATTGCATAGTTCAATAGTCTCGGTACGATGGTACCTAAACCATATATTAAAGTCTGAATACCTAATTTTTTGAAAGGATTTTCATTCATCATAAAATTCTTAATATACTATCATCTTCCAGCTTCAAAAATAGATATGATTTCAGACATTGGTAATATTTTAATATTTTTACCAAAAAAAATCATGAAAAAACTAATTTTAATACTTATTTCGATGGTGCTATGTAATGCAATCTATTCACAAACAGTTAAGATTTCTACCACTTTAGGCAATATTACTATAAAACTTTATGAAGATACACCCTTTCATACAGAAAACTTTTTAAAACTTATTCAGAAAGATTTCTACGACAGCTTATTATTTCATCGTGTAATTAAAAATTTTATGATACAAACCGGCGACCCACAATCAAAACATGCTAAATCAGGAATGTTTTTAGGCCGTGGCAATGTAAACTATACCATACCACCTGAATTCGTTAAAGAATATTTTCATAAAAAAGGCGCTTTGTCGGCAGCTCGTTTAGGTGATAATATTAATCCACATAAGGAATCTTCGGGTTGTCAATTCTATATTGTAACCGGTAAAGTTTATACACACCAGGAACTTGATATATTGGAAGCTAAAGGTGTACACATAAAATTTACCGAAGAACAGCGCAATATTTATACAACAATTGGCGGTGCCCCCCATTTAGACTATGCATATACAGTATTTGGAGAAGTTACAGAAGGTCTTGAAACCATAGATAAAATTTCTTTAGCAGAAACCGATAAAAACGACAGACCATTAAAAGATATCAGAATTAAAAATATTTCTATTATTAAATAACCACTTATGTTATCAACCATAAAGAAAATTGAAAAAGAAATAGCATCATGTATTATTTCAAATATTGAAGAAGCAGAATCCTTTAGACTTAAATATATCAGCAAGAACGGATTAATTTCAAAATTATTTGAAGATTTTAAACACATATCACCTGATGAGAAAAAAAATCTTGGACAGGCATTAAATTTCCTCAAAAAAACTGCAACTGAAAAATTAGAAGCCTTTAAAGAGAGTTCAAACATTTCTAATCAAGTACATCAAAATATTGATTTAACATTACCATCAGAATCATTTCCGTTAGGTTCCAGGCATCCTATTTCTATAATAAGAAATGAAATTACAGATATTTTTTCAAGAATCGGGTTTACCGTAGCAGAAGGACCAGAAATTGAGGACGACTGGCACAACTTCTCCGGCTTGAATTTTGCATCGGACCACCCTGCACGTGATATGCAAGATACTTTTTTTGTGCAAACCAAACCCGAAATATTGCTTCGCACTCATACATCATCTGTACAAATCAGGGTTATGGAAAATGAAAAACCTCCTATACGAAAAATATTTCCGGGCAGGGTTTTTCGTAATGAAGCTATTTCGGCCCGATCGCATTGCATATTTCACCAGATAGAAGGATTGTATATTGATAAAAACGTCTCATTTGCAGATTTAAAACAAACCTTATTATATTTTGCCCGTGAACTTTTCGGAAGCAAAACAAACATACGTTTAAGACCAAGCTTTTTTCCTTTCACAGAACCATCTGCAGAGATGGATATTTCCTGTACCATTTGTTCAGGCAAAGGGTGTAATTTATGTAAGCACACCGGTTTTCTTGAAATATTAGGTTGTGGCATGGTTGATCCCAATGTATTACAATCAACCAATATTAATAATACTGAATATACAGGATTTGCTTTTGGTATGGGATTGGAACGAATTGCCCTGCTAAAATACAGAATTAACGATATTCGTTTATATTTTGAAAATGATATTAGATTTCTAAAGCAGTTCTACAGCAGTTTTTAGAACAACGTTTGATCGGCAGGAAATCTGGATTTTCCCAGATGTTCATAGGCCAGATTAGTAACTTCTCTGCCCCTTGGTGTTCTTTTTATAAAACCTTCTTTTATTAAGAACGGCTCATAAACTTCTTCAATTGTACCAGGATCTTCGCTAACTGCAGTAGCAATGGTATTTAATCCAACAGGACCTCCTCCAAACTTATCAATAATGGTCAGTAAAATCTTGTTGTCCATATTATCTAAACCACATGTATCAATATTCAAAGCTTCGAGTGCATATTTTGTGATACTAATATCAATAATACCTTTTCCTTTAACCTGCGCAAAATCTCTTACCCTTCTTAACAAAGCATTGGCAATTCTGGGAGTACCTCTGGATCTTGATGCAATTTCAACAGAGGCTTCATCTTCAATTTTTATCTTCAAAATTAATGCCGACCTTTTTATAATCTTATTAATAATAGTTTTATCATAATACTCCAATAATGAATTAATTCCAAATCTGGCTCTTAAAGGGCTTGTTAATAAACCAGCCCTTGTGGTTGCACCAATTAATGTAAAAGGATTTAGTTCAATTTGAATTGATCTTGCACCAGGTCCCCTATCAATTAAAATGTCTATTTTATAATCCTCCATTGCAGAATAAAGAAACTCTTCAACAGCAGGATTTAACCTGTGTATTTCATCAATAAATAAAACATCGTATTTCTCAAGGCTCGTTAATATTCCGGCAAGGTCGCCGGCTTTTTCAAGAACAGGCCCTGATGTTGTTTTTATACTAGAATTTAACTCTTTAGCGATAATATTTGCCAGTGTTGTTTTTCCAAGGCCCGGCGGACCGGCAAGCAAAACATGATCTAAAGCCTCAGACCGCATTATAGCAGCCCTTACAAATACCTTTAAGTTTTCTATAATATTATTCTGCCCGGAAAAATCTTCAAATTGTTCCGGTCTTAATTTTTGCTCTAATTCTTTATCACAATTTTCAAAATCTACTACTCTGTCTTTCTTTTCCGACATTGATCTTATCTTATAATCTTAACATTTCTTCTGTCCAATTCTATCTTCTCTCCATTTATTCTAATTTCATTATCACTATCATAACTAATAGTAATCAATAAATTACCTTCTTTATCATATTTTTTCCAATGCTTCTCTTTTAAACCCTGAGCAAAATATTGCTCTTCTTTCAATACACCATTTTCATAATAATACCGGTGTTTACCATCAGCATTTCCCTGAACATAACCTCCTTCGAATTTAAGTGTACCATCGTTATAGTAATATTTCCACTTTCCATCTCTTAGTCCTGTAACATAATTACCCTCTTCAATATGATCATTAACAGTAATTTTCCAAAATCCCTCTTTTTCTCCTTCAATATATTCCCCTTTTGAAACAATATTTCCATTTCTATCATATTCAATACTTTCACCTTCTTCTTCTCCATTAAAATAACCTTCTTCTTTTCTAACCTTTCCATCATCAAAATACCATGTCCAAATGCCATTTAGCAAACCATTTCTAAAATCACCTGTTTGCTCAATGCTTTTGTTTTTGTAAAAAAATTTCCATTTTCCCTGCTCACGGTTATTTTCATAAACCCCTTCTGATTTAATAATACCGCTACTATAAAAATATTTCCATTTTCCTTCCTTTGATCCATCTGGATTAATTCTTCCTTCCGCAATTTTAACACCCGAATCATTATATAAATAAGCATTCTTAACTTTACCATGAATATCAAAAAAACGATGTATACCAATAGGTATTCCATTTTTAAAAGAACCACTAAAGATAACATTTCCTTCAGCATCTGTTTCATTTACAATCTCTACACTATCCTGAACTTCAATTTCTTCAATAATTTTATCATTATCGTATTTCAATCTTAATATCAAATCACCATCTTCTTTGTATTCTTTATAAGTTCCGCTTTTCAGTCCGTTGTAATAATTAACTTCTTTTTTTACATTATAGTTTTCATAAAAATCTTTCCACAACCCAACTTTTAAGTTCTCATTATTATACCGGTTAATTCGTTCACGTTCAATAATATTTCCTTTATTATATCTTAATATTGTAACAATAATTTCGTTTTCAAATTCATAAGCAAATCCATCAGCCTTATTATTTGAAAAATTCATAATCTTATTCAATGAACCATCATTATTATAATAAAATGATATCCCCTCTTTTTTATCATTAATATACATTTCTTTACTAATAATATTTCCTATAAATTCTGTTTTATTATTTCTATCGGCATAATAGACATAACTATACCCATTTCTTTTCCCAATAATGTAATTTATTTTTTCAAGTGTATCACCAAACATAGAATAAAAAATCCATGTACTGTCAAGCAAAAAATTCTTTCTGTTACCTTCTGATTTCAAAATTCCTGTTTGAAAATAAGTTTTCCAATAACCATCAGGTTTACCATTTCTCATATATCCTTCACTTGAGACTTTCCCATTTTTATGATATATGATATTATAACCATCTTTAATAATAGAATCCTGGCATATTACATTATAAACGAGCAATAAGCCAAAAACAGTAAACAATATTTTATTAATATTATCTATCTTCATTTTTTACAATTCTATAAAATGAAAACATATAGGCAAATTTAAATTTTTTAAGTTGGAATTGAATTTAATAAAACAAACAATATAAAATATTTAAATAATAATTTTATCTATCTTTTATATGTTAATATTTTATGGTTAATTATGTTAATTTTTTAATTCATCTAAACTTGTTTTTGTTGTTATTAAAAGCTTATAAAACAAAAATTAATATGTTTGTTAATTATATTTTATTGAATATAAGATAATTAATATGTTTTCAACAAAGTGTTAATATTGTATAGCGTTAATATTTAATCTCAGAAATTTATTTAATGTGATGTTAAAACGATGTTGATTTTTGAAGCATAAAAAAATAGGGATTGGGTTTTGAAATAAGCTGATAATTTTTATATGATCAATGGAATTAAAAAGTCAAGAAATAATTATAAATTTTTATTTAAAATGTTTAACATTATATTAACAATTTTGTTTCAGTAATATGCATAATGTTTTGATTTGATAAAACTGTAAATTTTTTAAAAAAGATAAAATGAAAATAGCGCTTGCGGCTGATCATGCCGGTTATGAACTTAAGGAGAACTTGAAAAATTATTTAGAAAGTAAGGGTTATTCGGTTGTTGATTATGGCACACATAGTGCTGAAAGTTCTGATTATGCAGATTATGCGCATCCCATGGCCATGTCTGTTGAAAATGGTGAAAGCACTTTTGGGATTTCAATTTGTGGTAGCGGCAATGGAATAAACATGACTGTTAATAAACATCCAAAAATAAGATCTGCGTTGTGCTGGAATATTGAAATAGCTGAACTTGCCCGAAGACATAATGATGCCAACATATGTGCACTTCCGGCGAGATTCATTTCATATGATCTGGCATGCAGTATTGCAGACAAATTTCTTTCTTCTTCTTTTGACGGTGGAAGGCATCAGGCAAGAATTGACAAAATACCCTTAAAATAATGTTGTCAAATACATGTAAATATGCGATAAGGGCAGTTATTTATATTGCCTTGAATGCTGAAAGTGATAATAAGATAGGCATAAAGAAGATAAGTAAAGAATTGGATATTCCTTCGCCATTTCTATCAAAAATTTTACAAACACTGGTAAAGCATAAAGTATTATCTTCAACCAAAGGGCCGAACGGCGGTTTTGGAATTAGCTCCGATACAAATAAGGTTACCCTTAACGAAATAGTAAATATTATAGACGGAAGTGATTTATTTGAGAAATGTATAATATCGTTACGCACCTGTAAAGATGAGGGAATGCCTTGTCCGATGCATGGTAAATATGATAAAATAAGAACCCAGTTGTATAACTTGTTCAATAATCAGACAATAGCCGGATTAATTGCCGATATGAATAAATCAGGAAAAAAAATATTTATTTAATCCTTATTACTCTATAAAAAACATATCCGGCAACCAGACCAACAACATCTGAAATAAAATCGAATATACTGCCCGTACGTCCGGGAATAAAGAAATGTTGGATTAGTTCGGTTGAAACAGCGATAATTATGCCGGTTGTAAAAACAATTACCATTATCCTTTTAGTGACAAAAGATAATTTTCTTTCCTTTACGATATCAGATATTAGCAATACAGATAATACAGCGAATAAAGCAGCATGTACAACTTTATCGAACCATCCGGGCAATAGTCCTAACCCTGGAGTATTTGAGACAGGTATTAATGTTAAGGCAATAATAACCAAAAACCAGAATATTGATTTTTTGAATTTTCCAATCATTTTCAGTTCTTTTTAAAAAGCAATAATAACCTAACCCACGGTTAATCTGCATTATCTATAAACTATGACAAAATTTAAAGTTTATGAATAAGGCAGGCTAAAATAAGAACAATAATATGTTATTCAAAAATATTTAGTAAATGGGGTTTCTTAGAGACTAATTATGGTAGAGATTTTTGGTTTGATCCCTGAAATCGGATGCAATACTCGAATACCTACAAAAAAATACCCCCAACCGGGGAGGTCGGGGGCATCACAACACAATTAATCCGCACTAATCAAAGACTCTGAAAGAGTTTCTTAATATCTTAATACAAATATAATACATTTTTTATAAAAAACAAATTTTTTTAATAAGAATATTCAATTGCCAAAGCTTTTTCCAAAGAATCTTTATTTATCTCGTCTTTTATAATGTAGCTGCGGGCTCCAGCCTCTATCATCTGTACAATAAATTTCATTTCAGAGTGAAAAGATACTGCAATTATCACCAAATTTCTATATAAAACTGCAGCCTCTCTTGTAGCATCTATACCATTTACTTTTGGCATGTTAATATCCATAAAAACCACATCGTAGATTTTAGTCTTCAATTCCTTGAGGCATTCTTCACCGTCATTGGTGATAGTAATTGATTCTATTTTGTCTTCAAAAGAATCGAGCAACATAAATTTTAAGGCATTGCAAAAATGCGGATTATCATCTACTACAAGTACCTTGAGTTTCTTCATAATTAAGATATTTGTTCAAAAGTACTTTTTAATTATCTGTTATATACTGTTTAGAATACTCAATTTTAATAAGTTTTACCGTAAATAAAAAGGTCAGAAATACCTAAAAAAGAGTGGGTATTTACCGACACTTTTTAACAATTAATTAAGATAGTAGAGATGTAAATTATTATAAATGTGATATTTATTGTAAAGAAAATTTCAATCACAATAAAACAGAATGGATAAATTACAATTCATGAGGTAAAAAATTGCAAAATAAAAATCAGCTTTGGGCAGATGATATATTTACGATTTGATATAATGTCAAAACGGGACATCAAAAAATGACATCCCGTTTATCCCACCTAAATCCAACCAAACCCTAAAACTAACTAAAACCCTTATGAAAAAACTTAAAACCCTAAACTAACTTAAACCCTACTTTATTATGAAATATTTTATTTATGATACAAAAATAATGCAATGATTGTATCTGATAATTAGAAAAAACACTTAATTTTTTCAGATTTTTACTCATTTTATAATGGGTATTTTTACCCAATAAAACTTCGTATTTTCCGACATCATTACCAGCGTTGTTGTTTAAATGTACCTTATTATATGTATTGTTTACATTCATAGCATCTAAAATATTGATATGATGCAATTTAATTATTATAAATGTTATTCATCAGGCATATTTGTTCTAAAAAAATGTCGGCTTCATTAACCGAATTAATGTATTTTACCCTGACATGTGATTCAGGACCAGATTTACTGATATTTTTTAAAGATTCAAGAATCTTATTATTCTGAGTAACCCTGCAAATATATCTTGAATCGGGTTTTACACGCATTAATAATCTTTCGTAGAAAATATCTTTTATATATTCCGGTTTTGTTTGCATTTTTGAAATATCAATAATAACATCCATTCCAAACTTCATATGCCTGAGCTCACGTAATAGTTTATCATATGCAAGGTCTAACTCCGATTCGAGAAAGAAACCCTTTAAAACTATATACAACCTGTTTTGAAGTTTTTCTGATTTGATTTCAAATAGTTCCATATATTTATAATATATAGAACAAAATTACCTTATCGGGGTAGTTAGAAACAAATGGTAAACACTCAATTTAAACCATAAATTACTCAAATAAATATCGGGTATTTACCCATATAGTATTGGGTAGTTGCCGACATAAAAAGTTAAAATACAGATTAATAATAAATTAACTTGCTTTACACATAATATTTGGTAATAAACTATAATAAAACCAATTTGTTTTTTATTGCAAATACGACAAGGCTTATAGAATTCCTCGAATCTGTTTTGAGCAATAGGTTTGAACGGTGTCTTTCTACAGTTCTCTGACTTATAAATAGTTTTTCTGAAATCTGTTGGTTTGAATAACCCTTACAGATTAATTCAAGCACCTCCTTTTCTCTCTTTGTAAGGGTTATATTTTCGTCGTAAGATTTGTTTTTTATAAGGTTAAGCAATAATTCCTGAGAGAAATAGTTGCCCCCTGAAACAACTTTTTCAATGGCATCTCTCAATTCTTTGTTATCTATATCTTTTAAAATAAATCCTTTAACTCCTAAATCAATCATTGTATTATAATATTCAGTTTCACCATACATAGATAAAACAAGAATATTTAAATCAGGATATTTATCAAGGGCATGTTTGGTTGCAACCACACCATTCATTAACGGCATATTTATATCCATCAGAACAAGGTCGGGGATTTCATATTCGAGTAAATCCAAAAATTCCTTGCCATTGGAGGCTTCTCCAATTACCTGCATATCATTCATTTCGTTCAGAATGAACTTCAATCCGTTTCTAAAAAGCTGATGATCATCTACTATTAAAATTTTATTCTTTTTCATACTGCAGGGTTTAGATTACAAAACGCATACATAAAGGTTTGAATCACATTTAAAAATAATTAAAAAAATGTCCATAGTATCATCATGGCAATGGAATTTCCAACAAAAATTTCATTCCCTGATTTAAAGCTGATGTTATTGAATGAAAGCCCTTAAGAGACCTTACCCTGCTGATAATATTCGATATACCCATTCCCATAGCGTCTTTGCGTTCGATACCCGAAATATTAAACCCCGATCCATTATCAGCAAAAAATATTTTAAGTTTTTTATCATCAACTAAAAGAGAAAGAGTTATTTTATTTGCTTTTGCGTGTTTGATGGTGTTATTGAACAACTCTTTGATGATTCTGTAAACCGAGGTTTCAACTTCTTCGGGGAACCTTTGATCGGTGATATTGGTATCAAAATCGGTTTGAATAAGGTTTTCAACCCTTCGCGAAAAAAATTGAACAGCCGCAACAAGTCCATAATTTTTAAGCACATGGGGGCTTAAATCATTCGAGATTTCCTTGGTGCTTTGAATAGCTTCTTTAACAATTTCATTTAATTGTTCAACAATAAACATTTGTTTTGTGGGGGATGCTTCAATAATTGAATTAACATACATCTTAATACTTGAAAGTAATGGACCAAGATCGTCATGCAAATTTTTTGCAAATTTTTCCCGTTCTTTCTCTTCAGTTTTAATAATGGCATCAATTATTTTTTTTTCAATCTGCTTTCTTTCTGTAATGTCTTCATAAGTGCCCAGGATACCAATTGTTTGATTGTTCAGGTTTTTTAACTGTATTTTGTTTGTTTTAATCCAGATAATATTTCCCTCGGGAGTTGTTTGAGGCTCTTCTATATCTATCATGGGTGATTCGGAAGATAAGATTTTTGCATCATCGGCCCTGTATTTTTCTGCCTGATCTTTCCAGTTCAATTCAAAATCAGTTTTGCCTATCAGGTTTTTCGGGTTATCAAAACCGGCATCTTTTGCAAAAAGCTTATTGCAGCCGATAAATTTGAAATTTCTGTCTTTCCAGAATACCCGTACAGGTATTGTATTTAATATTAATTCCAGCATCTGGTTAGTTTCGGCCAGTTGGGATTCACGCTCTTTGAGCGCATTTTCAGATTGTTTCCTGGAGGTAATATCCCTGACAATTGCCTGAAGAAATATTTCTCCTGACAGTTCTATTTTTTGAAGTGTTACCTCCGCATCAAAAGGGGTACCGTTATACTTTATGTGTTGCCATTCAAAATTTTGCGGGCCATGTTCCATTGCATTTTGAATGTGTTTGAGGGCTTGGGTTTTTGAATTTGCACCATCGGGTTGTGTTAGGGGAGAGAACCTAAATGGAGTATGCCCGATAATCTCCTCGCGTTTACATCCATAAATTTTGAGTGTGGCTTTATTACAATCAATAAATTCTGTGCCTCTCATCATAAAGATTGCGTCTGCTGCCGATTCGAAAAGAAGCCGGTATTTCTGTTCGCTTTCGATAAGGGCAGATTCGGCTTTCTTTTTTTCGGTGATATCAAGTAATAAAACCTGTATCCGTCCATCAGACAATTGTTTTTTACTTATCTCAACCTTTATTTTTATGCCATTCTTGGATATTAAAGTTCGTTCATTTACTATTAACTCACCTGTTTTTAAATATTCTATCCTTAATGGTTTTTTATTTGTTTCGGTTATATCAAAGAGTTTATCTAAAGTAAGTCCAAGTAATTCCTGTTTACTGAATCCTGTTATTTTACTGACGTTCCTGTTAAGATCAATAATTTTTACTGATGAATCACAAACAAGTATTCCGTCTGCAGATTGATCGAACAATGTGCGGTACCTTTCTTCGCTTTCAATCAGGGCATTTTCTGCATTTTTTTTATCAGTTATATCCCTTCCGATATATATTATTTCTTTTATTGCTGAATCTTCATCCAATATAGCCCTCATTGACCAGGCTATCCATCGCCATCCGTACCTGGTCATCTCACGTTGTTCAATGCTGCATGTATAAGGGGGCTTGTCAAGATTGCTCAGGACTACACTGTTTTTAAGCCTGTCTTCTTCATTAATAAGGGGTAAGTATTCTGAATTAAGTAATTCATGTTCGCTCACACCATATTTTTCACAATATGAAGGACTTACAAAAAGATATTGTTTGTTTTTATCTATTTTAACAACCATATCAGATTGTCCTTCAACGATCAACCTGTATTTTTCTTCGCTCTTTATTAGTTCAAGTTCTGCTTGTTTTCTATCTGTTATTTCTGAAATAGAGCCTAATATCTGCGAAACACCCCCGGGTTCGGTTTTTTCAAATACAAGCGCAGAAATAGAGATCCATATTTTAGATTGGTCTTTTTTAATTATTTGAATTTCAAAGTCTTTGATTTGTTCTATTTCAAATTTTTTTATTTTTCCAAGAAGAATTGATATATCTTCATGATTGTTTGGATGGACTATCCTGGAGAGTGGATTATTCATCTGGTAAAGTTCTTCAACCGAATAACCTGAAACAGATTGTATTTTGTCTGAAATGTATTTAATATTATTTTCGATAAGACAAAAAACATATATTATTGATGGTGATGCATTTAAAATTCCTTTTAAGTATTTGGTTGAATTTAGCAAATCTTCTTCCGCTTTTTTCTTCTCGGTGATGTTGTCAAAAGTTATGCAAACCCTTTGGCCCGATAATGGAAATGCTTTTATATGAAAAACTGCAGCTATAATGCGCATGTCTGAATAGTAGAACTCCTCAAGTTCAATAGGTTTTTTGGTTTTAATTACAGCGGCATATTGTTGAGGAATATTTTTTGATCTCAGGTTGGGAAAATTTTCATCAATGGTATTTCCAATAATCTCATCTGCAGGAATACCGGTTAGTTTTTCAGTGGCCGGATTAGCTGCTATCAGCCTTAAAGTTCTATCATTTTCAATATCTTCAAGTTCATAGATATGCATTCCTGTTTGAATATTTTTGAAAATATCTGTGGTATGAACAAGAATATCATCTTTTTTAAGCAGACGAATTTCTTCTTCGAGTGAAGAAATTTTCTTTAATAGTTCATTCTTAGACATTTTGTTTTTCATGTACACATAGTTATGATAAGAAAACCATAATTAAAATTGAAAATGAACCGGTTCGTATAAAGTTATTAAAATTTTAGGTGATTTGGTTTTGAAGCCTTTTTATTATGATAATTTTGAATGACTAATACTTATATATGGCCGGAATCTACATACATATTCCCTTTTGCAAGCAGTATTGCAGTTATTGTGATTTCTACAGGACAAAGGAATTATTTTTAAAGAAGAAATTATTGGCCGGTTTATTACTTGAGCTTGAGTACCGACGCCAATACCTGGAAAATGAAAAAATTGAAACAATTTATTTAGGTGGTGGAACTCCTTCTGTTCTTACAATAGATGAGATTAATGGAATATTAAAGAAAATTGAGCGATGTTTTGAAATATCATCAGATGTAGAAATTACCATTGAAGCCAATCCTGATGACTTAACAACAGAATATTTGCGAAGTATAAGAGAGAATACCCTGGTTAACAGACTGAGTATTGGTGTACAGTCTTTTATTGACAGCGATTTAAAATTGCTGAACAGACGCCATGATTCAGCACAGGCCATAAAGGCAATTGAACAGGCAGAAAAGGCAGGTTTTTATAATATTGGCGTTGATCTTATTTATGCTATTCCGGGAATGACAGTAAAAAAGTGGGAAAGTAATTTAGATCGGGCATTCGCATTAAGAATTAATCATTTGTCTGCATATCATCTAACCATTGAACATAACACACCGATATACAAAATGGTTGACAGCATGTTTCTTAAACCGGTTTCAGAAGAGGAGAGTATAGCGCAATTCAAGTTACTAATCGAAAAATCAGAAAATAATCACTTTGAGCATTACGAGATATCAAATTTTGCACGTGAAGGCTACTATTCAAAACATAATTCAAATTACTGGAGGGGAAAAAAATACCTGGGAATAGGACCATCGGCCCATTCATATAATCTGGTTTCAAGGCAATGGAATATTTCTGACTGTGAAGAATATATGGGGCGTATTATAAGTAACGGAGAATTTTTTGAATCTGAATTTTTAGACGACAGAACAAAATACAATGAATATATAATGACAGGGTTAAGGACTATGTGGGGCATACAGCTTCAACATATAGATACTGTATTTGGCACACAATATTATGAACACACGCTGAATAAGGCATTACCCTTTATCACCTCTGGAAAAATAATGCGGATGAATGATTCACTGGTTTTATCTTATGAAGGAAAATTGATTGCAGATTATATTATTGAAGAAATTTTTATTTAAACAATGTGGGTTAAAGTATAATTCTGTCACCAAGGTTTTTAGAAAGGTTTTTCTTTAATTCATTTAGAATAATGTATCTCTGATGCAACAATATTATATTATCAAATTCATCAGTATCCTGGGCAATCTTAAGTTGTTTTTCGGTATCTTTAATCAGTAAAAGAACTTTCTGGTTTTTAAAAGCACTGATGGTTTCAGGCACTATCTCGTTAAGCTTCATGTCTTCGGTTTCAACATATGACTCGTGTTTTTGCCAGATTTTACTCAACTGATAGGTAGAGGTAAGCAAGTCAACACAAATTCTTGCTATCTGGTCTTCGGGATGAAAAAGAAAATATTTTTCATCAATCTGGTTGCCTTCATTTATAAGGGTTCTTATTTCATTGTATACCTGGTTAAGTGTATTGTCTTTAAATTCAAGATCATCGTTATCAATTTCAGAAATAATATATTTAGCTACGACAAGAATCTGTTCTATTCCTTCTGAATCCAAGGCTTTAATAACTTCACGGTTACCATAGTTAAGAAGCAGCCGTATGATATCTTTTTCAATAAAGTTCGATTCAGCATTTTTGTCTGGCAGAAATTCAGGTTTTAAATCATCCTGATCATAGTAGGTTGATTTTAGTTCGGTTTTGAATTTTTGCTCTGCATTTTTTCTTCTTATTTTGCGAATCTCGGTATAAAGAACACGTTCATCAACGTCAAGAATTTTGCTGCATTCGCGGATATAAACTGTCCGGGTAATACCGTCGGGAATTACTGCTACAGAGTGTACAACATCGTTGATTAACGTAGCCCTTCGTACAGGATCGGAACTGGCATCTTTAATTAACAGTCTGGTTTTGAAAGTAATAAAATCACTTTCACTTTTCAATATATACTCCTGAAATTCAGAAGTACTGTTTTTCTTTGAAAAAGAATCCGGGTCTTCATTATCGGGGAAAAGAACTACTTTTACATTAAGCCCTTCTTCGAGTATAAGGTCAACACCCCTTAGAGATGCTTTAATTCCGGCTTCATCACCATCGTACAGAACTGTAATATTCTTGGTAAATCGTTTTATCAGCCTTATCTGGTCAATCGTTAAGGAAGTACCTGAAGATGCCGCAACATTTTCAATGCCTGCCTGGTGCATTGAAATTACATCGGTATATCCTTCAACCAGGTAACATTTGTCGAGTTTAATAATTGATTGACGTGCAAAGTACAACCCATAAAGAATATTACTTTTATGGTAAATTTCAGATTCGGGAGAATTCAGATATTTTGCTGTCTTGCCGTCAGATTTCAGAATTCTGCCCCCAAATCCCAATATTTGTCCCGAGAGACTATGAATTGGAAACATTACCCTGCCATGAAAACGGTCGAACGTATAGTCATCTTTTTTTATAGTGAGACCTGTTTTTTCAAGGTATTCGAGCTTATAACCATTGTGCAGTGCAGTTTTGGTGAAGGCATCTTTCTGTTCACGGGAGTAGCCAAGTTGAAATTTTTCAATGATGTCTTCCCTGAATGCCCGTTCATGAAAATAAGAAAGGCCAATAGCCTTACCTTCTTCGGTATTATTTAAATTTTCTGAAAACAGTTTTTGAGCAAACAGGTTAATGGCGAGCATACTTTCCCTGTCATCTTTATGTTGACGTTCTTCATCACTCTCTTCCTTTTCAGCAATTTCGATGTTGTATTTTTTTGCAAGAAACTTTAACGCTTCGGGATAAGAGAGTTTCTCGTGCTCCATAAGAAAGGTAACAACATTTCCCCCGATACCAGAACTAAAGCATTTAAAAATTCCTTTCGACGGACTGACAAAAAATGATGGGGTTTTTTCGTTGGTAAACGGGCTTAAGCCTTTATAATTCTGGCCAGAGCGTTTAAGGTTTACAAATTCACCAATTACCTCTGCAATATCTGCAGCTGAAAATATTTTTTCTATTGTTTGACGGTCAATCACAACTATAAATTAGAAAAGTAAATTTAAAACAAAGTTCAAAATTGGGTAAAATATCCAATTTCTTTAGATAAATGGTAAAATAAGTATAAACAAGATTTTAAGGAATGATTGTTAATAAACATTAAGTATTTGGTTTCTATGCTTATGTTTTGTGCCTTATCGTAATTACCTTTGTAAACCGAAACTATAATCAGATTGGATTTATGAAGACAATGATGCTAACCGGAATCAGGAAGATGCAGATGATGGAAGAACCGCTGCCCATAATAAAAAACGAGAATGAAGTGCTTATAAGAATGAAGACTGTTGGTGTATGTGGTTCTGATATACATTATTATACACAGGGAAAAATAGGAAGCCAGATCGTGGAATATCCATTTGCAGTTGGACATGAAGGTGCTGGTATTGTTGAAAAAACAGGCAGAAAAGTAACTGTCCTTAAGCCGGGCGACAGGATTGCCATAGAACCTGCCATGCCATGTTTTTATTGTGACCAATGCAGGGCCGGCCGGCATAATACCTGCCGGAGATTAAAGTTTCTGGGCTGCCCTGGCCAGGCAAGCGGGTGTTTATCTGAATACATTGTTATGCCCGAAAGCAGTTGCCTTAAAATTCCAGACAGTATGTCATTTGATGAGGCGGCAATATCGGAACCACTGGCCATAGGATTGTATGCCGTAAAACAAGCCGGAGATATAAAAACAGCAAACGCTGCCATACTTGGCTTTGGACCTGTTGGTATGAGTGTGATGCTCTGTTTTAATGCATTTGGCGGAGGTAGCGTATTTGTAACAGACAAGATTGCTGAAAGAATTAAAATTGCACAATCAACAGGCGCAATTTTCACCGGTAACCCCGATGCTGAAGACATAATTAAAACTGGTTTACAAAAGATTGAAGAAGGATTTGATATTGTATTTGAATGCTGTGGCAAACAGGAAGCCATTGATCAGGCTGTTGAACTGGTTAAACCGGGTGGAAAAATAATGATTGTGGGCATACCTGAATTTGAGTCTTGGAGTTTTAAGGCTGATATCATAAGAAGAAAAGAGGTTACCTTTATGAATATCAGACGACAAAACCATTGTGCCGAAGAGGCATTGGAGCTGATAGCACTAAAAAAAACCGATGTTTCACGTATGCCGACACACAGGTTTAAATTCGAAGATACCCGTGAAGCATTTGAACTGGTTTCAGGATATCAGGATGGTGTGATGAAGGCAATGATTGAGATCTAATAGAAGAATTCAGAGAAGATCAATCTTAACATGAATTTAAAATTCTTCATCAATTAATTTTGAAAATTTGCATTGTTATTAAGAAACTTTTATCTTCTCGAATCGTTCTATCTGGTAGTTTATATTTAAACATTGTATGATGAAGGGTATAAAAATATCTGAAATAAAGAAAAAGAGGCTTTGTTTATTTGCAAGCGCCCTGTTAGTAATCAATATAAACATATTTTCACAATGGGGCACCGATACCATATTTTTTGATGAAAACTGGCAAAATTCAACACATGAAAATGCAAGTTATTATCGTTTGCTGGATGTTGACACGGTTAAAATCCTTTTTTTGGTCAAAGATTATTATCGTACAGGCAAGTTGCAGATGGATGGAGCATACAGGTCTATTAATCCAGATATAAGGGTAGGGGAGTTTAATTACTGGTATGAAAATGGACAAAAACATATTCAATGCAACTTTAACGAAGATATACTTGATGGTTATTATCGTGAGTGGTATAAAAACGGAAAACTAAAGAACGAAAAATTCTTTAAAAACAGCTTAATTGAAGGTATAGAGAGTGATTGGGATGAAAATGGATTACTTACGAAAAGTACAATGTATAAAAACGGTTTGAAACATGGCAGTTTTATTACATATTATCCAAATGGACAGTTACTTAGAAAAGACATTTACGAAAACGATAAATTACAAAAAGGAAAGTGTTACACAGCCAGTGGAGAGGATACCACTTATTTTAGTTATTTTATAATGCCTAAATTTAAAAATGGTCTTGAGAGTTTTAAGAAATACGTACAGGAAAAGTTACATTATCCTGAAATTGCCAGGTTAAATGACGAAGAGGGCCAGGTGTATGTGAGGTTTACTGTTGATATAAATGGAAATGTTAGCAGAATAAAACTTATTCATGAAGATAAAGATTATTTTAATCAGGAGGCCCTTAGGGTTGTTTCATCTTCACCAGAGTGGATACCGGGAAAAAGAGATGGAAAAGTAATTGATGTTACAATAACAATTCCTATTTTGTTCAGGCTTAAATAGTGGGTTTTTAGAAAGCGCCAATTACTATGTTATGCTCGTCTTTCAATTGATATTTAATCTATTGAATAAAATATTTGAGTATTTTGAATTTAATCAGAATATACCCCGGTTTACTACATTCAGATAATATTATTGATTTGTATATTAATTATTTACATTTTATCTTA
Source organism: Bacteroidales bacterium (assembly GCA_046485045.1). Lineage (GTDB taxonomy): Bacteria > Bacteroidota > Bacteroidia > Bacteroidales > UBA10428 > JAFGPL01. The sequence continues at coordinate 23,696 of JAWOHT010000220.1, forward strand.
ACAAAAATGCAAAATTAAGATTTTGATTATATCATTAAAATATTATTAAATTTGCACCTGAAACTAACAAAAATGTTGGTGCAAATATTTAAAAATATAAACCCCACCTGTTATTGCAAATTTTTCTATAATATACTTGCATTATTTACATATTTAACATAGTTTTTAATGGATGTAAACGGAAAACTGTTTAAAAAATTCCTTGAAAGACAGGCTGCCTATGAGCAACAGCAAGGTAAATCGGCTGCTGAAAAGCAGCACTCAAAAGGAAAACTGACTGCCAGGGAACGCATAGATCTTTTATTTGACAGCGATACTTTTGAAGAAATTGATGCCTTTTCTGCTGCTGCACCTTCAGGAGGTGAATTCGGAAGAATTGTTTCGGCCTATGGAGATGGTGTAATTATAGGTCATGGCAGCATTAATGGCAGGTTGGCATTTGCGTATGCACAGGATTTTTCCATTATGGGGGGGTCATTGGGTGCAGTTCATGCTACAAAGATTGCCAAAATACAGGATATGGCGCTAAAAATGGGTGCGCCAATCATTGGCCTCATTGATTCAGGAGGGGCGCGCATTCAGGAAGGGGTATCGAGCCTGGCTGGATATGCCGGCATTTTTAACCGTAACGTGCGGGCCTCGGGTGTAATACCCCAGATATCAGTAATCATGGGTCCGGCTGCGGGCGGAGCTGTATATTCCCCATCTATCACCGATTTTGTTTTTATGACAAACAAAACAAGCTATATGTTTGTCACAGGGCCCAATGTGGTAAAAGAAGTATTAAACGAAGATGTATCATTTGATGATCTGGGTGGTGCTTTGGTACATATGAAAAAAAGTGGTATTGCCCATTTCGTTTACGAAGATGAAGAAAACACCATAAGAGGTTTACAAAAGCTTTTGACCTATTTGCCGTCAAATAATCTTGAAAATCCGCCCATTATTGATATGCGCGATACCGAGGAAAGAATTGAAGAAAGGCTCAGGGAAATAGTACCCGATGACCCGAATAAGCCATACGATATTAAAGAGGTAATCAACCTGATAATTGACAAGGGGAGTTTCTTTGAGGTATCTGATGGTTTTGCCATGAATATTGTGGTAGGCTTTGCACGTCTTAAAGGAAAAACAATTGGTATTATAGCGAATCAACCAAAAGTACTTGCAGGTACGCTCGATATCAACTCATCGGTTAAATCGGCAAGGTTTATAAGGTTTTGTGATTCTTTTAACATTCCCATCCTTACGCTTGAAGATGTCCCCGGCTTTTTGCCCGGTATAGACCAGGAGCATAACGGTATAATACGACATGGTGCTAAATTGCTTTATGCTTATGCAGATGCCACTGTTCCGAAAATTACTGTAATTCTTAGAAAATCTTATGGCGGCGCTTACTGTGTAATGAACAGTAAAAACCTCGGCGGTGATTTTAATTTTGCATGGCCTACGGCTGAAATTGCAGTAATGGGTCCTGAAGGCGCTGTATCTATACTATACAGAAAGGAGTTGCTTGAATCTGATGATCCTGCAAAACTTAAAAAAGATTTGGCCGTGAAATACCGTGAGGAAATTGCAAACCCATATATTGCTGATGAAAAAGGATATATTGATGAGGTAATAGACCCTGCTGCTACAAGAAAAAAGCTTATATCGGCATTTGAAGCACTTGAGAATAAACATGTAAATGTTCCTTCAAGAAAGCACGGAAATATTCCATTGTAATTGAACAGTTTTAAATAAAGTCATTTTACAATTTTATATTATGAAGATAAAAAGTCTGTTAATAGCCAACCGTGGTGAAATAGCTGTTAGAATTGTTGCAACAGCCAAGAGGATGGGTATTAAGACCTTTGGAATAAAAACACAGAAAGAACCTAATGCATATTATCTGCGGATGGTTGATGAAATAATTGATTTTACCGACACTTTAGAAGAATTGCCTGAATTTCTCGACATTGAGCGAATAATTGCTGCTGCAAAAAGCCATAATGTTGAGGCTATTCATCCGGGATATGGTTTTTTGGCTGAAAGCCCGTATTTTGCAAAAAGGTGCGAAGAAGAAAGTATTGTTTTTATTGGGCCATCGGCTTCTGCTATTTATAAAATGGGAAATAAAACCATTGCCAAACAGATTGCCACCAAGCATAAAGTTCCTTTATTGCAGGGGAGCATTGGCAATGTAAAAAATCCGGAAGAAGCCATAGAGATAGCCGATAAGATAGGATATCCCGTAATTCTTAAAGCTGCTTCAGGAGGCGGCGGGCGGGGAATGCGAATTGTGGAAAAGGCTTCGCAGATGGAAAAAATGTTTAAAATGGCTACTTCTGAAGCAGAGAAAGCCTTTAACGATCCATCGGTTTTTATTGAAAAATATGTCAGAAACCCACGTCATATCGAATTTCAGGTATTTGGAGATAAATTTGGAAATTTTATCCATCTGGGTGAGAGAGAGTGTTCTATACAGCGTAAGCACCAGAAATTAATTGAGGAGTCGCCCTCATCGGCGTTAAATGATAAGCTGAGAAAAGAAATGGGCGAGTCAGCACTAAGAATTGCCCAGGCTGTAGATTATTACAGCGCCGGCACAGTAGAATTTCTTCTCGATGCCGACAAGAATTTCTATTTTATGGAAATGAATACCAGGATACAGGTTGAACATCCGGTTACTGAAATGGTTACAGGCACCGATCTAATTGAGCTTCAGATAATGGTAGCCCAAAATGAAAAGCTTCCGATTAAGCAGAAAGATGTAAAACTAAATGGATGGGCTATTGAATGCAGGATAAATGCAGAAGATGTACAAAGTGGTTTCTCGCCAAGTATGGGCATTATTCATAAAATTGTATATCCTCGCAGCAAAAATATCCGCATTGATACGGGTGTAGCAGATATGTCGGTGGTAACACCCTACTATGATTCGATGGTGGCCAAGTTAATTGTGCATGCAGAGACAAGAGATAAAGCATTGTCGGCGTGTGTAAATGCCCTGAAAAAGTTTTGGGTAAAGGGTATAAAAACCACGATTCCATTTTGTATACAGGTTTTGAACCATAAGAAATTTAAAAAGGGTGATTTTAATACATCGTTTATAGAAAAAGAAATGGACCAGATATTTTACCAGGAAGAAGTGTATGAAATGCTTGCTGCTTACGTTGCTGCATTTGACTTTGCTGCCGAGCTGGAAAATGACAGGACTACATTTGTAAATTTTGAACATGGTAAAAATATCAGTCCCTGGGTAATGAATAAACGAATCCGCTCAATTTAAAACCTTCATCAAATGAAATTCTATAAGAAAAAGAAAAAGAATCCGAATGAATATATTGCCGTTTCGCCGAAAGACAAGAAATATAAGATTCAGAATCCCTTTGGTGAAGAGGTTACTGTAAACGGTAAAAATACCGATATTAAAATTTTTGAAAGTGAAGAGGGTTTTACATATATTGTTTATAAAAATGTAAAATACCTGGTAGAAATAACTGATAAAAACCAGAACAAATACACGGTAATGATAAACGGGGTAAGTTATTCATTTACTGTGGAATCGCCAATTTCATACTTACGAAAAAAATATTTGGCAAAGCACCAGACCAAGAGTAAAGTAGAAATGGTAATTGCCCCCATGCCCGGTAAAATTATTGATCTTCTGGTTGAGGAAAATGCCGAAATTAAAATGGGTGAGCCTGTTTTGATTCTTGAAGCCATGAAGATGCAGAACGAAATAATTTCGCATGTTGCGGGCAAAGTGAAAAAAATTCATGTAAAGCAAAATGATTCGGTAGCTAAAGATGAAGTGCTGATAGAGATTGAACAATAACCACCGGTTATTTGTCTGTCTATAGGTGCATTATCTTTTTCTTTATTGGTTTGACATGATCAAACAGCCTTATTTACCTGTAAAGTGTTATTCCCGAAGTGCAGGTTTCGTTAATTTCAATGGCATGAATTTTAAGTTTTGAATTTTCGAAGAAATTTATTGCTTCTTGCATTATGAGTTCGGCAATATGCTCTGAAGTAGGGCTTTTTTTGCAAATAAACAACTTCTGGTCAAGCTGTTTGAGCATTGGAATCATGGGGTCGTTTTCCCATAAAATTGATGCATGGTCAAGGTAAGTGTCAATCCATTGTTTCAATTGTTTGGTTTCGACAAAATCTATCAGCATATCTTTTTCGTCAAGTCCGGTACCTTCCAGCATTAAAACCACCGAATAGGAGTGTCCGTGATTATTGGTGCACTTGCCGGTATAATTTTTTATTAACCTGTGGGCGGCTTCAAATGTGAACTTTTTCTTTAAAATATATTTCATCGGTACAATTATTAGTTACTCAATATCAGTTGTTTAATTTAATTATTCAGGTTGTTTTTTGCTGAATTACTATTTTCCTCTTTTCTGGCCCCAAAATAGTACATGCAGGCGGGGTGAAAAATTAAATCCGCGTTTAACAATTTCATCGGCCAGGCTTATGTTTAGCTGCGATTCTAAGGTTGTACCGAGCAGTCCCATATACACCCTGTTTTTTTCAATATTGAAATTCAATGCATAATTTTCAGCTTCTTCGATATCTGCAACATTGCCTGTTATAAATTTAAATACTGCATACTCTTTTTTTGCCCAGAATTTTATTGCCTCATCGTTGGTTTCCTGTTTCGAGTTGCTTAGTTTGGGAGAAATAACCCAGTTGAATTCACTGATTATTTCTTCCTTCATGCCATCGCGATAAATTTCAACTCCGTCATGAAGTATTGTATGAAGCGGTTGTGTTGGTATAATCGTACCGTTTGATTCAACATGAAATGATTTTCCTGTTATTTTTGCCAGCATGTCAAGCCTGAATAATGCAGGTTCGCCTCCGGTAAAAATAATGTGTTTTTTTTCAGACCGTGATATCTTTTCCCGAAGGCTGTCTTTGTCTGTTATTTCAAATTTATCAGAGAATCTTGTCCATGAATATTTTGTATCGCACCAGATGCAGGTTATATTGCATAACTGGAAACGGATAAAAAGGCTGTTTACCCCTGCATGGTTACCTTCTCCCTGTATGGATTCAAATATTTCTGATATGGGGAAATCGTGGTCTCTTAAAATCATCGGGAACAGGTATTGTTAAAAAACTAAAGTGTTTTTTTAAGTAATATGTATTCTTCAAATCCTTTTTTCCTAAGCAGACATGAAGGACATTCGCCGCATCCACGTCCCCATTCATTCATATTTTCATCTCCATTATAGCAGGTCAGGGTAAGATTTTTCAGCTCTTCTGATTTTCCGGCTTCATCTGCCATTAAAAAAATACCGGCTTTATTTTTCCACATCAGCGGTGTATGAATTGTAACCGGAACATCCAGTCCGAGGGATAATTCTTTTTCTTTGGCTTTAATGTAAGCATCCCTGCAATCGGGATACCCTGAAAAATCTGTTTCGCAAACACCGGTCACTATATGGATATGTTTCATTTTTTGCCTGAACGCCTGGTTGGCAGCTATTGTAAGAAAAAGCCCGTTGCGGTTGGGGACAAAACTTGCAGGCAGGTGCTCATGAATCTTGTGTTCTAAATGATGACCGGTACTGTCAAACAGCGAACTGTCGGCAATAGATTTCATGAAGCCTTCGATTGAAAAGAGGCATTGTTTAACGCCATAATAAGCGGCTATTTTTTTGGCATAGTCAGTTTCAACGGCATGGCTCTGGCCATAATGGATTGTAACCGCTTCAATTGTATTAAAATTAGCGAGCGCCCAGATAAGGCAGACGAAAGAATCCTGTCCGCCTGATAGAAGGACAAATGCTTTCTGGTCAGGATGCATTTTCATTTTTAGTGCCGTGAACAACAGTTACTGTTGTATGAATATTGCCCCGAATATTAAAATCGGCATGAACTTTCATATATTTTGGTTCAAGAAGCGTCACCAGATCGTTAAGAATAATGTTGGCTACATCTTCATGAAAAATGCTTTTATCTCTATAACTGTTGATATATAGTTTAAGGCTTTTTAATTCCACACAATAGTTTTTAGGTTGATATTCAACATTGATTACTGCAAAATCAGGAAAACCTGATAAAGGACATAGACATGTAAATTCCGGAATATTAAAGCAAATCGTATAATCCCTTTCTTTGTTCCTGTTTTCAAACCTTTCAAGCTGATTCTCACGAATCATGCGTGTTCCGTACTTTTCTTCCATTTGACAAAGTTAATCAATATTTTTCGTAACTTGCAGATTATAACCACCTATCCTTTTAACATGTTGAAATTAATTGCCCTAACCAGTATTTTATTCTTTTTAAGCACACAGGTATTTGCTGGTAATCAAACACTTTATTATTCCAAAGATACCATACCCGCTGGCAATCTGTTCAAAGTGGCTAAAAGTTTTGATGATAAAGCAAAATATGACAGCGCTTTGTATTATTATGACCAATCGGCAAAAGCATTTAAAAAGGCAAAATGCTGGGAGAAGTTTATAAAATGCCGTAACAACATAATTACAATAAAAAGAAGAGCCGGGATACATGAAAATCTTATTGGGGAAGCGAGTAAAAATCTCGGGTTTTCTTTGAAAAAGCTTGGCGAAATGTCTGACCGTACGGCTGACTGTTATAATATTATGGGAAATGTTTATGAAGACAGTTATGCAACCGATACAGCCCTGTATTTTTTCAGAAAAGCATTGCTGCTTTATAATGTTACAACAGAAAATAATGATACAAGAAGAGCCTATGCACACAGAAATATTGGTATAACTTATAGCAGCAAGGGATTGTACGATTCTGCAAGGCATCATATCAACAAAAGTGTGGAACTATTGCGTGAAATTTATGATGATGGACATCCTGAACTGGCAGGTTGTTATAATTCTTTGGGAATCATTGCATATCATTTGGGTAAATATGAAGAATGCCGGAATTATTTTGGAAAGGTAGTTACCATACGTGAAAAATCAGTTGGATTGTCGCATCCTCTTACAGCCGAAGCTTATAATAATAATGCTGCATTATTCATGGCTATGGCGCTGTATGACACTGCCCTGATTATGCACGAAAAGGCTTACGAAATAAGGCTTAGGGCGCTTCCCGAAAAACATCCTCATATTGCCCTCAGCCTAAATAATATCGGAAATGTTTACATGCTTAAAGGGATGTATGATACTTCGCTTGATTACCATCTGAAGGCTTTACAATGCAGGCTCGAAATATTTGATACCCTGCATACCAATGTTGCTATGAGTTTTACTAATCTCGGGAAACTATACCGGATTATGGGAAGATATGAAACAGCAATACATTATTTTGAACAATCGCTTAAAATACAGCGTAAACTGCTCGATGACGATAATCCATACCTGGCAGATGCATTTAATAATGTAGGTACAGGATATTCCGACCTTTGCGATTATGACAGGTGCCTGCAATATTTTAATACAGCCCTGGAATTAAGATTACGTAAAGGAGAATATACCCCCAAGGTAGCGAACAGTTATAATAACATTGGCGCCATATATAAATACAAAGGAGATTTTGACCTGGCACTGGCATATTATCGGAAAAGCGTTGATATTGGAAAAGTTATACATGGAGGTAATCATCCTGATTTATCAGGTACATACAACAATATTGGTGAAGTATATATTATTAAAAACCAGTATGATACTGCTTTGTATTACTTTAACATGGCAATGAAAATGGACAGTGCCTTTTTTGGTGAGGGTAACCCGGAGCTGGCCTCATCATACCTGAACAGAGGTACAGTATATGGTCACCTGAAAATGTTAGAAGAAGAATACCATGATTATAGAAAAGGATTGCGCATTTCGGAAGATAATTATGGCGAAGCACATTCGCTGAATGCAAGCTTCTATTCAAATATTGCAGCAAATTTTAATGAGAGAAATATGCCCGATTCTGCAATAGCATATGGAAAAAGGGCATTAGAAATTGTGAGTTCAGCATTTCCCGTTCCACATCCGAGGGTTTCTGCTATGCTAAGAGACATGGGTGAGTATTATGAAAATACCGGTTTATTTGATACCGCACAGTTATTTTACTATAAGTCTCTGCAGGCAAATTATTTTCAAACATTTGAGAAAGATAAGATTGACGTTACTTTTATATTCAAAGAAAATGAATTTGCGACTACATTGTTATACCTGTGCAGGTTGAAATATAAGTGGTACAATATAACCAATGATGAACAACATCTTAAGGACATTATTTGCTTTTTCGGCCATATTCCTTCATTAACGCAGAGTGTTATTTCTGACTTTTTACTAGAAGAAACAAAGATTAATCTTCTGAACCAGTTGTCTAAGTATACCATTTATGCAGTAGATGCATCAGCCTTGTTATACCAGATAACAGGTGAGTACGAATACTATGCAAAATCGCTTGAATTTTCAGAAGTTAATAAATCGCCCCTATTACAAGCCAGGTATTTTGCAAACAATGAGCCGGGAACTCCTTCAGAAATATTGTGGAAAAGGAACAGCCTTGTTTCTTCTATCGAGTATCTGCAAATGAAAATGCATGAAAACATACTGGGGCATGACTTTTCAGCCAAAACTAAAATACAGCAGGCAATTGACAGCATGATGCTTTGTTTGCAAGTAATAAACGATACCATAAAACTATGCACAAGCCAATCTTTTGCCCCATTAGCTTTTTCGGGCAATGAATTACTTAACAGGATTTCAGATTGCTTAGTGGCTGATGATGCTTTTATCAGTTACTTTGTTTCCGATTCGGCGCTTATTACATATCTTATCACCGCTGATACTATCATGCTTTTCAGGGAGATATTTGATCATTCGGGAGAAATAAAATCATTTGCTGATGGTTATTTATCGGCATTAAAAAAATATGATAAAGAAAAAGTCAAGATTTATAACCAACACCTGTATGATATTTTAATTAAAAATATAGCAGGCTATTGTACTGACAAGAAAAACCTGGTAATTATACCTGATAAATATCTTTTTTTAATTCCTTTTGAAACTTTATGCAGTGAAATAGACACTGTCGAATCTTTTGCTGATTTTAGCCGGCAGGATTACCTGATAAAAAAGTACGGGATAAAATATCATTACAGCGCTGGTTTGTGGACTGCCGTAAAGCCTGAAAGAAATGATGCCGGAAGCGGACTTATTGCATTTGCACCGGTATTTCAGGATGAAAACAGGGTAGACGCGATACAAGACAATATTTCGATGAAAGAAAATGATATAGCACGAATTTCATACAGAGATACTCTATTTCCGGCCTTGCCTTATTCGCTGACTGAAATTGACAGCATAACCAGGATTTGTTCAGATCACTACATTGATACAAAGGTATATACATTTAAGAATGCCACCAAGAGTAACCTGAAACAAAACTTATCATATTATAAATATATTCATATTGCAACCCATGGTTTTTCAGATGTGCAGCAGGCAAGTAACTTCGGACTTATTTTTGCCTTTGGAAATGAACAAAAAGCCAAAGATGGTTTTCTGAACAGTGAATATGATCATATTTTATATGCCCATGAGCTTTACCCGTTAACAATAAATGCACACCTGGTGGTTTTAAGTGCATGTGAAACAGGTGCGGGTAAAATTGAAGAAGGAGAAGGCCTTATCAGCCTGGCCAGGGGTTTCTTATCTGCCGGGGCAGAGAATGTTTTGTTTTCATACTGGAAAGTAGGCGATAAAAACACATTGAATGTGATGACAGGTTTTTATAGAAATATATTTGACTCCCAAGATGCATGCCAGGCATTAAGAAAAGCCAAACTGGAGATGATTGGTAAACCCGAAACATCTTATCCGCTTACCTGGGGGGGATTTTCACTTATCGGCCGCTGATGGAAAATAAATAAACCTGCCTGTATAAAGTGATTCATCATTGTTATGTAATTGCCAGTAGTAACATCCGGGAATAAGCAATATATCTGGTATATATCCAATAGCAATTTCTTTTTTCAGAAGGATTTTTTCTTTGTTATCCATAATTACCAATGTTAACTGGTTATTATTTGTTCCGTGCCATACGAACGGAGGCAGATAATATAATGTATCATCCTTTGGGCTTGTAATAGTGATACCCATGTACCTCGGGTGATTTTCAACCAGGTTTTCGTAAAAAGGATTTGGTTGAAAATTATTGGCGATAAGATCAATATCTGACTGAACCTGGGAAGTAGCATCATTTACAGATGTTTCATTGCTCTGTTGTTCAGCCGATATGATACTCTCGCTTTCTTTTGAACCGCTTACTGCAATACCTGTGTCATCAGGTTTAATATCCCTGCTTTTTAAAACCAACAACAGTATTGCTGTAATACCTGTTAACAGGGCAATTACTGCGGCATATTTTATTAAAGGCAAACGAGAAATGCCTGAGAGCTTTGTTTTTTTGCCCGAAGTTAAATCCGGGTTCAAAAATTTATCGGTATAATATAATTGTATTCCCTCTTTAACGGATTCCAGTTTCTTTAATTCCGCCTTGCATACACTACAATGTAGCAAATGCTCTTCGAAAACAATTTCGAGGTCAGCAGACAACTCGTTCCTTAGGTAACGCTCGGCAATATTTTCTCTTACCACCACATCATGATCCATACACGTTATCTTTTAGTTGTTCAAAAAGTTTTTTTAATGCCCTAAACTTTTTTATCCTTACATTCTCCTCAGTCTGATTTCTTTCTGCGGCAATATCCTTAAGCTTTTTATCTTCGTAAAAATATTCTGTAAGTATCTCCTGTTCATCCTGATTGAGTTTTCCAAAAGCATTTTTAACCATAAGTTGCAACTCCCTTTTTTCCATTTCATCTTCATATTCAGAATCGAATAAAGGCGTTGCAATCATGTCGTCAATTGACAGCGCCCTTCGCCGGTAGTTATCCTTTGACAACTCATGGTATTTGTTTTCAAGTATTTTAAAGAAATAAGATTTGAAAGCCGGTGAGTCGGGAAAATAGAGCTGGTTATTCATTAATTTTATATACAAAACCTCAAGTGATTCGCAAAAAAGCGAATAATTTATTTCAGGTTCTTTAAGGTTTCTTTTGAAAAACCACGAAGAAGCCCTGTTTTGCAAATCGTTACATACAATCTGCCACGCCTTGTTTTCTTTGTCTTTTAATAAATTCATAAACTCAGCAAATCTAGATTTCAAAACACTTTTTAATTCTCTTATCAGGTGGTCTTTGAAAAGGCTGAATGTGTTTAAATGAATATCTTTTTGTTCCTGATGTTTGCAGAAATCTTCCACAATATAACAGGTAATATGACGCAGAGTAACAGGTTTTCCGCCTGTTGCTATCCATTTTGTCTCCTGTTTTTCTCGCCGGCACCATGTTTTAACAATTTCGTCGGCAGAAAATAAAAGCTTTTGCAATGCTTCCTTGTCATCATTAAGAATTAGAGCAATAAGCTTTGGAAAATTAATTTCCATAGGGTATAAGAGATATGGTTTTTAAGTGCATTTCGTTACTGCCAAAGTACGAATTTTTTAAAAAACAGACACTTTTTGTAACGAAAGTTATTTATCTGCCATTTCTTAGAAAATTTAAAACAATTAATGTGAAGCTAACCAATATGAGAAATTCTGTATTACTGCTGCTGTTTATAATGGTACACTTGTTCGCCAGGGGACAGTACAGCATTGAGCCTGGTTTTAACGGCAATTTTTCCGGATTATCAGGTACAACAGCTGCAAAAGATATGCCATATATTTTAGAGGTTGCGCATGGACAAGCATTTACCGACTGGACAGATTCCTGGGCATGGATGTTTTATTGTAATTTTCTGGTCCCGGTTAAAAAAAACATAGCAATTGGAGCCGGTACAGGATTGCAATTCGACTGGACCGGTTTATATCCGCTACTATCTGTTAATTCTATATTCGGAAATAAATCAGAAGGCTTTGCTGCCGGGGTTGATGTGCGCGGTATTTTTACAAGTATAATTGACAGTCCCGGTGAACGGATATGGGTAACAGCCGGGTTGTATTACAAAAACTTCTTTATTAAAACTATGCCCACTTTTATTTTCGGATACCCTAAGGAGTGGTATTTCGAAACCGGCTACTCGTTTAACATTAAACTATAAAAAACAAACAAAATGAATATCAGACTAATAACTCTTATACTGTTGGTCAATTGTTATGCAAATAATGTGTTCTCAAATGTAATGTCAGAACCTATAACTGTTACCGGAAAAACACATGGAATAATGAGTATCGCCCCTAAAACATTTCATATAAATGGTTTTACAAGAGAGAAAAATAAAATTGTATTTGGTATCGGAGCAGGCGGGGGCATTGTGCACATGATTTACCAGGATACCGATTTTGGGCCCCAGGGCATGAATGAAAATGAAATTAAGGAAACAGTTATTAAACCCTGCTTTTCGACAAATTTTAAACTTGGATATGCCCCATCCGACCGGTTTTTTATTTGTTGGAATGCCCGTACCAACTGGTTCAGAAGTTCACAGTTTTCGGAATATGCTGAAACTATTTTAATGGCAGGTGGTGGCGCCGGATTGGGGATTTCTTTTTATCCGTTCAAAGAACAGGAAAAAATATTTTTTAGCGGCATGTTTGGATATTCTAACCTTTTCGAGGCATTTAACCGCGACCACAATAACTTTGGGACTGCTTTGTCATTTGGGGTAGGCTATAACCTTTTTAAATATGTAACCGCTGAAATGAATTTTATACTTACAAATTCAGAAAAGTATTCTTATGGCAATTATGAAAAGCCAAAGATTATAAATTTTACAATCAACTTTTTATACTGGTAAACAAATTTATTTTCAGAAACACTACCTGTTTGTCACAATAATTTTCTGATACCCTTTAATGAATGTTAAAAATTTTTAAGATGAAAACAAGAACATTAATCTTTCCTGTTACTGCTATCGTACTGCTATTTTATAATTGTTCCATGCGTACATTTTACCTGAGCGCTGTGCCTGAAGGCACACTCATTCAACATGCTGGTTACTTTACAGCCGGAGAATCAACTATTCAGGAAATACCTTATACACTGGCTTTTATCGGGAAAAAAGACAGCAGTTATTTTTCTGCCATGAAAAGAGGATATTTTGAAGATACAATCTGGGTGAAAAAAAATTCACCTGAAAAAGTCTGTTTTAATCTGGAAAGAAGAGAAGGTATTGCCGAGAGCTCTATCTATAAAGAATTGATGAATGATGCCGAGTTAACTGTTTTTCAACCCGTGGTGGATGTTATTTTGCACAAGGGTGTTGGAAACCTTGATAAATATGAAAAATCTGATGAGTTATCTTCTGAAGTTCAGCATCAATTATCAGAAATTGTTAAAAATGAATTTGAAAAAGAAACATCAGGAAGCAAACTACATTTTATCGCCGATACTTTTAGCGATGAAGCATTTCGGGTGTCTGGCAAAGCAATTCACTCTTTGCTTTCTTTCAAACCATCACTTCTTAAGTATTACGGAATACCCCCTGCTGTTAATTGCCGGGAGTTGTTGTCTAATCCCGCACAGGTGACAGTCAATGATAATACTTTATGGGTAGTTATTTACTGTAAAACTGTGAAACCCACTGCCGGAAGAATAATCGGAAATGCTGCGGCGACAATCGGTAGCGGTGCGGTGCAGGGTTATCAGCAGGCTATGTATGGATATTCTACTATTATGTATGATCCTGCTGCTTATGCTTTGGATAATTCAACGCTCATGATGGCCTATTATATTCATCCTGGTTCTGGTGAAGTAATTGATATTAAGCAGGTAACCTATCCGTTTGATATTATTAATCAGAAATACCAGGAAAAAATTGTAGCCGAACTGCCTGAATTTATCTACAATGCCGGTACTCACTGATGGGAAAATGAAAATTAACTTGCGGATTTAAGGAATAATTTAAAACACAAAAAAATATTTATATGAAAAAAGTGGTTTTTTTAACCTGTCTGTTTTTCTCTTTAACCAAAGTGTACAGCCAGGACAGAAACTATGGGTTTGCGGTGGGTTTTTATTCAGGTATTAAAGTAGAATACTTTACGTATCAGGGGGATTTCAACGGAAAAACCTTTTTTTATACAGATGCAGCAGAGATTTTTGTTCCCAAAATTGAACCCGGCATTGCCTATGGGCTCCAGTTAGGGTTTAAATTCAGGGGAGCTTCATGGGATTTCGGTTACCAGCTTTCGTCTCACCATTACAGTCATGAAAATGGGTATTCCGGAACAATGCTTATTCATCTTATCAAATGTAGCGGGTTTACTGTATACCTGAATCCCCCGAAGAAAATTCGCCCGTATCTTGGTTTCGATTTCTCATCAACATGGATGCACATTAAGGATGGCGCTTATGGAATTGATTCTTACAGCGGACAAAACGATAAATCATATTATGGCGGACTTATTTTTGGGTTGGGTGCAGGTTTGGAGTTAAATATTTCAAAGAAGTTTTCTTTTCATCTTGAAAGTATACCATCCTGGCTTTTTCTTACAGATGTAAAAGGTATTACAAAAAAATACTGGGAGGTTGAAAAATTTTCAAGCTTTAGACCAAATATCAGTGCCGGGTTGTATTATAATTTTTAGAAAATAAACAATCCGGGATTAATCATTCATTTTTAGAATTAGTTAATAACTTTGCAGACTATTTCTTTTAAAAATCAGAATCAGGCGTAGTTTTGTAATTTATTAGGTTTTAAGAATGAAAGTCGGGAAAAAAGCAATAATAATCACCCTAACGATATTTACAATTGCAGTTACTGCAATTTCTTTAAACTCAGGTTCATACGGAGAAAACACCAGCAGATATTTTAAATCTGATACTTCTGTCTTTTATCATAAGCACATACAGTATAGCAATCTGGCTTTTAGTTACGATACTTTTATTACACAGGCCTATACACAGGAAAATATTCCGGGCCTGGCTGTGGTAATTATAAAAGATAACCAGGTGCTGTTTATGAAACCTTACGGGGTAAAACAGTTTGGCACAACTGATTCTGTTGATATGAATACGGTATTTCGCCTCGGGTCGGTTTCAAAGGGATTTGCATCGGTACTCACAGGTATACTGGTAGACGAGAAAAAGCTCTCCTGGGATGACAAGGTGATTAAATATCTTCCGGATTTCACGTTAAAGGACACTGCTTATACAAATAATCTTACGATTCGTAATATTTTAAGCCAGACTTCCGGGCTTCCAACCCATACTTATACCGAAATGCTTGATTGCAATGTACCTTATGAGCAGATCAAGCCTCTGCTGGCAAATGTTACCCCGATAGCGCAACCAGGAAAACTATACAGTTATCAAAATGTTACCTACAGCCTGATAGCGGATATTGTAAAATCTGCTACCGGACAGGACTACAATACGCTTGTAGAGCATAAAATTTTTACACCACTGTACATGCAGCATGCCTCGCTTGATTATGAAACAATGGCTGCTGATAATAATGTTGCCTGGCCACATGTTTATGCAGCAAACCACCAGTGGAAACTTCTTGAGCTTAATAACAGGTACTATTCGGTGCCGCCCGCTTCGGGTGTAAATGCAAGCATATCTGATATGGCAAGGTGGTTACTTGCTTTGAATGGCAATTACCCCGAGTTTATCCCTACAGAATCGCTTGACGAGATATTTACGCCCCAGATTAAAACGCCCATTAAAAGAAAATACAGAAACAGCTGGAGAAACTTAGATGAATTATATTATGGATTGGGCTGGCGCGTGTTTGATATGAACGGAAGCAGAATCATCTATCATGGCGGATATGTAAAAGGTTACAGGGCTGAAATTGCTTTTAATTTTGAGGAGAAAGCGGGTATTGCAGTGCTTTTTAATTCGAACTGCAGGTTATCAAATATTTGTATACCAAAATTCTGGGAACTATATTTCAGCAGCATTAAAGATAACATTCTGGTAGCTGATAATTAGCCGGTATATTTTCCACATCACTATTCATTTATCTGTTTTTTATTTTTTACAACTGAACAGCAATTATGTTCACGTAAAAAAAAAGGTTGTTTATGTCATAATTTTAGCTGTTGATCAAATAATCTGAACTTTTTATATTGAACATCAGATTAGTTCAAAATATTGAAGTAATTTTTCACCCATAAACTTACTATTCCTCCCACCTGAGTTACGTTAGTGAGAACACGTTTCCGAAACCGTCTGATAATGCATTTCTGCCAGACGGTTTTTCTTATTTGGCGAGAATGTTTCTAATTACCACTGAGGCACAATAGCAACCAAATATTGGCGGCAGGTACGAAATGGTGCCTACCGTTGTTCGTTTAAACCGTTCAAGGGGTACTTCCAAAACAGCATCTTTATCAGCTATTTCAGATGAGAAGACAACATCAATGCCATTATGCACATCATACTTTCTGAGATATTTTCTTACCAGATAAGCGAAACGGCAATGATGACTTTTTGAAATATCGGAAATCTGAACTTTTGATGGATCTAACTTAGCGCCAGCCCCCATTGAGCTTACAATTTCAAAACCTTTTGTTTTTGCTTTTGCAAGCAGTTGAACCTTTGGTGTAAGGGAATCAATGGCATCAACTATATAATCGTAGTCATTATTAAGCAGATCGTCTATTGTATTTTCCTCGATAAAATGCGAAAAAGTATTAAGCTTTAAATCCGGGTTAATATCAACAAGCCTTTCCCTGAATACTTCTGTTTTCAGGCGGTTTTCGGTACTCTGAAGGGCTATGACCTGACGATTTCTGTTACCCGGTTGAATGGTATCGGCATCGGCGATTGTTAACTCACCTATTCCGGCCCTGCAGAGCTGCTCCGCAGCATAACCGCCTACTCCGCCGAGACCGGCCACCAATACATGGGCATTCTGAAGTTTTTCAATTCCGTCGTTGCCAATAAGGAGCCTGGTTTTTTCTTTCCAATCAGTGGTATTCATAGAATATTTCCAAAGCAGGTTGTGAAGTTATTTTTAATAATAGTTGTCAATTGATTTAATTTCAGATTTTTAACCTTCGAGGCTTTTTCGTACACTTCGGTAATATTAATTCCCGCATCGTCTGTTTCAAAAAACATTTTGTTGTCGGGCAGATTTTTAAAAACAGCGAAAGCCTTGCTGTTTTCTTTAAACAGCATAATACCAAAGGAGAGATAGCAGTTATGTTTTATAAGTTCTGTTGCTATCTGGTTGCTTGCATTAAACCAATGAATAATCCAGGGGATATCGGGACTGAATTTTTTCCTGATAGAAATGATGTCATCATATGCTTTAACACAATGAATGATAACTGGCTTCTTCAGAGCTTCGGCAATTTCAAGTTGTTGTTCAAATGCCTTAAGCTGATCAATATATGGCACATTGATTTTCCTGTCAAGTCCTGTTTCACCTATGGCAATAACATTTGGATTAATTGCTGCATTTCTCACCAAGCCGATATCACCTGAAAGATTTGAAGTATTTACATTCCAGGGATGCAGTCCGACAGAATAAAAACCATCGTTTTCAAGGTTACCTGTATCCTGTGGAAATACATTCACCAAAAGAAGGGTGTCTTCAAGCTGATAAGCATTATGAACATGAATGTCTATAAACATTTAGAAACTAAAATTGTATTAAATTCCGGTGCACAAATAATATAAAAACGATTTAAAGAATAAAATCATTCTTTGGTAACAATTGAATAATTTCCCACAAAGGCACAAAGCTCACAAAGAAAATTCTTTTTATTTTTGTTGGTTTTGTGGGATAAAATTATTAAAAAAACCTGAATTTCAGACTATTATATAAATCAACAATAATATAGAAATAAGCCAGATTCATGAATTCAGAAACCTATCTTTTTCAATCCTTTTTCAATGCGTTTAATTGTTTCGTCTTTACCGAGTAGTTCCATAATATCGAAGAGATGAGGACCAATATTGGTACCCACCAATAACAATCGCAAAGGATTCATTATTTTACCAAATGGCAGGTTATTGCTTTCGATATATGTTTCAAATACTCTTTTAAGAGTTTGAGCATCAAATTGCTGAACCGGGCTGATTATTTCAAGAATTTTGGTCATTAATTTGGGTGTAGAATCTTTTTCCCAGACTTTGGAAATGACTTTTTGATCGTATTCAGTTGGTTGCATAAAGAAAAAATAACCCTGTTTCCAGAAATCGTTTATAAAATAGGCTCTTTCTTTTAGCAGACTGCATATTTTTTCGATTTTTAGGGAATTAAATTCTACCTTATTTTTTTCAAGTACCGGAATAAAGAGTTCTGCCAGTTCTTTTTCGTTTTTCTTTATAAGGTATTGGTGATTGAACCATTTTGCTTTTTCAGGATCAAATCTTGCACCCGCTTTCTGAACCTTTTCTAACGAGAATAGTTTAATCAGCTGTTCCATGCTTAAAATTTCGTCTTCGGTTCCGGGATTCCAGCCAAGCAGCGCGAGCATGTTGACAACAGCATCGGGCAGATATCCCGATTCACGGTAACCTGAGGAAATTTCTCCGTTTGGGGCTTTCCATTCAAGCGGGAAAACCGGAAATCCGTCTTTATCGCCATCACGCTTGCTTAATTTACCCTGGCCATTGGGTTTTAATATAAGTGGTAAATGGGCAAATTCAGGTTTTTTCCAGGCAAAAGCTTCGTAAAGAAGAATATGAAAAGGAAGCGATGGCAGCCATTCTTCGCCTCTTATAACATGCGTAATTTCCATAAGGTGATCATCAACCACATTTGCCAGGTGGTATGTAGGCAAACCATCTGACTTAAAGATAACCTTATCGTCGATGGTTGAAGCATTGAATGTTACATAACCGCGAATAATATCATTTGCTTGTACCTCCTTATCTACCGGTGTTTTGAACCTGACAACATAGGGAACGCCATCATTTATCAGTTTTTGAGCTTCTTCATCTCCCAGGGTAAGAGAGTTTTTTACCATATTTTTGTTTACTCTGATGGATTGGTCGTAAGAGAATGTTTTCTTTTCTGCTTCGAAAACATTTCTTAGTTTTTCGAGTTCAAAAGGGGAATCAAAGGCATAGTAAGCTTTTTTTTCTTCGATAAGCCTCTCCACGTATTTTAAATATATATCTTTTCTTTCAGATTGCCGGTAGGGATGGTGCGGTCCGCCTACGGAAACCCCTTCGTCAATTTTAATACCGCACCATTCAAGCGATTCAATAATATATTTTTCTGCTCCTTCCACATACCTTGTCTGGTCGGTGTCTTCGATTCTAAGAATAAATGTGCCATTATTTTTCCTGGCAAAAAGATAATTAAACAATGCAGTACGCACACCACCTATGTGGAGCGGCCCCGTGGGACTTGGAGCGAATCTTACCCTTATTTTACCGGTCATTTTTTTTATGGCGAAGTTAGCGAAATGAGTGCTAAAACAGAAATTATAAAATTTTGTTTTGTAATAATGAGATGGTAGAGAGCTTAAAAACTTTGAGCTGCGAGGAGGGTCACAGGCCAATTCCAAAAGCCGTAAAAGACGAAATGCTGTGAAGAGTTGATACTTCTGGCAGAATGAACAAAAGATGGAACAGCATTGTTATTTATAATGATTCTGAATAGTGTTAAAATTTTAAATCTATAGTTATGACAGCAACTAAATTTGAATTACCAAAGATTGAATATGCATACGATGCATTAGAGCCGCATGTAGATGCAAAAACGATGGAGATACATCATACCAAACATCATGCCGCGTATACCAATAACCTGAATGCAGCCCTTGAAGGTACAGAGCATGAAGGCAAAAAAATCGAAGAGCTGTTAAGTAGCATTTCAAAACTTCCTGCTGCAATTCGCAATAACGGGGGAGGTTTTTTCAATCACAACCTTTTCTGGAAAGTCATGTCACCCAAAGGTGGCGGTCAGCCTGTGGGTGACCTTAAGAATGCCATTGACAGATATTTCGGGTCTTTTGAAAAATTCAGGGAACTATTTTCAAATGCTGCAACCACGCGTTTTGGTTCGGGATGGGCATGGCTGGTGGTAAGTAACGGAGAATTAAAAGTTACTTCCACTCCTAACCAGGATAATCCGTTAATGGATGTTGCTGATGTTAAAGGCACGCCGATTCTCGGACTTGATGTTTGGGAGCATGCCTATTATCTTAAATACCAGAACCGAAGGCCTGAATACATTTCGGCTTTCTGGAATATTGTAAACTGGGATGAAGTAGCAAGAAGGCTTAAAGGGTAATAGTTTCAGTTGAATTGGTTTAGTTTTAGAAGGATTTGCCATAATTCGCAGTTTATCAGATTTTTGTCATGGTAAACATATTTGATCGGCTAAGGATAACAGGCAAATCCTTTTTATATTTCGGCGTTCTGGGATTTAATTGACCGGGAGGTAGTTTCAGAAAGATTTTAAGGCTAAATAAAGCAACTCTTCCAATTTTTCTTTAAGGGTATCATAAGAAAAAAGTTTTTTACCTAGTGAATAGTTGTGTTCTGCTATTTGCCTGTTGAGTTTTTCGTTGTAGATCACTTTTTTCATTTCTTCTACTGCTTTATCGGTGAGTTGGCTGTTTTCTATCATTACGGCTATAAACCCTTTGCTGCCAATATCGGGCCAGTAAACTGGTTTGTAATTATTTACAAATATCGGACGTTTTGCCAGCACCGCTTCTACAAATGCATTACCAAAGCCTTCATAAGTGCTGAAATAAGTACAAGCCCTGGCCTGTGCATAGGCATCGGATAAAGAATAATTTAGGTCGCTGGTATGAGTAGTATGACCTTTATTATTAAAAAGATGATGTGCAAAAGTTATTTGGTTGCCAAGTTTTAGGTTATGAATCTGTTCGATAAGTTCCATATAATATTTACTTCCGGCATCGTCATTATAATTACCTGTAATGACAAGTTTAATATTTTGGTTGTCAAGTTTATGTATGAGTTCAATAGCTGTTTCAATTCCTTTTCGTCTTACCACCCGGGTAATCTGGAACAATAAAATATCGGGGCAATCGTAACCAAGGTTACGTTGGATACACTGGTTTTTTTCGGTAATTTCACCAAAAGGCTGATCAAAATCCATCACATTTGGAACGATTACTGAATCTCTTCCGAACCTTTCTTTAAGGGTTTTTTGTGCGTGAGAATTAATAACCGCATGGATCGAATTCGTGAGCCTTAGCGGAAAGGTATCTTCGACAAGGTCGTTTATTCTTTTGTATGGTGAAACATACCTGTTACCTCTTTCCCAGGCAAAGTTGTGATCGTGTGTTATTGTTGGCAAGGCGAGTTTCTGAACTGCTTTTTTAATTGCCACTCCCATTTCAAGATGTGAGGGCAGGGCTGAAGCGTTTTCTGAGATCAAAAGGTCTAAGTTTTTTTCACTTGCCCATTCGATTATTCTTTTGTATATGAGTTTTGAGTACAGGTCAATATGTTCGAGAAGCTCATCTTCATTTGCATCGGGATAAATAAAGGCTTTTTTCTGGCCCCAGTAGCTCTCGGGTGAAAAGAAAGACATTTCTGGTACCAGTGTTTCAAACACAGGGTTAATGGTCTTTTCTTCGTATTGTCCTGATATAATAAAGGTTTCATGCCCCATGCGGTGCAATACTTCGATCCACTTTTCGGTTTCGAGTGCTACACCGTCTACTCCACCGATACTGCCAATTATTATTCCTATTTTCATTGGTACATAATTTCTTAGCCGTGGTTAACCTGCATCGTTTCGGTTTACAAATAACAGTGAATTATGCAGACTAAATAAAGTTACTAAAAAACGACACGGAATGTCCAAATTAGTAAAATGATTTTTGAAATTATTTGGCAATAATTTGCTTTAATAATAATAGTAAAAAGAAAAAGAGGCTGTCTTAAAATTCCTCTTGAGGTACATTACTTTTAAGACAGCCTCTTCAAAAACTTTTATGCGCGCAATTTATTTAAGATCAAAAGTGGTATTACCAATCTCTGATCCTTCGGCATATAGAAAAACATTGTAAGTTCCGGCAATCAACTCCTCGGTTTTATCCCAGAATATACACATTTCAATGTCTTTGTTTTCATATTCGAGTTCTCTGTATGATGTATATACAATTTGCCCTCCGTTTACCTCAATCATAGTGCTGCCACCTGCTGTAAGCACAACTTCGTCGGGTCGTACAAGGCGCAGATAAATAATTTTTTTACCGGGTTTTGCGATAGAATTTTCACGTACTGTAAAACATACCCTGACTTTTTCGATTTTACTGCCTCTGGTATTAGGCTTGCTTCTGCTGTTTAGTCCTTCGGCAATAATATTTTTGGCACTTAACAGCGAGGCTTTGGCAACCTGTGACGACAATGTTTCTTTCTCCTGGGTAAGCTGGGAGCGATCTTCCTCAACTTTGGCCAGTTCTGTTCTTACCTGTATGTTTTCTTCAGTAAGTTCCCTGTTTTTTGTATTTAAAGAATCTATCTGCACTACGTAGCTGCGCATCACTTTTCTCAAAGTTTCAAGTTCCTGCTTATACAACTTTATTTTTTGAGCGTTTGAAGCATCAATTTTCAGCAATCTTTTTATTTTATCCTGTTCAGAATCAAGCAGCGTATTAATGCTGTCATTCTGGGTCTTAAGGTCATCGTATTCAATAATCATTTCGTTAAGTTGTCTTTCGAGATCCATTTTCTCTTCAACAATGAGCTGTTTTTCTTCTGTAAGTTCTTTATTGTTATTATAATACATGATTCCGATTACTGTAATGGCCACGGTCAATAATCCTATTAGGATCATTAAAATTGTTGTTGTTTTTTTCTTTGGTTCATGCTGAATGTAACTTTTATTCGAAGGGTTGTTTGTAGTTTCCATAATCTGTTAGTATTTAATGTGAATTAAAAAGCAAATATAATATAACTGCAAGTAGCATAGTATTATTTTGTTGAAAATTATTCTCGCGGTTTTTGATATATCGCAAAAATAAAATTGTATGGAATAATACAGGCGATTTTTTTAAACTACGGCTTAAGGAGAAAATCAATATTCGAAATGATAATATTTGCACCTACCATATTGTCGGGAAGGTTTATGATTTCTTTAAATTCTGAATTGCCAATACCGGTTTCAATAGCTATGCTTTTATAAACAGAATCGAAAGCAGAGAAGATAAATTTTTTATTGTTTCTTGTAAATATCGCTTCAGCAGGCACCGCTGTTACTGTGTCTTTATAAAGAAGAATATCTGCTTTTACCTCTGCACCCGGATAGAATTCATTGTGAGGTTTAACTATGGAATATACAGAATATGTATTTGTTTCAATATTTAAAGAGCGAACCAGTGATTTAATGGTGGTGTGATGTTTTTGGCTCAGGTCAGACAGTGGCCGGAAAATTATTTCCTGTTCGGGTTTTATTTTTAATATATCTTTTGCCGGTATATGCAGATGCAATTGCAACCTGTCGGGATTAATTATTTCACAGATAATATCTTCAGATGAAGCATATTTTCCTGTTATTGAACTGATTTTAGAGATGTATCCGTGTACCGGTGATGTGATAAAAATGGCTGTTTGCATATTATCCACCGACAGGCTGTCGGGATTGATGCCCATCAGGCTCAACTGTTTTTTAAGACTTTCAAGTTTAACTTCGGTTACACGAAAATCAGCTTGTGCCTGCTGCATTTTTTTTATTGAAGATGCATTTTCCACAGTAAGTTCACCCTGTCTTTTAAATGTCTCTCTGAAGTATTCATATTGATTTTTGGCAATTAGAAAATCCTGTTGGGGATTGATATAGTCCATGTGTTCCAGCATAGCAATAGTGTCACCCTTGTTAATGTACCTGCCTGGTAAAAAATAATGCTTTTTCACGAAGCCGCCTATTGGCGCTGAAACGACAGTGGATGCATCAGGCCGCAATTCGATAGTACCCAGACATTCTACAGCTGCAAAAACCGGTTTTTTTTCTACAATACCGGTTTTTATTTTATTTTCTTTCAGGTATAAAGCTGTTAAGATTATGGTATCATGGTCTAAATCCGGCAGTGCGTTTTTATCACCGGTATCAACATTTTTGCAACAAGGCAGAATTAATGATACCAATAGAAATATTACAAGAACCCGGCACAGTTGCTCAGTCTGCATAAAACTCAAGCTGTATGGCTGTCTGGTTATAGTTATTAATTGTTTCATAGTAATCGGTAAAAAATTTGTAACCTCTTGAAATACTTTTTAAATAGTCGGAATATTCAATTTCTTCTTTTTCGAATTGTACCCCTGCAGTATTAATCAGCATTTCTGCCTGTGGAATGATATATTCTTTATAATGTATAACCATTTTAAAAAGTTTATTCAATTCAAAAAGAAGGTTTTCAATATTGCTTTGAATCAGGAATCTCTGGTTTTCAAGATTATTTTGTGCAATCTGTGTGTTAATCTTTGCCTGCCGGATATCAGACATGGGTGAAAAAAACCATACCGGGAATGACAATCCGGCCTGCCATCCGTCTAAACCTTTAACCGTACCAATGGTTTGGTTAAAGTATCCTGCCGATATTCCCGGGAAAAACCGGGCTTTTTCGGTTTGGAACTTTTTAAGTTCAAGTTCATAGGTTTTTTCGCAGACATCCAGCACCAGTCCGCCTTTATATTCAGAGTGAGGTGAGGGTTTATCTATCATATACAATTCTAAAAGAGTGGTTTCAGGCGCTATTTCCTGATCTGTTGCCAGAAGTTGTTTTAACTTATTGCCTGCGATAACAATATCATCCTGTAGCGTGTAGTATTCAACTTCGGTTTCTGCCTGCATTGCCAGAAGGGTAGCTTTTTCGAGAATGTCAATATCTCCAAGTTCGTATTTTAAGGCTGCAATGCGGCCCATATTTGAAAACTGATTTTTTTGTTCGAGAAAAATTTCAAGTTTTTTAGATAAATACAGCCAGAAATAGTAGGCTGATTTTACTTCGGCAATCACCTCTTTTTTAGTTAGCCCATGTTTTGATTCTTCCAGCGCAATTTGGCTTTGAGCGGTTTTATACCTTCTTATGTGCATTAAAAGTGAACCAAAATTCTGGTTCAATTCAATATAGCTTTCATTGAGCGGTGAATGGATATTTCCGTATTGATAGGTAAAAGTTGCTGACGGGATGTTAATCGCACTGTTTTTTGCATATTTAGCTTTTTCTGTTTCGAGCACTGAATTCCTGATCCGTATATTATTTTCAACAGCCATGTTTACAGCCATTTGTTCCGAAAGTTTCAGAAAAGGTACATCCTGAGCTGGTACTACAATTGAAAATACCGGGCATACCAGGAACAAGACTACCAGGGGTAAATAGTTTGAAAATAAGCTAAACTTGAGTTTTCCGGGCATAAAAGAGTAGTTAATTTTGAATAAAATTAAGAAAAAGCTGGCGGAAATGCTGAATCAGGGCAAAATGTTTGTAAGATATTGCTGACAGGTTATAAATTTTTACTTATTCAGTTCGTTCCAAAACTTCAGGAATACACCGTTTGTCCAGCCAAAACCATCCTGCAGCGGGTACTCGCCACCTCCGCCGGGTTTACCGGTGTTTACCACATCATATTTTTCCATCATTTTACCGGTGCTGAAATATACTTTTGCATTTAAAGAAAGCCATCGCCTGGCGATAGTCTCGGCCAGATTATCATATTCATAATTTTTTAGCCCTTTACAGGTTATCCATTGCAGCGGCGCCCACCCGTTTGGATAATCCCATTGCTGGCCGGTATATACCAAAGTGGTAACCACTCCGCCATCTTTTAAAAATTTTTCCCTGATAACATTTGCAAGTTTTTCAGCCTGATTTTTTTCTGTTATTGAAAAAAATAATGGGTATGCTCCGGCAAGTGTATAAGATGTTGATTGCTTTTTGTCTGCAAAATTATAGTCGAAGTAAAACCCTTTCTTTTCGTTCCAGAAGTATTTATTTATCAACTGTTCGCGGGTTTTGGCTTTTTCATTATAAAAGGTTGATTTATTTATGTTATTTGTCAGGTCGTAACATTTCGATAACGTGATTTCAAGATGGTAAAGCAGGCAGTTTAAATCAACAGGAATAATTTCGGTGGTATAAATGTTTTTCAGGGAAGTGTCGCCATTCAGCCAGCGGCTGCTGAAGTCCCATCCCGATTCGGCTGCTGCCCTGATGTCTTTGTAAATTGAAGTGTCTCTGTCGGAATGCAGGTAGAGTTCCAAATCCTGAATATAGGATTCAGGCCGTGGTGTTGATAACTCATCCCAATACCTGTTGAGCAATTCTTCATTTTCAAGTTTCACCACCCTCGCATTTGCTTCAAATTCCTGTTTCGGAGTTTCTTTGCCATTCATCCAAAAGCCATACTCTTTTTCAAGGCAGTTTATGTATTTCAGATATATGGAATCACCTGTGTGTTCTGCAAGTAGTTCAACCATTAAAGAGAAAAATGGGGGCTGTGATCTGCTGAGGTAATAAGTGCGGTTACCATTCGGGATAAAACCGAATTTATTTATCAGGTAGCAGAAATTGTCTGTCATATCGCTTATCAGATCATAATTGCCCGATTCTGCCAGTCCGAGCATTGTAAAATAGCTGTCCCAGTAATATATTTCCCTGAATCGGCCACCCGGTACTACATATGGATGGGGTAGGGGAATCAGAGAAGTATTTCCGGAAAAATCATCCGGAGGCCTTGTAAGGTGAGACCAAAGGAAATTGATATGGTTTAAAAGTAAAGAAGTATCATTGCCAGGTATGTCAAAGTTTTGGGAGATAAATTCTTTATAACTGAACAATGGGTCATTTTTTGTCCGTTTATAATTCTTCAGAATGGTATCGGGATGAAATTTCGGAATGCAGTCAGGAAATTTTTTCTGATCGCTGAAAACCTGATTTAACTGAACTTCAATAAAAAGAGAGTCGAATGCATCTGCCGGGTTAATCTGGGCATTTAGAGTACCTTGATGCCAGAAAAGCATCAAAATAAAGATGATAATAATATTTTTAAATTTGCAGGACACTCCGGCAGCAGGAATTATTTGTTTGCAATAACAAATTTAATGAATACAGCCGAAAGCCTCCCTATCTGAATGTTACTTTTCTTACCACATTGTTCTCTTTAAACCTGATGATACATATATATATACCAGGCTGAAGAATGCCTCTTTTGAATGTGAAGATGGTATCTCCCTTCCTGAAATGGGATGATGAATATTGTTTCACAATTTTGCCATTTATGTCTGTAAGAATTACTTCTGCCATGCCGGCCTCTGCTGCTTTTAAAACTAAACTGAAATATTCGTTCGCAGGGTTGGGGTAGGGCGAAGATATTTCAACACCGGTGGTATAGGAAATTTCTTCAATGCCAACCGGAACAGTGGTTGTATCGGGATCTGAAGCAGTAAAAGTATCGAGCACCCCGACACCGGCAAATTTCTGCACGAGCAAGGCTACTTTTTGTACCGAATCAAGTGTATAATGATAAGGAAGATCATTCCAGAAATCACAATCTGTTTGTGTAATGGAGTTATCGGCCTCACTGCATGTGCCGGTATAAATATTGCCCGACATACATACAAAGCCTTCATCACCGCTGAATTTGTTGGTAGTTACAGGTATTTTTACGCTTTCAAAATGGTTGTTTTCCAACAGTGCATGTGCGCCCTGTCTTACAGCTACGC
>JAWOHT010000222.1:0-8327 GCA_046485045.1 Bacteroidales bacterium
AAACTCGGGAAAATAATTCATCAGAATTTGGCCGCAGATGTTCTTGAAGAAGAAGTAATCTCGCATTGTAAACATTTAATATTTGTAACAGATGAGTTTAGCCAAAAGAAATCAACTATCTTTAATAAGTTAAATTCTCAGTCTGTTCAATTTATGGTTACGGTTGATATAAAAGAATCTATAGAGAGTATTAAGTATTACGAACTATTTGAAAATGAGATTGAAACTATCATCCATAACCTTGATAACATATCAAAAAAACTTCATATAGAAGAAGGGTTTATTCAGGAAAGCGATGATAAAAACCTTGAATCATTAAAAAAAAGATACACAGTAAAAAGTGAGTTTGTTGTACATGAACGTATCTCTAATGAAGCAAAAAAGGGAAATACAGAGCTTTTTGATAAAGACTTACGAATAAGTTCAGATGCAGAAGATGGCGAGGATGAAAACCTTGAACTTTTTTAATTCATTATAATGGCAAAAAAAACAGAGAAAAAATTAAAAGACAACAGCCAGGTATTTGAAATAACTGATGGGCTTACTATTATAAATGTAAGCGAAATCAGAAAAAAGGCCATTAAATACCTTGAGGCCAACGAAACCCTTTTTATAAAAATATCTGAAACAGAACAGCTGGATCTTGCGGGTATCCAGTTACTTTGCTCTCTGCAGAAATCATGCATCAATCACGGAAAAAAAATCCAATACGAAATAAACCTGACAGAAGAAACAAAGGAACTTTTGTTAAATTCAGGTTTTAAAAATATTTCAGAATTAAATGTACAGTAATTTTAAGTTAATATCCAACCATTATGTCAAAAACTATACTTTTTGTTGATGACTCTGAAAGCATTCGGGAAATTGTAAATTTCACATTGCAAAATGAAGGTTACAACGTGCTGGTAAGCGATAATGGAAAAAATGCGCTTAACCATCTCGATGGTAAAGACATTAATCTTATTATCACCGATCTTCACATGCCAGAGTTGAATGGTATTGAATTGATCAAAGAAGTCAGGAAAATGCCTCATTATCAGCGCACACCTATTTTATTTCTTACAACCGAGTCGCAGGTTGCAAAAAAAATGGAAGCTAAAGAAGCAGGTGCTACAGGATGGATTGTAAAACCATTTGTTCCTGCAAAACTTATTTCTGCCATTACCAAAGTAATAAGATGATGGATAAATTGAGACAAAAGTTTATTGAGGAGGCATCTGAGCATATCAGGGATATTGAGCAGTCTTTATTGACCCTTGAATCTAATCCGGGCAACCATGAACTGATTGAAAAAATATTCAGGTCTTTGCACACGCTTAAAGGTTCAGGGGCCATGTTTGGTTTTGAAAAAATAAGCGAATTTACCCACCAGCTTGAGACTATATACGACCTTATCAGGAATAACAAGCTTGAACTTAGCAAAGAATTATTTGATCTTACACTGGCATGTGCAGACCATCTGAAAACTCTTCTAAGCGATGAATATGCAAATAATAGTGAAATAAAAGAAGAATATGACAACCTGCTCGGGAAGATAAACAGTTTTTATACAGGTCAAAGCACTACAGTGAAGCCGCCAATCGCCCAGGGCAATAACAAAAAACCTGTTGCTGAAACAGGACTTAACACCTATTACGTATATTTTAAACCTAATCACGATATATTCGATAATGGTACCAATCCGCTTTTTTTAATTGACGAACTTACCGCACTCGGTCATTCCACAGCAATACCATATCTTCAGGAATTGCCGGAACTTGAGGCGCTTGAGCCATACAGATGTTATACACACTGGGAGGTAATTGTTGCTACTGATGCATCACCAGATACAATAAGTGAGATATTTCTTTTTGTTGAAGATAACTGCATTCTCGATATTCAAAAACTTGCAGATGGTAATCTTGTTGATAACATAAAATTCATTAAGCGGCTTGAAAAACTTGAAAAATCAGGGAAAGACATTGGTGTTGATGCGCTGAAAATTATCTCTGAAGACTTGGGGCAATCAGTTGCATCAAAAGTAAAAAAAGCTTTGGGAGATGAGGTCAGGACCTCATTCAGAGATTATACCATTTCCAGCATCAGGGTGGCATCAGAAAAGCTTGACCACCTGATGAACCTTGTTAGTGAACTTGTTACTACCCAGGCCAGGCTTACGCTTTATGCTGAAAACGATTCTTCATCAGAGCTGACATCAATATCGGAGAACATACAAAAACTATCGCGCCAGCTTCGCGACCTGGCATTTGAGATAGTTCTGGTTCCTATAGACACATTGATTACCAGGTTTCAGAGGCTTGTCCGCGATTTGTCGAAAGAACTGGGCAAAGAGGTGAACTTTATCGCTAAAGGTACTGAAACAGAGCTTGATAAGACAATTATCGAAAACCTTACCGACCCCTTGATGCACATAATTAGAAATTGTATTGATCATGGTATTGAAACCGTTAATGAACGTTTGAAAAAAGGCAAACCCGAACAAGGCACTATACTGCTTAACGCTTATCATTCAAGCACTAACGTGCACATTGAAATTTCAGATGACGGAAAAGGCATTGATGCGGAAAAAGTGAGACAGAAAGCCATAGCCAAAGGAATGATTACAGAAGACACCTATCTCACTGATAAACAAATATATGAACTATTATTTCTGCCCGGGTTTTCTACTGCCGAAAATGTTACTGATGTTTCGGGCAGGGGTGTGGGTATGGATGTGGTAAAACAAAAAATTACCAATATCAGGGGTGAGATTGAGATTGAATCATCTAAAAATGCCGGCACCAAACTTACCTTAAAAGTGCCGCTTACCCTTTCGATTATAGATGGTTTGCTCGTTCGGGTAGCAGATATATTTTATGTGATACCCTTATCGGCTGTTGAAAAAATATATGCAATAAACCACGAAGAAATTGAAGGTAAATTCAACAACCTTATTGTACTTGGAGGAGAACGTCTGCCTTACTTCTATTTAAGAAAAGAATTCAAACTCGAAGACATTGAAGGTGTTAACGACCAGATAGTTGTTATAAAATATGAAACACAGAAAGTAGGACTGGTCGTAGACGAGGTAATCGGAGAATACCAGGCAGTTTTAAAACCTTTGGGACGACATTATAAAAACCAGGAGATTATTTCGGCAGCAACCATCCTTGGTGATGGAACCATTGCACTGGTAGTTGATGTAAACAGGGCAGTAAATCATTTTGCAAACATAATAACACAATTGGAGGAAAAAATATGAACAACGAGGTTAACACCCAGGTAAAATCTTATCTTACCTTCAGACTTGGTGATGAGCTTTTTGCAGCCAATGTTTCAAAAGTCTTGAATATTCTCGAACTCACAAAAATAACCAAAGTGCCCAAAGCCCCTGCATACATGAAAGGGGTAATCAACTTAAGGGGCAGTGTTCTGCCCTTGATAGACACCAGGATAAAATTCGGAATGTCTGAAACAGAGTTCACAAACAACACCTGCATTCTCGTGCTCGACATAATTTTAAGCGGAGAATCGGTGAGAATAGGCGCTTTGGTTGATGCCGTTCACGAAGTTATTGAAATTGACGAAAGTCAGATACAACCTCCGCCCAGCCTGGGAAGCAAATACAAATCTGAATTTATTGATGGCATGGTAAAACAGGGTGAAGAGTTCATTATGCTTCTAAATGTAGAACTTATTTTTTCTACCGATGATATTTTGAACCTTAAAGAAGTTACGGGCGAGGTAAAACAAAAGGTGGATGATGCAGGATAAACCCTGTACCTTCAGCATGTACCGCAATATTTATATGGGTGTTATTCTCCTTCGTACATATATGATTGGTAATCATAATTAAAGATCTATAGATGAAACCTGAGGTTGAAAGAAAAATACAATCCGGATATTCAGATTTTTTCCAGGCACGATTGTCAGACCGGGAATTTGACAAACTCAGCGGATTCATTATGCAGGAGTATGGTATTAAGATGCCCCCCGTAAAAAAAGTGATGCTTCAGAGCAGATTGCAAAAAAGGCTGAAAGAGCTTAATATGGTTTCGTTTAAAGAATACATCGAATATGTTTTCAGCCAAAAGGGGCAACAGGAAGAGGTAATTCATATGATAGATGTTGTAAGTACAAATAAAACCGACTTCTTCAGGGAACCTGTTCATTTTGAGTTGCTCTCATCGCAGGTACTGCCTGAGTTTTATAATTCACACAGAAATAATATTTTCAGGGTTTGGAGTTCAGGTTGCTCCAGCGGTGAAGAACCGTATACCATGGCCATAACACTTGCCGAGTTTGCAGAAAGAAATCCGGGTTTCGATTACTCAATATACGCTACCGACATCTCGACAAAAATGTTAAAAGTGGCAGTAGACGCTATATACAAGGAAGAAAAAATTGAAATAGTGCCTCTGACCTTTAAAAAGAAATATTTCTTGAGAAGTAAGAACAGAGAAGATCAGAAGGTGAGAATTATACCCGGGTTGCGCAACAAGATTATGTTTGAAAGGCTTAATCTTATTAGCGAGAGATATAACACTCCAGATACCTACGATGCGGTTTTCTGCCGGAATGTATTGATTTATTTTGACCGTGAAGTTCAACAGGACATCCTTTCAAAAATATGCCTACGGCTAAAAAGGGACGGCTACCTCTTTCTGGGACATTCCGAATCTGTTACCGGCCTCGACCTGCCGCTTAAACATTTGCAGCCCACTGTGTTTAAAAGACTTTAAATAAAGATTATAATTATGGTACGACTATCTGACGAAGACCTGATAAATGAACTGAAAAAAAGGTTTGAGGAGAACAAAAAGAACCTTGATGAATTAACCCGGCTGAATAAAATTCTCACAAAGGTAAACAACAAACTTTCGGAAGCCGAGGCAATGAAAAGTCATTTTATTTCCAATATAAGCAACGAAATCATCAACCCCTTCACCTCGATTCTGGCATTATCAAAGACCATTCTCGAATCGGGTAAAGAGAGCTGGAAAAAGGTTATTTCGATGGTAGCGCTGATACATACCGAAACCTTTAACCTCGATTTTCAATTTGCCAATATCTTTGCAGCAGCAAAGCTTGAGGCAGGTGAAATTTCGCCCGAAATATCAAAAATTGATATCTTCAGCCTGATCAAAGACGTAATTGATTCATTTAAATATGAAGCAAAAAGGAAAAAACTAAAAATTTTGATAAACGACGAACCTGATTCAAAAATTCAGGAGGAGATGTTTTTTATATCTGATTTTCAAAAAATAAAACTGATCCTTGCCAATCTTTTAAGCAACGCTGTGAATTTTAGTTTTACCGAAGGAAAAATCGAATTGGAATGCAAACGAGAAGACAGCATGTTGGTTTTAAGCGTACAAGACTACGGACAGGGTATTTCTCCAGAACATCATGAAATAATTTTTGACAGATTTCAAAAACTCGATTCCGGGATTAATTCATTTAACAGGGGACACGGATTGGGGCTTTCTGTTATCAAAGCTTTCGTTGACCTGCTGGGAGGTGAAATATCCCTTAAGAGCCTTCCCGGAATGGGCGCTAAATTTATTGTTGTGCTCCCCGAATCACAAGGCGACATTGAAGGAATAACCTTCAGTGGTAATGAATTATTGTTCGACGAAGAATAGATGAATATGAGTTATTTCTTGCCCGGTAATATACATTTTCTATATCCTTCAACAATATTTGCAAGCAAAGAAGAGTGTTTCATCACAACTATTCTTGGCTCGTGTGTGGCAGTTTGCTTTTGGGACCCGATGATCAAGGCAGGTGCGATGAACCATTACATGCTGCCGCTATGGAACGGACAGGGACTTGCTTCGCCCAAATACGGCAATATCGCTATTAAAAAAACATTTGAAAAGATGGTTCAACTTGGTAGCAATATTGAAAATATTAAAGCCAAAGTTTTTGGCGGAGGCGAAGTGCTTAATTCACTTAATAGCCAGTTTAATATCGGGGACAGAAACATTGAAATTGCCCGCATCATGCTCGATGAACTTGGTATCCCCATTGTTTCATCAAGCACTGGCGGTAAAAAGGGCAGAAAAATATTGTTCAGTACTGCAACCGGTGAAGTAAAACACAAATTAATCAATCCACCCGACCCCTCTGACATTTTGAATAACTTACCGCCAACTGCCAATTTATATAATAAACTATGAATAAGATCAAAGTATTGATAGTTGACGATTCAGCTGTGGTAAGACAGACACTTACACAAATTCTGGAGTCTGATCCGCATATTGAAGTTATGGGGACTGCTGCCGATCCGTTGTTTGCCATTAAAAAAATTATTAAAGAGGTACCCGATGTGATAACCCTTGATATTGAGATGCCCAGAATGGATGGTTTGACCTTTCTTCGCAAAATAATGTCGCAGCATCCGATACCTGTGGTTGTAATATCAAGCCTCACCTCGCAAAGTACCGAAACCGGTCTTAAAGCTTTGGAATATGGGGCTGTTGAAATAATTACAAAGCCTCAACTGAATACGCGGCAGTTTCTCGAAGAGTCTAAAATACGTATCTGCGATGCCATAAAGGCAGCATCGCTGGCCAGGATAAAACGTAAGAATTTGCACACAACAAGTGTTATTGTTGAACCAAAATATTCGGCAGATGCAATTATTTCGAATTTGCAGCCCAAAAGCATGATCGAAACAACCGATATTGTTGTGGCTGTAGGGGCATCAACCGGCGGCACCGATGCACTGCAGGTATTTCTCCAGGCAATGCCCCCCGATGTTCCGGGAATAGTAATCGTGCAACATATGCCCGAACATTTTACCAGGTCATTTGCAAACAGGCTTAACGACCTTTGCCGTATCTCTGTAAAAGAAGCTGAAAATGGCGATTCGGTGATCAGGGGAAGGGCGCTGATCGCTCCCGGCAATCACCATATGTTGCTCAAACGCAGCGGGGCCAGGTATTATGTTGAAATCAAAGACGGACCCCTTGTGAACCGGCACCGGCCTTCGGTTGACGTACTGTTCAGGTCAACCGCGAAATATGCCGGTAAAAATGCCATTGGCATCATAATGACCGGAATGGGCGATGATGGCGCAAAAGGCCTTTTCGAAATGAAAGAGGCCGGTGCGCATACTATTGCACAAGATGAAAAAACATGTGTGGTGTTCGGTATGCCAAACGAAGCCATAAAACTTGGTGCCGCTGATCAAATACTTCCACTCGACCAGATCGCCCCAGTGGTTTACAAACGCTGAACCAGAATCATTCCAGACTATCGCATGCTGGATTATTCTTGAAAAATGTTAATATCATCATGATAAATTAAGGTTTGTTTTTATAAAAATTACATTAATTTGGAAAATATTAACTATTTTTAATTTCACGTCTTAAAAATGTACCATCAATACTTGTTATGGATAAGATAAACCAAAGATCATTTGTCCTTCAGAATACCTTATATGCATTTATACTTTCTTTGTTTTTTCCATTGCTCGGTATTTCTGCCGACCTGATAAGCAGTAACGAATTGCAATTTACTTTAGAAGGGGTAAGAGCTTTGTATTCAAACAATCCACTGCACTGGATTGTTCTGCAGGCAATAATTATCCTGCCATTGATCTCTTATTATTTCTCAAATAAATATGTCAGGGATATTTCCAGAAAACAGGCGCAGCTTGATTTTCTTTCGGGTAAAATGAACAAAATAAACCATTTTACCCAAAAACTAATAGAAGATGATTACACGCAAGCTTTTGATATAGAAGGCGATGCTGATTCGTTAGGCAAATCGCTCATTAATCTGAGAGATACCCTTAAAAGAAACAATGAGGCCCAGGAAAAACGCCGTAAGGAAGATGAGCAGCGAAACTGGATTGCCGAAGGCCTTGCCAGGTTTGGAGATATCCTCAGGACCAACAACGACAATCTTGAACATCTCTCTTTTATTGTAATTAAAGAGCTGGTAAAATATATCAATGCCATTCAGGGATCATTTTATATGCTAAACAATGACGATCCCAATTATATTTTTTTCGATCAGACAGCCCTGTTTGCCTATGAAAGAAAAAAATTCGCCGATAAAAAGATAAAATGGGGCGATGGATTGGTTGGCACCTGCGCAATTGAGCGTCAGCCTATCTACATGACAAAAATTCCCGAATCATATGTGAATATTACATCCGGTTTGGGAAAAAGCAACCCCAAATGCCTTCTCCTTGTACCTTTAATCTCTGAGAACGAACTTTACGGTGTTATAGAATTAGCCTCATTTAATCCCCTAAGCCAGCACGAACTGAACTTTGTTGAAAGAGTGGCCGAAAACATTGCAGCCACAATTGCTTCTGTTCGTACTAATGTGCG